>JBGTBX010000001.1:0-18587 GCA_041749115.1 Gemmatimonadaceae bacterium
GCGCAAGACGCGCACCCCTGACCGCGGCACTCGCTGCACAGAACGCGCACCAGACGCTGCGCCAGCAATACCTGAACGGTGGCTGCAACCAGATATGGCTCCACGCCCATGTCTACGAGGCGCGTCACGCCGCTTGCCGCATCGTTGGTATGCAGCGTGGAGAACACCAAATGCCCGGTCAGTGCCGCCTGCACGGCAATCTCCGCGGTCTCCCGATCGCGCATTTCCCCGACCATCACGATGTCGGGATCGTGTCGAAGAATCGATCGCAGTGCCGCAGCAAAACCCAATCCCGCTTTGCGGTTGACGGGGATCTGCGTGACTCCCGAGAGTTGGTACTCCACAGGATCTTCTACAGTGATGATCTTGACTCCGGGGACATTCAGCTGCGAGAGCGCTGCGTACAACGTGGTGGTTTTGCCGCTCCCTGTGGGCCCGGTTACAAGAATGAGTCCGCTGGTTCTCCGGAGCGCCTCTACGAAAGGTTGTTGCACGGCGGTCGGCATACCCAATGCCTCCAGTGATCTGGCGCCGTCACGTGCTGCGCTCCCCTGATCGAGGATTCGAAGCACAATGCCCTCACCGTACAGACTCGGCAGGGTGGACACGCGCACATCCACCTCCTGCCCCGCCATTCGTACGCGCGCCCTGCCATCCTGCGGTAGCCGCCGCTCCGCGATATCGAGGCCTGCGAGGAGCTTCACCCTGCTGATCGCTCCAGGCATGACCGCGACTGAATACGTGGAGACGTCCCGCAAGACGCCGTCAAGTCGCATTCGAACGCGCAGCCCGTCGCGTGTACTCTCCAGATGAATATCGCTGGCGCCGGTCCGCAGCGCGTCCCCAAGTATTGCGTTCACCAGCTGAATAACCGGCGCGTCGGTGGCGCGGGCGCGGAGTTCGCCGACATCGCTTGGTGCCTCGCCGTGTGCCGACACGCCGTTCGTCTCTTCAGCACCGTGCGCACCCATGATCGCAGCCTGAATATCTTCGTCACTGGCCGAGACGTACACCACGGGGCACTCAAACACTCGTTGCAACTCGTCGGTAATTGCCGCGTCCTGCTCCCGCGCCGTCGCGATGATGACCTGTTGCTTATCGTTGATTTCGAGTGGGAGCAGCGCGTACTGCTCCATAAAACGCGACGGAAGCCGCGCTGCCAAAGCACCCTGTGCTGCTTCGCGTAGCGTGTCGCTCACCGATCGCCGCCCCCCCCCGGTTTCTTTTTGAGCGTGGTGCCGAGCGAGTCCGGTACCGCCCCGGGGACCTCACGATTCATCCGTTCGCGAATTCTTTCGCGCAGCGCGTCAGCGTCTTCGTCGCTCCTCACCAGATAGGGCGTGACAAATATCGCCACCTCGGTACGGTTGCGTGTAACGCTCTTTCTCTTGAACAGGTTACCCAGAATGGGAATGTCCTTGAGAAAGGGGATACCACTCTCTGTGTCTTCGGTAGAGGTGCCAATCAGGCCCGCGATCACCACGGTCTGCCCATCGCGTATCACGGCACGCGTGGACGCTTCACGCGTGGAAATAACCGGTGCATTCAGCGCTGATTGAATCGTCTGCGTGGTGAGCGAACTGACTTCCTGCAGAATCTGGACACTGATGTAATCGTCATCGTTGATCGTCGGAATGATGGTCAGCGATGTACCCACGTCCTCGTATTGCACATTCCGATCAATCGCAACGTCGTTGCCCAGTCTGGTCGATGCAATAAATGGCACACGACTTCCCACCAGAATGCGCGACTCGCGGTTGTTTGTTGCGACCACACTTGGCGTCGACAGCACCTTTACCTGCGAGCGCGTCGACAGTGCGCGCAGGATTGCTCGCACGTTCGCGTTGCGCAAAGTGACGACTCGGACTGCGAAGTCCCGCAATGAGCTGCTGTCAGCAGCTTCAGGGTTTCCCGATGAAATGGTCGTGCTTCCGCCGGTGGATCGCCAATCCACGCCGAACTGATCGCCAGTGCCTAGGGTCACCTCGGCGACGGTGACTTCGAGCAGGACCTGCGCGGGCCGTGTGTCGAGGGATTGAACTGTCTCCTGCAGCAGAGGAAAGTTTGGGGGAGACGTTCGGATGAGGAGTGAGTTCGAGGGGCCGTGTGGCACCACCGTGGTCTGGCCCATGAGCCCGCCAACCGTAACGGAGTCACGGCCTGGAGCTGCGCTCTGTTGATTAACGATCACGGGAGGCATCTGCATGACCGAGCGCTGCCGGAAGGAATCGGTCTCACGCTGCCTGAATGCGTCGAGCGATCGTGAAAGGCTCAGGTCATCCAGATTTCGAGATGCGGAGCTGGAGATTGTGATGCCAAAGAGCTGACCCAGCGATTCCGCGAGGTCGTTGGCGTTCGCGTATTTGAGCGGGACGACGTAGGTACGGAGTCCGGCTTCTCCCTGAGGCCGTTCGTCGAGGCGACGCAGAATTTCGAGGTATCTGGCGACGTTCGATCCACGATCAGTAATAAGCAGCGAGTTCGATCGCGCGACGGCTTCGATGCTTGCTGACGGTGATGCAACGGCTCTGAGCGCGGCCAGACCTTCGTCGGCACGAATCGACTGCAGTGGTACGAGCTGCGTGATCTGTCCGAGCGGCACCGGATCAGGCAACGTATTCCCGAACATCACACGTCCGGTTTTTGGCGCCTGACCCGCTGTGTAGATCTGCGCAACCGCTCCCTGCTGAACCAATACGAGTCCGTTGTTCTCCAGAAGTGACTCCAGAATCGATGGCAGCTGTGCCGTCGACACCGGTCCGGCTGTTGAAAAGGTGATGCGGCGTTCACCGATGCTGTCGGTGACGACCGCATTGAGTCCGAGAGAACTTGCGAGCGACCGGATGACGTCAGCCAGCGGAGCATCGCGGAAGTCGAGTCGGGTGCCCGCTTGTGCGCCAGCGCTACCTGCCACGAATGAGCAGAGCAGCAGCACCAGAGATGCTGTGCGTCGGAGCGCGCCGAAGTTTAGCTGCGCAGGGGTTTTTGAATAGGTCATAGTTGCAGAGTTGTGTCGCCTCACGGGCGCACCTCGTTGGGGTCCAGCGTCAGGGTGACGCGTCCCTGTGGTCCACTGAGGACCACACGGCGCGGAGTGATCGATACGACGCGAAACGGGCCACCACGGTCGCCGACACGATAAAGCTGCGGAGATTCACGTTCGGGATCGAGCCTGAGCAACGCTCTGGCCCCATCGGGTTGTACGACGGTACCATACAGGCGCGGTACATCGCCGGTGAGAAACACCTCGTCCATGGGCGGCTCAACACTGCCTGCCGACATCATCGCCCCGCCGGCCATGGCCTCATCGGATTCAGGTGGCAGATACCGCTCGTCAGGAGGTGTACGTGACACCGAGAAGGCGTTGGCGAGCACGATGTCTTCCGCCGCCACCGACGTTGTCGCAACCGCCGGCGGTGGAGCGATCTCACCAAACTGAGGTCGCTGTGGGATGACACTCTCGGCCGACGTTGGCAAAAGAGCAAACACAAAGCCGAGCGCCGTGGCGACGAGCGCCACTCCCCACAAGGCCCGCTGGATGTTGGCAGAGGAGGTAAAGAAGGTAGAGAGAAAGGTCATGGCTCGAGCAGCAAAGGTGCACGAACCACGAGAGCAATCTGCAGCAACTCGCCGCGCAGCGCCGCGTTAGGCGCAACGGACAGTTCGCTCACATCAAGGGCGAGCTCTCCCGTTTCTATTCGGCTCAGCAGATCAGCCAGACCGTAGATGTCGGTCGTCGCGGAAATTGAGGCAGGAATAAAAGGTGTTGCGGCAGTCGTCTCTTCATTCTCCGAACTTGATGCCACGTCAAGTCGGCTGATGCTGACCCGACTCAGGCGTGCATACTCCTGCAGCATCCCCTGAAGCTCCGACGCAGCGAGGGCAGGGGTGCGGCCCCGTAAGATCCGCCGCGGCAGCGGTACGCTCATCGATTGGTCAGCTGCGAGCACAAGTGAATCCTGATACAACGCCAAACCGTTAAGACGCGCCAGACGATCATGCACCAGGTCGATCTGTGCCTCGCGGTCGTTCCATTCTCTCACGACGGGAACAACAACGCGTGAGCCAATAAGGCCCGCCGCCAGAACAACAATCGCAGTTGCGATTGTTCGCCGTTCGCGCGCAGCGAGTGATCTACCTGACATGGAGAGCGATCGAGAAAGATTCACGCGTGCGATTGCCGTCGCGAAACCGTGTACTCGCGGCGAGCGTCCTGACGTTGTCGAAACGTGGATCCTGGTCAAACAGTGGTACCAGCGCGGCGGCATCGCGTGCCGTACCGTCAATTTGCCAATCTGCACCCGACGCTCGCGCGTTCAGCACCACCACGTCACGCGGCAGCAAGCTGCTTATCGCGGCGAGAGACACAGCCACGCGACTGTGCTCTGATACCCGCGCAGTCAGCAAGGCCACCTCCTGCTGGGCCAGCGCCACCCGTTGCTGCGCTTCCAGCGCGGGAACCACCTCTTCCATGCGTTGCGCTGCAACACTTTCCAGAGCGGTCAGATAACGATCGCGTGATTGATCCCACGCCGCGCCACAAAACACAATACCGGCCACGGCGGCCACCGCCGCGACCGCGACTCCACGCCATCGGCGCGATGTCACAGCCCGCCGTTCGATCGGGCGCATCAGCGTGCCGATGAGCGGATCATGCACTCCTCGAGCAACGGCCTCAGCTGCTGCGAAGTGACGACGTGCAGTCGAGCCAACACTGTCTGCATCAATGGGTGCGCGGCGCACCGAAACGATCGCACCGTCGGCAACAGTTACGTTTCCGCCTTCACAGGCGACCGTCACCGATGATCGTTCGCTCCGCGCCAAAGCGAGCGGGATCGCTTCAACACGAGTAATTGGCCCCCATGTCTCAATCTGGCGTGTCAGCTTATCCAACCACTCCGCTGGCGCTCCGAACGCAATGGAAGAGCGAGGTGCCAGCGAGGTTGTCAAAGTTTCGACAGTCGCAAAGTATCGTTCCGGTTCGAGCGACAGCATACTCTCTCGATCGCTGAAGGCTGCCGCCGGCAGATCAACATAAGAGACGTGCAGATGAGGAAGTCCTATGGCAACTCCGACCTGTGTGGCCCTACCAAGTTCGCGTTGCAGCGTGCCGATCGCCGCTGCCGCATCAGTGCCGTCCCATACCGCTTCAGCGGATCGCGTAGTGCGGCCGCCAAATCCCGACACCGCAACCGCCCGAATGGTCGTCGCGCCGATTTCAAGGCCAATCACGGAGCTCACAGGGTTCGCTCCCGCCAGGTAATCAGCACGAGTCGCGTATCAGACACCGCAAAGACAGCCTGAATCTCGTGAGACAGCGGGTGACCGGCGTGCCATCCCCTTGCAATCAACACGAGCCGCGTAGGACTGGAGCCCAGATCTCCAAATGCTGCGGCCATCACGGTGTCAGAGGCGATGGCTTGATTAATCTGTCGATCTCCGTCGACCGTGAGGTACGGTGCCGCTCTGGTCAGCACGGCGATGTCAATTCCTGGAATCTCGCGCAGCTCTTCAAGAGAGCGCACAGGATTCGCGAACCGGAAAGACGCCGTTGCTGCATCGCGACCGGCTACGGAGTTGCCTTCGATATGGCGCCGAATGGCAGATGCCATGTCCGCGGCCCGACCGATGTCGGTGAAATACGCAAGCAAGGTGGTCAGGTTCTGCACCGGCGCTGCATTAACATCCAGCTGGGCACCGGGATCCAACACGGCAGTAATTGAGCGAGCATCGCCGAGTGAGATCGAGTCACCTCGCATCGCATCACGGACGAACAAGTTAAGCTGTTGATCGCGTGACTCGCCGCCGGGCAGTGCGGCGAGCAGCGCGTCGATCGAAGCCCGTGTGGCCTCGATGCCGCTCTCCGCTGCAAATCGCGCGACCACCCGGGCTCGCGCATTCGTCACGAGGTCGCGCGACGCGCGAGCGCGTGTCATCACCGCAGCGCCGAGTCCTCCGAGAATCACAATCAGGCTGAGCACCAGAACAAGTGCCACGCCGCGGCGCTCGCCTCTCATGGCTGGTCACCGTAACCCACGCGCGCGGTCAGCGGCGACGGCACGGCAGTGGGTCCGCCAATGAACAACTGTATGCCCACGGGCGGCGTATACGTGGCCTCCCAGCTCTCTCGCCAATCCGCACTTACTCCTCGGCCGAGTACCCGTACGTCGAGGGAGATCATCGCCGGTACGGTGGCCAGAATCGGCGTGCCCGATCCTGCGTGTGCAGTAAAATGTAATCCATCCGGTGCCATCCATACGGACACCTGCCACGCCGCGGTCGCGCCAAAGGGCTGTACCACACCTCGCGTTGCGAACGAGAGTGAATCGACCGGCGTTCCGTTTGGCGTCGCGCGATTGACCAGCGTAAAGACGTCGGGCCCTCCAATGGTGCCGGGCACAGCATGACGCAGCGCATCGTTTATCAGCGAGCGCAGTACAATCTCTGCCTCTGCCGTATCCCGATGATATGCCAACCGGTCGTCGGTATCGAATCCTGCCTGCGCCGCGGCGTATCCCAGCGTGACGACCAGGCTGGTGATAACGAAGGCAACCATCACCTCGATAAGTGTAAAGCCACGGCGACGTGTCATGGTGCTCGCACGAGTCGATGCACCTGAAACTGCAGTCCGCGAGGTGACGTCACAGTGACGATGACTTCGGAGAGGTTGTCTCGCCACGGCCTGACGTCAACACGACGCGAGAACCCCGACGTGTCACCGGATCGATCTCTTGCCGGGAGCGTTGTGCCGAGCAATGCCTGATCCATAGTGGATTCAGCTACAGCAACCACACGCGACCACTCGTCGGCCGATTGCACGGATCGTGCGCCACCCTGGAACACGTCCACGTATCCCACGGCGGCGAGGCCGAGGATCACGAGAGCGACGAGGGCTTCGAGCAAGGTCATGGACGTTCAGCCGCAACAGAGGTGCAGCGTGCCGCGTCCCACGCTGACTGCGCGGGCGGGAGTGGACGAGCGGCGACGCAGGTGCCTAACGGAGACAGACGAAGATCGATCAACCCTGAGGGAGCGGAGGTCTTCGCCACCGATCCGGAGGCGATGGCACTGTCGTAAGGCGACGGCAAGCGCAGATTCCAATCTCCCGAGGTGGTGACCACGAGGCGCAGGGATTGCGACCGCGCCACGGCGGCGTCCCGGCTGGCCGCGATCACCTGATCGAGCGTTGGCTCAGCGGGCGCGCGAAAAACCAGGCTCGGACCGACTGCCGCAGCGAGCAGGGCGGCCAGCACCATGACCACCACGATCTCGAGCAGCGTGAACCCACCTCTTCCGGACGCACGTCCGATCCAAAGCGGCAGTAATGCAGAGCGAGAAACCAAAAGAAAGACCTCGATTGCCCTTAATAGATGTAGCGATACCTTCAAGGACTGCCTTGGCGCCTGTGAAGCAACCGGCTTCCCGCCGTGGAAGCAAGGCGTTTGAATCAGGGTCGTCTATCCATACCTCGGACTCACTGGATGAGCCAGCAATTCGATGTGATCGTCGTAGGACTCGGTGCGATGGGAAGCTCCACGGTCCTTGAGCTCGCACGCAAGGGTCAGCGTGTACTTGGCATCGATCGCTGGGTACCTCCGCACACCATGGGGTCCTCACACGGCAAAGTGCGTCTGACTCGTCAGGCGTACTACGAACATCCCCTCTATGTGCCGTTGGCGCGCCGGGCACGAGAGAAGTTTGACGCGTTGCCGGTTCCTTTTGGTGCCTCACCCCTCGTGGTGCAGACCGGCGCACTGATGTTAGGCGAACCGGATTCAGAGATGATTCAGGGGACGTTAAAAAGTGCGCGGCTTCATAACGTCCCTCACGAGTTGGTGGACGCAGATCACATTCGGAAACGATGGCGCATGTACGAACCCTTCGATGAAATGGTCGGAGTATACGAGCCCGGCGGCGCGCTGCTGATGCCGGAGCGCATCGTGTTGCTGAATTTGAACCTGGCTCGCGAGTCAGGCGCAGAAATAGTCCTGAACGAGCAGGTGGTGGGATGGGATCAGGTTGGCGAAGGTGTCGAAATCAGGACGGCTACGCGCACTGTGAGCGCAGGGCAACTGGTACTGAGTGCCGGCGCGTGGAATACCGTTTTGCTGCGGGAACACAACGTGCCGCTGCACGTCGAACGGCAGTACCAGCAGTGGTGGGAGCCAGCCAGGCATCCCGAGTGGTTTACTGCCGGGGCGATGCCCGTGACGATGTGGGAACTGCACGACAATAAAATGTTCTACGCTATGACCGACCTCGGCGATGGCGTCAAGATTGCATGGCACCATCAGGGAGAGATCGTGGATCCGGAACAGGTGAAAAGGGAGACATCTCTGGCGGAAAACGCGTCGTTGACAGACCTGCTACGCAGATTTATGCCGCATGCCAAGGGTGAACGGCTGGCCAGTGAGGTGTGTCTCTATACCAACACACCGGACGGACATTTTATTATTGATCGGCTCCCCGCATGCCCGCAGGTACTCCTGATCAGCGCCTGCTCCGGCCATGGATTCAAGTTTTCAAGTGCCATCGGCGAAGTCGCCGCCGATCTCCTGACCACCGGATCTTCATCCTTCGATGTTACGCCGTTTTCACTGAAACGATTCAGCTGACACTGCGCCGGTGTCAGCACCTCAATTCGGTATGACCTGAGTCCCGTCTACTCGCAGCCGTTGTGAAGCGGCAGCCTCTTTATACGCGCTGTGGCTTAGCACCACCATCGGTACGGTGCGATCATACAGCACCTCTCCGACCATCGCGCCCAGAGCAAGAATGGGGTCGCTTGTATTCAGGACGATCGCGACCGGCGCCACGCCGCCACGTATCAGCTCGGCGAGCACGCTTGAACTCGAACTTGAGCCGCGACCACCGGGCATAACAACAACGCGCCCAGCTATACACTCTCCCAGCTGGGGATGGTGTACGTCGATTATGGTGCCGTCGTGTTCACGGACACCTCCCCAGAAGGAAAGCGGTTCCGCAAGCAGCAGGACACTTCCGATTGCCGTGCCGTTGATAAGGGCCAGTGGCAACTCGATCGCATGCGTGCGCTGCGCACGCACTGTTGTGTCGTTAGGTGCCGTCGCTTGACCGTGCGAAGTGTTGAACGTATCGGCAGGTAGGCCAGTCTCACTCGCTTGTACATCCTGTTCCTCCGCAGTGCGCTGAGCCGTTGCGCTCCCGGAGGCATCAGTTCCGCCCGCTGGCGCCGATGCTGTGGTCGCCGTGGACGGCACGGCCTGGTCCTCCCAGACAGAAATCTGACGAACTACTGCTCCGCGCACCGCCGATTCAATGCATTCCTCCAGCGACGCAAAGATGACGTCATAGCCGAGGTTGCCCGGCGCGTACCACGCCCACTTGGCGGAGTTGGTCATCACGGCCCCCGGCCGCTCTCGCAGGATAGGCGTGAGGTAGGTGCACGTATCAGTAACAATCTTCACGCCACTCGCTCGAAGTGCGTCACCCCATCCTTCGCTGTCAACGCGGCTTAATACGTCGCGACCGGTAGAGATGTAGCACTCAATGCCGTCAGCAATCGTCCTGCCGCGCAGCAGACTGGTCGCACGGCGAAACTCCTCGAACGAAAAGTGTGGCGTGCCGACCGAGATGGCACCGAGTGCCTGGCTGGTGGCTGGTGATAACTCATCCACGGCGTCCGCGAGGTCGTGTGGACCGATTTCGATCACCCGCTCCGGCGCTCTGCCGCCGAGGGCCGCCATGCGGTCGGGTGCTTCGGGAGTGACGCCTGCCATATGAAACATCGCCACCGCACCCGCCGAAGCTGCGGCCGCACCAAACGCCTTGAGCTGGTCCTCTGTTGCTTGATGAACACCGTCGATGACGGGAATTGCCGTCCCCACCCGGCGTCCCACGATATGGCCAAGCGCGGCAAAGAACAGATCGCTTTCCAGACGTTTGGCGTCGATGCCGCGAACGGTGACCAGAACCGTCGCGCGACGACCGTCGTCGCGGTGCAGGCCAACGTTGGGCACGCGACCTGTAATGGCGGCCGCCAGATCAATGAAGTCACCGTACCGTTCCGTCCGTGCACCAAGTACGCTGTTGGCAAACACAATTGCATTGGACTCGGCCCACGCAATTTGCTCGCCTAACGATGGCCGTTCGGCGAGTTGGTACGGGGCGCATGTCCAGGTCTGGCGGCATCCCATCGCCCGATAGTGCGCCATCATCTCGCGGCCCGCGGCGGCAACGCTCGCCTTTCCCCGGAATAGCTCAGGGTGCAACAGGTCGATGATGCCTACGTTGAGCGTCGTCGGCACCCGCACGCTGCCACCTGCCTCGGCCATCATACGAGCGAAATCGACCGACGCCTGGCCGTGATAGAGGCATCCATCAATGTGCGCACGAGCGATCGGGATCAGTTCACCGGCCCCGGTTATCGATGCGAGCCGCACCACCATTCCCATGGCAATTTGCTCGGCACGGCTGCCTTCGCCGGCGAGCAGGGACTGTTCATCTGAGGTCAAGCGCAGTTCCGGCACTATTCTCCTGTCCTGAATGCCGCCATTTAGAAGCAATCAACGGTGAGCGGTCAAGCCACCACTGATCTCAACTGTCGCAGCTGAAGGCGGTGGCGGCAAGGTATCGCCACCAGACTCCGGGACGTGAGTCGGAGTTCAGGGTTCCAGGCCGCCTCGCAAGAGCTGCAGAATCGCACCGCCGTCACGCTTTCAACCGGGTGTGCTCGCGCAGCTTACGGCGAGCACTCAGTCGTGATTGATCGCGGAAATCCGTGGTTCACGCGTGATCACGAGTCCGGCCCGGCCCCGGGCGGCGAAACGAACCTGAATTCCACGGATGTCGGCACGTACACTGAGCGCATCGCCCTTTGTCAGTGTGGCCACCAGATCCACGCCCTCGGTAAGCTGTCGATTCATGGCTTTCTCAGCTGCCTCCCGCGCCTTTTCGAGCAGTTCATCAACCTCGAACTGCGCTTGCTCGCGGAGAATATCACGAGCTTCGAATCCGATCAGGAGTTCCATACCTTTTACAAGCACCTTGGCGCTGCCGATGTCGTAGTCGAGGTCGGGCACGGAGAGCACGCGTCGAGCTGTGTCGTATACGGGTGTTCCCGTGAGCCATACGCGCCCTTTCGCCGCCCCAGTAAAATCAAGTGCCAGACCGACGCGTCCTCCACCGATGCCCTTCACCGTAAGCTCCTGGATCGTAATGCGCCTCCCTGCAAGGCTGAGTTTCCGGCCGGAAAGTCTCTTGGTCAGTTCCGAGCTGAGCTCCGGATACCGTGCGAAGCCGACCAGCGCCGCGTGCATTGCGTGGCCTGTAGGCGTACCACGCAGGAGTGGCGGCAGCTCCGGTTGAGGATCTGGTGGCCGCGGACCCGTGATGATGCGCGGGTTGTAGATAAGTGAAATCGTCGCCACGACGGCGGTGCTGTCGCTCGTGACCGAATCAAGGGCGACGCGCGCCGGGTTGAGGGTCAGCCACAGGGAATCGCCGAGTGAGATGGGTCGCGACATCGCGATCCACCACTTGTGTACCTGCGTGTGAACGTCGATCGCGGCGATGTGACGGTCGATGCTCCTCAGTTTCTTCTGAAGTACGCCACGCGCTCCCGCGACGACACGATCGGTGACATCAATATCGAGAAAGGTGACCTTGCATCGATCGCGCTCTTCCTCCGACAAAGGAGCGGCGCGCGTGAGGCGGGTCCGGGATTTCAGGTGCCAAAGGCTATCGATGCTGAAAGTGCTGCGCAGGGCAAGCGACAATCTGGGCTTGTCCTCACGGCCGTCGCATCCACCGCTGACCGTCGGACCAATCAGCGGGTCGAACCAGCCTTTCGCTTCGTACGAAACGACGCTCGCCATCCGGATATTCGTTCCATCTATAGAAATGCGAAACGGCGTCCGGGTGCCGGCAAAGGCGAACGAGACGCGACCGTTGGTTGGGTGCTGCGTTCGCTTCTCCATGTCGCCGAATTTGCGCGGCACGGCGTCCTCGAGCGTGGAGAGGATCGGTTCCAGGTCGTAGACGATCGGTGCTTCGAGCGTCGATATCGGGACAGGCGGAATCGAATCCGGAAGATCGGCACCAACCTTGGGCGGAGGCGCGTCGATTACCATCGGACCGCCGCAGCCGGCCAGTAAAATGGCCGTGCACAGGGCAACACCGATCGAGATTTTACCGGGCATCTCTTGAACTTGATCTGGCGTTGGTATCGGGACCAGTACTCCAAAGGGGTAGTTGCTGACCTGCCTTAACGGAAGCAGCACACAGCGCGTACAAGCGATCATCACGCAGCTTCGTCTTCCCAGATCGCGAATGGAGACCAAAATGGGCGCAGTCGATCGTCGTATCCTCCACGTTCTTGCTGCAGCAGTTGTGGTCGCTGTTTCTCACCCGCGACTGAATGCGCAACGCCCAGGACCCGACACGCAGGCAGTCGCAGCGGTCAAGGCGCGTTATGAAAAGCGCGAGCTGTACCTGACGATGCGCGACGGGACCCAGCTTTTCACGTCCATCTACGCGCCGCGCGACACGAGTAGAAGTTATCCAGTCATGCTGATGCGCACGCCATACTCGGTGGCGCCGTACGGAGCCGATGCCTACGCCGGCTCCCTCGGCCCCTGGAGTCGCTTTCAGGAAGACGGCTACATTTTTGTTAATCAGGACGTGCGCGGCCGCTACATGTCGCATGGGTACTATCAATTCAATACTCCGCACCTCGCAGTCAAGAAGGGCCCGAAGGACGTCGACGAATCGACAGACAACTGGGACACGATCGACTGGATCGTAAAGAACATCCCGCGCAATACCGGGCGTGTTGGAACATGGGGAAACTCAGCTCCCGGATTTTTCGTAGCTGCCGGCATGATCGACGCTCACCCTGCCCACGTTGCCGCGTATCCGTCCGCGCCGATGATCGACTGGTGGCTCGGCGACGACCGGCATCACAACGGCGCATTTACGTCGGCGCAGACGATCAACTTTCTCGCCAGCTTTGATCAGCCGCGTGACGGTCCGACGACGACGTATCCGGCGCGCCCGGACCCCGGCACTCAGGACGGCTATGAGTTCCACCTGCGGCAGGGACCGCTGGCCAATTACAGCAGTGGCTTCTATAAAGGTCGTGTCGCGTTCTTTGACAGCATCATTGCCCACCCCAATTACGACGCGTTCTGGCAGAGCCGCGCCATCTGGAGGCATGTAAAGAACATTAAACCGCAGGTGATGGTTGTCGGGGGATGGTACGACGCCGAAGATCGCTTTGGGCCGATCAGGTTGTACGAGTCGCTCCGGGCAAACAGCACGTCGACGCCAACGACCTTTGTAATGGGACCGTGGTCGCATGGTGCCTGGAACCGCGTGGAGGGCGACACGTTCGGGCCACTGGCGTTCGGCACAACAACTGGTACGTTTTTCCGCGACTCCATCGGATACCCGTTCATGGCCTGCGCGCTCAACGACCAGTGCGACACCCGCCCGCCCAAGGTGGCGATGTTCGCGACGGGATCAAACCGGTGGCACACCTTCGAGGCGTGGCCTCCGGCGCAGGCCACACGAAAAACGCTGCACCTTCGTGACAACGGATCACTTAGCTGGGATAAAGCTGCCAGAGCAGGCCGGGACATTTACGTGGCTGACCCTGCCAAACCCGTGCCCTACACGCAGACGCTCTCCTTTGGATATGCTCGGGAGTATCCTACCGAAGATCAACGTTTTGCTACACGGCGGCCTGACGTGCTCAGCTACCGAACCGCTCCGCTGACGGAAGATGTGACCATCGCGGGCCCGATTGATGTCAAGCTGCACGTCATGAGTTCCGGTACCGACGCGGATTTTGTTGTCAAGGTCATCGATGTTTTCCCGGACAACTCGCCCCCGCAATACCCGAACGGGCCACGCATGGATGCATACCAGCAGCTGGTGCATGGCAACGTGTTCCGGGCCCGCTGGCGTCGAAGCCTCGAACGGCCGTTGGCGCTGGTGGCCAACCGCCCCGACTCGTTGTCGTTCGCGCTGGAGGATGTCATGCACACCTTCAAAAAGGGGCACAGCATCATGGTGCACGTGCAGAGCAGCTGGTTCCCTCTCGTCGATCGGAATCCGCAGACGTTTGTTCCGAACATTTACAAAGCGTCCTCCTCGGATTTTCGTAAAGCTACAATGACTGTACTGCATGGCCCGGCCCAGGCAAGTGGTATCACCGTTCGTGTGCTTCCCACTCCTGCGGTTCCATAAGCTGAACACAAGTACATAAAGCATTTCCACCATTCACAATCCCAACCCTTGAGTATGCGACGATTGCTTGTGGCTTTCTTGTTGATTCCTGTGGTTGGGATGGCGCAGACCTCTGAACCCCCCGGCTGGCCGTCCGGGCGTGCCAAGGTGCGTTTTGATGTGGAGATCGCGAAGTCGATACGCAATGAACCCACGACCGGACGCGTGTTTGTGATGCTCTCGCGCACAAACGAGACGGAACCGCGCCTCCAGATCGGCCGAATAGGAACGCCGATGTTCGGAAGAGATTTTGAGCGTGTCCCCGTCGGCGGTGTTGCGTCGGTCGACGGAACCGATCTTGGTCACCCGGTATGGGACATGGCAGACATCCCGGCCGGTGAATACTGGGTACAGGGCATGGTGAACGTCTATTCCGAGTTCAAGCGCGCCGACGGGCACGTGTTATGGATGCACGACGATCAGTGGGAGGGCCAGCAATGGAATCGTTCACCTGGCAACCTCTACTCCGTACCGAAGCGGATCCGCATCGATCCAATGCAACGAACAACTGTGCGGCTGGTCGCGGATCAGGTGGTTCCTCCGATTTCGCTTCTGCCCAATACGGCCTTCGTCGAAAGATTCCGCTTCCAATCGCCATCTCTTTCGAAGTTCTGGGGGCGTCCTATCTACCTCGGCGCGACCGTACTGCTTCCTAAAGATTACGCCACGTCCACAATTCGTTATCCGATCCTGTACGAACAGGGGCACTTCGGGACCGGTGCACCGATGCGTTTTGCCGAAGGAGGTGAGCTGCATACCGAGTGGATGAAGCCTGATTGTCCTCGCGTGCTCGTGGCAACGCTTCAGCATCCCGCACCGTATTTCGACGATTCGTACGCGGTGAACTCGCCGAACGTCGGTCCGTACGGCGATGCCATCATGCAGGAGCTTCTCCCGGAAATCACGAAACGGTACCGCACGATTGATCAGCCGTGGGCACGTTGGTTAAGTGGCGGGTCCACCGGTGGATGGGAAGCGCTGGCCCTCCAGATCTATAACCCGGACTACTTCGGAGGCACGTGGGCCTACTGTCCCGATCCGGTAACCTTTACGGACGTCGAAGGCATCAACATTTACAAGGACGAGAACGCGTTTTACAAACAGATCAACGAATGGCACCGGACACCCACTATCAATTCGCGTGAGATCAATGGCGAGGTGCGCCAGACATCGCAGCAGCGCAACTGGATGGAGCTCGTAAACGGCACCAAGGGTCGCTCCGGGCACCAGCTCGACATCTGGTCGGCCGTGTTCGGACCGGTCGGCCCCGATGGATATTTTGCCCCGGCGTTCAACAAGAAGACCGGCGTACTCGACCGACAGGTTGCTGCGTCGTGGCGTGATCGACACGATCTGCTGGAGCATCTCAAAAAGAACTGGACCACCGTCGGTCCGAAACTTGTTGATAAGCTGCACATCTACATGGGCGATGTGGACACCTACTTCCTCGATCGGGCAGCACGCGAGCTCGAAGCGTGGATGAAGACCACGCAGAATCCGCACTACGAAGGATTCTTCATGTACGGTGATCAGAAACCGCACTGCTGGTCAGGTCCGGTGACGCCCGCCGAGCGCCTGAAAGAGATGGCCCAGCATGGTCTGCGGCACATGCCGGCAAGCACCACGACGCCCTGGTGGAACTACCGCTGACCACGCACCCGCTGCCTCTCGTCATCCTCCCGAATCCCCCCTGACTCCGCATTGCCCGCCACACACACAACGCCCCTCTCAGTTCAATCGCCCCTTCCCCCCTTCCGCCTTCCCTCCAGCAGTAACACCGCCGCATCCACCACCATCTACCCACTGGAAACATCTCCATGCGAAGACCCTGGTTCACACTGTTGATTGGGCTCGCGCTCAGTTCAACAACGTCGTACGCGCAACAACGTCTCATCACGGGAACGGTCGTAGAAGAGGGCAGCAACGCCCCGATCGGTTCGGCACAAGTGCAAGTGAAGGGGACTACCACCGGCGTCCTGGCGGCTGAGAACGGCACGTTCTCTCTGCGGGTTGAGTCGGGTGATGTAACACTTGTAGTACGGCGACTCGGCTATACGACGATTGAGCGCCTGGTCCGTGCGAACGAGACCAGCGTCAACATCGTGATGCGGAAGGATGCTCTGCAGCTTGATCAAGTTGTCATCACCGGACAGGCGTCGGGCATTTCACGCCGCAATCTTCCGACTTCGATCGCGAGTGTGTCAGCTGAACAGGTGTCCAAGGTCTCGGCTCAGGCCGTCGATCAGGCATTGCAGGGCAAAGTCGCCGGTGCACAGATCTCAACGAGCAGCGGCGCGCCTGGCGGTGGAAATCGCGTACGCATCAGAGGAATTTCCTCCGTGCTTGGCAGCGCCCAGCCACTGTACGTGATTGATGGTGTTATTGCGTCGGACGTGTCAATCGGCAGCGGAACGAATCGCGTGACGCGTGCGGCCGGCTCCGCCATCTCTGCGGCCACTCAGGAATCACCGGTCAATCGCATCGCTGATATCAATCCCAACGACATCGAGAGTATCGAAATCCTCAAGGGCTCCGCGGCGGCTGCCATCTATGGTTCCAAAGCGTCCGGTGGTGTCATTCTGATCACGACCAAACGTGGGCAGGCGGGCCGACCCCAGTTCAATTTGCGAACGGGCGTAGGTACCTCAGCCCTCGCCTATCGCAATGGTTCGCGCCGGTTCCAGAGCGTGGAGGATGCGATCAAGGTATGGCCCAGCGCGGCAACGTACTGGGATCCCAATGTCAATCTGGATTATGAAACACTCGCCTATGGCGAACGCCCGACCAACGGCGAAGCCACGCTCTCAGTGAGCGGTGGCTCCGATGATACGCGGTATTTCATCTCCGCCAATGGGCGCGACGAAAAGGGCATCGTGCGAAACACCTACGCGAAGAAGTATGGACTTCGCGTTAATATCGACCAGCGCCTCAACAGCAAAATGGAACTGCAGGTCGGGAGCGAAGTGCTGCGAACCCTGAACGACCGCGGACTCTTCGGCAACGACAACGCCGGAAACTCCATTGCATACACGCTGACCAAGATTCCGAGCTTCCTCGACCTGCGGCAGAAGGCCGATGGTACGTGGCCGGTGAATCCGTTCTACAATTCCAATCCGCTGCACACGATCGATGTGATCAGGAACGAAGAGGGTGTCTGGCGGAATATCTCGAACGCGCGGCTTACCTGGGATTTGTGGTCGGGCGAGAAACAATCGCTCCGCTTTGTCGGGTATGGTGGCGCCGACATTCTGAACCAGAACAACGAAGTGTATTCGCCACCCGAACTTCAGTTCGAGCCGCTGGATGGTCTCCCCGGTACAACCGTGGTGTCGAGCGGCAACAACACACAATCCAACGTCAACCTCAACTTGGTACATGAATGGAGGCCGTTCTCACGCTGGACTGCCACCACTCAATTCGGCACACAATACGAACGCCGCAAGTTCAACGTCTCCCGCGGTGCGGGACTCGGCTTGTTAGGCGGCCTGCAGGTGGTCACCGCGGCGACACAGCGCGAAGTGGATGAAACGCGAGCGCTCACCGTTGATTACGGCCTCTTTGGACAGACGGAATGGTTGTACAACGAGCGTTTGCTGCTGACCGTCGGTGCACGCGCCGATCGCAGCTCGAATAACGGCGATCCCGGACAAATGTACCTCTTCCCCAAGGCGTCCGCGTCGTATCGGATGCCTCAGCTGATGCCCGGCAAGGTCGACGAACTCAAGCTACGCGTCGCCTACGGTGAGACCGGCAATCAGCCTCTGTACGGACAGAAGTTTACGGCATTAAGCTTGTCAAACATCGCGGGTCAGGGCGCGTTCCGGATCGGATCATCGCGCGCCTCCGCGGATCTTCGCCCGGAGAGGCAGCGAGAAATCGAAGTGGGATTCGATGCTGCCATGTTCGGCAATCGCGGATCATTGGACTTCACCGTGTTTCAGCGCAACATCTCGGACCTGCTGATCACACGGACGCTTCCGCCCACCAGCGGGTATTCCTCTGAAATCTCAAACGGCGCCGAAATGCGCGTTCGCGGAACAGAGGTGGCGCTCTCAGTCTTCCCAATTCAGGGGCCCAAGTTTTCGTGGACATCCCGGGTGAACATGGGATTGAACCGCAGTCAAATCACTAATCTGCCCGTGCCGTCGTTCCTGCTGAGCACGTTCCAGGTCGGTGCGATCAAGATTGAAGAGGGCAAGTCGGCCACGCAGCTCTTTGGCAACGACACACTCCCTGAGCCGGGCCGTAAGCTCTATCCCAACGGCGTGCTGATGGGCGACGGCAATCCCGAGTACAACGCCGGTTGGTCCAACGAAGTC
>JBGTBX010000002.1:0-3164 GCA_041749115.1 Gemmatimonadaceae bacterium
CAGGGAGAGCGAGTGCTGCATACCGGCCGCGATACGGGCCGCGGCCATCGTCACCTTGCGCGTCACGAAGCGTGGTGGCCGTCGCTCGCTCTCGTGGTTGAAGAGAATCGCTGAGGACACGTGCTGTCCACGGGAGCGCGCCTCACGGGCGCACTGCAAGGCGATGAGCTTACCTTTGCCGTACGGGCTGGCAGGCCCAATGGGAGACTGCTCGTTCTGGGGCGCAGGAGCATCGGCAGCGAAGATCTCTGACGACGACGCCATGACGACGTGCGCCGCCGGTGCGTGCTGCGCGCAGGCATTCAGCACCGCGTCCGCTCCTCTGGCAATCGCAGCTTCGGTGTTCGCAGCCGCGCTCCACGACGCGTCAACAGCCGTCGGCGCGGCGAGGTGGTACACCTCGTCCGGACGCTCCTGGCTGACGATGCGGCTGAACTGTGCCGCGTCGGTCACGTCGGCTTCGTGGACGATGAGCGCGTGCCTGTTAGCTATGTCGTGCGCGCGCGGGGCATGCTGCCACCAGTCGTCAGGGGACGCAATCAGCGTCACGCCAACCACCCGGTCGCCGCGCGCCAGCAGCTGCTCTGCGAGAAAGGAACCATCCTGACCGGCCACGCCGGTTATCAGCACACACTTCATATGCGGGGCGGCCGTCGGGACGATCGGACAAAACAAAAGGGAGCGCTCGGTGCGCTCCCTTTCTGTGCATGCGGCCGCAACTGAATAAACTCAGGCAACCCGCGCCGCCCTCGGCGCGCGCTTGACCTTGTTGGCGGCCAGGCAACGGGTACAGACCTTTACCTTGATCACTTTGTCACCTGCTTCGACGCGGACCACCTGAAGGTTCGGCTTCCACGTCCGGCGTGTTTTGTTGTTCGCGTGCGATACGTTGTTTCCAAAGGCGACCCCTTTGTCACAGACGTAGCAGCGGCTTCTGTTGATCGCCATGACTTAACCCTCTACCAGTTCAATGCGAGCCATCTCTGCACCATCACCTTTGCGATGGCCGGTTTTCAGGATGCGCGTATAGCCGCCCGCACGCTTCAGATAGCGCGGACCGATTTCAGAGAAGAGTTTGTCAGCGGTCTCCCGCTTGTGGATGTGACGAATGGCATTCCGGCGGTCGTGCAGCGTGCCGGATTTGGCCTTGGTGATCAGCTTTTCCACGAACGGACGGAGTTCCTTGGCCTTGGCTTCGGTGGTGGTGATCGCCTCGTGTTCGATGAGGGACGTCGCCAAACCGCGCATCAGCGCAATTTTCTGCTCCGTCGTCCGACGAAGCTGTCGTCCAGCTTTACGATGTCGCATTTTCGGTGTCCTCTTCTTCGTCGTCTGGAGCCTTCGCGGCGGCCTGACTCGGGCGGGTTCCCCAGTCGATCACACGAACGCCATCCGCACCTTCTTCGTAGCGCATGCCGAAGTTCAATCCTTCTTTCTCGAGGAGATCGGCGATCTCCTGAAGCGACTTCTTGCCGAAGTTCTTGACCTGCAGAATCTGGTTTTCGGTCTGCTTGACCAGATCACCCAACGATCGGATGCTGGAATTCTTGAGGGAGTTCACGGAACGGACGGACAATTCCATGTCGTCGATCTGGCGCTGGAAGAGCTGGGCCAGACGCGCGCCGTCTCCCGATGCCCCATCGCCGCCGGATGAAACCGGAGCTGAGGTATGCGAGCCGAACGAGGCGAAATACTGAAAGTGTGTTTGCGCGAGCGCGGCTGCGTACGACACCGCTTCTTCGGGCGTGATGGTTCCGTTGGTCTCGACGGTAAGCGTTAAGCGGTCATAGTCTGTGCGCTGACCGACGCGGGTTTCGGCGACGGAGAAGTTCGCGCGGCGTACGGGATTGTGAATCGCATCGATCTTCACGAGATCAACCGGAAGTCCGCGATCGACCACATGCTGATCGGCCTCGACGTACCCACGTCCCTTGCGAACGTAGAGTTCCATGTTGATTTCGCCACCATCCTGCATCGTGAACAGATGATGATCAGCGTTCACGACGGCCACGTTGCCGAGATCCTTGAGATCCTTTCCGGTCACGTTCCCCGCGGTGTTGCGCTTTACACGCACGACAGCTTCGTCGACGTCATCAGGGAGGCTGAGGACGAGCGTTTTGAGGTTGGCGATAATCTGGTGGACGTCTTCAACGACGCCAGAAATCGTCTGGTGTTCATGCAGCACGCCGTCGATGCGGAATCCCCAGACGGCGGCGCCACGCAGTGAGGACAGCAGCATGCGTCGCATGGTGTTGCCCAGTGTGTGGCCGTAGCCGCGCTCCAGCGGCTGCAGAACGAACTCAGCAGAGAACGGGGAGTCGTCGCGGCGTGTCACCTCGACAAGGTGGGGGCGAACCAGCCCCTTCAGATCAATTGCTTCAGCCATGATTAATAAATTTCGTAAGGGTCCGACCGGCGTTGCACCGGCGACGCCCCACCCCGCCCCTGACGCGCGGTGGGCTCGTTCGGAGGTCAGGGCTCCGACCAGATTCGTACTGCGTCCGCACGATGCGGCTCTGCGTTGAACTGCGAGCCAGCGCCGTGCGGGTGTTACGACTACTTCGAGTACAACTCGACGACCAACTGCTCCTGTGCAGCAATCGCGATGTTCGGACGCGTCGGTCGCTCCAGCATGCGACCGGAGTAGGTGTCGCGGTCGACCGCGAGCCACGACGGCAGCGCACCGCGCGCGGACTGCTCCATCGCGTCCTTGATGAATCCGTTCTCGCGTGACTTGGACCGGATACGGATTTCCACACCAGGCTTCACGGCATAGCTCGGAATGTCGACGTTCTTGCCTGCAACTTCGACATGACGGTGCCGAATCAGCTGCCGTGCCGCCTTGCGGCTGGCAGCAAAACCCATCCGGTATACCATGTTGTCCAAGCGGCTTTCGAGCGCGGCCAACAGGTTGTGACCAGTGATACCGGGCAGTGTCGACACCTTCTCGAACGTATTGCGGAACTGCGACTCGCTTACACCATAGATGCGCTTGATCTTCTGCTTCTCGCGCAGCTGCTTGGAGTACTCCGACGATTTACGGCGACGCGACGCATTTTGTCCGTGCTGTCCGGGAGGATACGGACGGCGCTCGACGGGACACTTTTCCGTCAGGCACTTGGTGCCCTTGAGGAAGAGCTTCGTGCCTTCGCGCCGGCATTGAC
>JBGTBX010000003.1:0-10912 GCA_041749115.1 Gemmatimonadaceae bacterium
GAAGCAGGCCGCGGCGCTCACGCAGCGCTACCGCAAAGCAGCGCCGGCGTCGGAACACGGCGGCCTCTTTCACGCCGATCAGGTGCGGGCGCTGCTGGCGCAGCCCGGCGTGGAAGGATTTCGATATTATCACGGTCTCGACGCCAAGGGCAGATATCGCATCGTGCTCGTCGGCGTTGATAAAGAGGGGAAAGACATTGTGAAGGCGCCGAACCCGAAAGCCCCGCGCGGAGAAAAAGGGGACAAGGCGCAGAAGAAGGGCAAGGGAGAGCCGCAGATGATGCTGATGATGTCGAGTGGATCGGCCGATGCGCTCCTTCTGCAGGAACACCATCCCTGCCCGCCGTACTGTTCGCCCGGGTCACCTCTCTTCTGATTTACTCGGCGCGTTCGGTGGAAACGAGAAAGCGGAATGGGGCAGTGCTGGTTGGCGTGGGTGTGATCATCGCGTTCATCGATGGTTATCTGATGCCCCCGTCGAACCTCTTCGAGCGGGCAACCATTGGGGCCGCAGTCGGCTCCCAGATTCTTCCCGTGGCAGCGGTCGCGACGCTCGCGCCGCCGTTGCCACGTGCGCGGTACTGGATTGGCGTATGGTTCCTGGTCGCGATCCTGTCGGATTTTATTCAGCTGACATTGAGCAATGTTACGCCATCGAGCAATCTGTGGTTCATAAACAGCGCTCGCGTCATCGAAGACGCGATCCTGCTCTGGGCGTTGTCGTTCTGGCAGGTCAAGCCGTTCATGCGTTTGTCCTTTCGCGTCGGCATTCCGCTGTTTGCAGGAGTTGTACTGCTGATCGCAGTGCTGGCCCACGAACTGACGACGTTTCAGTCGTTCACAGGGCCGTTTCGGTGCCTGGTAATGATCGGCGCGTTTTCGTACACGCTCATTGCTAATCTGCGTGAAGAAGCCGAGCGAGCGCTCGCGCGCGACTGGATGTGGGTGTCAATCGGTTTTATGCTGTATTTTGGCACGCTGCTGATTGTGCCACCGGTCACGGCCAGTCTCATCCCGGATAACCTCGCACTCGCCCGGCTGGTCTACAACATCAAGGCGATGATAAATGTTGTTGCATTCATTCTCGTTGCCAAAGGCCTGATATGCCCGATACCGGCACGCTCTTCTGGACGTATATAGCTGCGGCGCTGGCTGTGGTGGTTATTCTCACAGCCCTCGGCGCCGCTATTGTTATCTACCAGCGACGTTTTCTGGCGATTCATCGCGAATACGCCAATAAGCTGCTCGCGGCGCACGAAGAAGAGCGAGCCTACGTTGCACGTGAAGTACATGACGATGCGTTACAACGGGTCGCATTGATTCAGCATGAGTTGGCCGAGTGGGACACGGCAGAGACACGCGCTGCGGGGGGCGCGCAACGTGCTTCAGCGCTCAAGGGGGAGCTCGAAGACCTCAGCTTTATGCTTCGTCGGGTGGCCCATCGGCTGCATCCCGCGATCATCGAACAGGGCGGGCTCCTCCCCGCGCTGTCACAATTGGGCGACGACACCTCTCGCATGACGGGGATGACGGTCGACGTGAAAGCCGCCGACTCATTGCCGCGCCCCCTCCTCGATCGCGATCGCTCCCTCAACGTCTTTCGTGTGGCTCAGGAAGCCCTGCGCAACACCACCCGGCATGCCAAAGCCAATGCGGTGGGGATACACGTCACAGGCACCCCGGCAGATCTTGTATTAACTATCACAGACGATGGGCAGGGTTTTGACGCCGAGCTCGACCGCGTCTCCAACGGACTCGGTATGATCTCCATGCGCGAACGTGCACGACTTCTGGGCGGGAAAATTGACATCCTGTCGCAGCCCGGGCACGGAACCACCGTTCGTTTGACTGTGCCTTTTAATGTTACGTGATATGAGACGACCATCCGTACTCATTTGTGATGATCATCCCCTGATGAGTCAGGGGATCAAGTCGCTCATCGGCACAAAGTACCTCGTGGTGGGTGTCGTCAACGACGCGCGTGAACTCGTTGATTCATTGGATCGTACCAAACCGGAGGTGCTGCTTCTCGATCTTTCCATGCCACATGTGAACGGGCTCGAACTCATCCCGCAGGTCCGTGAACGGGCGCCGGATGTGAAAATCCTCGTTGTCACCATGCATGTCGATCGCGCGCTTGCCGACCTGGCGATTCATGCAGGAGCCCATGGATTCATTCCGAAGGAAGCGTCGGCCGACGAGTTGAGCGAGGCGATTGACCATGTGCTGACCGACGAAAAGCCCTTCCTCTCACCACGCGTACCGCGTCGATCCTTCCGCGATGGTGCCGCCGTCGAGCATCCCCTCCTCGACCGACTCACCCCGCGACACCGGAAAATCCTCACCTACCTGGGCGACGGTAAATCCTCGCAGGAAATCGCAGACCTCCTGAGCGTGTCGCCACGCACCATCGAGTTCCACCGCGCCAGCATTCGGAAAGCGCTGGGCATCACGACTGAGTTGGGACTCATGCGTTTTGCGATCCTGTTGAGCGTGTCCGGCGGCGAGGCAATCCTTGAGGAAGAAGCGGCGGCAGACGATGGTTCGCCCGGAGTGACCGAAGCGTGACAACGCGGTGACCGCATGGCGGTCGCCGACTGGTAGTTCTCCGAGTGTACAGGCGATTTGCCGGCACCTATCGTACACACATCATGACAAACACCTCTCTGCTCATCCTCGAGCCACCCTACGTGATAGCACGTCGCCACCGCGGCGTCCTTCCGTCCCTCGGCGCGGTCGCGCTGCTTGATGCGACGTCGGCCCGACTCAGGTCCACGTACATTAAGTCGGAGATGGATAACGCCCCGTGGTGCCCGCTCTGTCTGCTGGCTGCGCCCACTTCGGGCATGCGATCCACGCGCCGACTGGCCCGAACCTGCATTGTCTTCGGATTAAACGATCAGGATGCGTCGGCCGCGATTCTTCGGGCGGTATCTGCGCGCCCGCGGCCCACGCCCTCCGACATCGCCGACTGGATCGTGAGCCGTACCCGGCTCCCCATGCTTTCGCGAACCCTCGTCGAGCTCTTCAACGGACCAGAAGTGCGAGAAGACGACGTGCGGCACATGCCGTTCAAAGTGCGTCAGCAGCTGCAACAGCTTGGTGACTATAGCGGTCGCACCTGGCAACGGGTCGCGGACCTGGCAGATCTGGCGGCTGATCGCTCGCTGCTTAACAGAACACTTTCCGGCGATGACATGGCGTCAGCTGAAAGACGTGCGTCGATCCCTGAATTGCTGGGTGTCACCTATCGCGAATTTCACCAGCGCTACGGCTGGGAGTGGGTCCTCGAGGCCGCGCTGCGCCGGAGTGGCTTCTTCGAGCGCGACACGCGGAGGATTCCCATTCTGCGTCCTACGGAGTCGACGGCATGGCAGCACCCGGCACTCGCGCCGCTGATGTCAGCGTAGCACAATCGGTCACGAGGCCTTCAGGTCAGATTCACGCACGGGATGCGTCGGCGACTCAGCGGGCAGACGGTGACTTGCGCACATCATCAAACCAGGCGCGACAGGGAATTGAGCGGAGGTCGCTGATCGCATCGGCGAAGAGAGACATGGCCAGAGAGCGAGCCAGTTGTGTTTACCGACACCGGTCGGTCCGCACCGGGGACGGAGCAGATTAACGCTCAGGGAGTGCATCCCGCAGGGCGTGCCACGCGAGCGAGGCGCACTTGACGCGCGTGGGAAAGCGGGACACGCCGCCGAACGCGCGCAGTTTACCAAGATCCTTCGTTTCACCCTCGGCGGTCCCCGTCACCATCGCATGAAAGCGATTGAACAGCGCTGTCGCTTCGTCGCGTTTGAGTCCTTTGATGGCCTGTGTCATCATGGATGCGCTGGCTTTGCTGATGGCGCACCCGGAGCCCTCGAACGTCACGTCGGCGACGCGATCTCCATCCATACGCAGCCACACGGTGACTTCGTCGCCACACATCGGGTTGCGGCCCGATGCACATGCGGTGTCATCGCCCTGCAGCGCACCGTAGTTACGGGGCGACCGATTGTGATCGAGGATCACATCCTGATACAGCGCCTCAAGTTCCATCAGGCGAACACGCTCCGAACCGCGTGTACTCCGCGAATCAGCGCGTCCACATCGGCCCGTGTGTTGTACAGATAAAACGACGCGCGCGCAGTACTTGGCACTCCGAATCGCCGCATCAATGGTTGAGCACAGTGATGGCCGGCGCGAATCGCAATGCCATGCTGATCGAGGACAGTGCCGATGTCGTGCGGGTGCGCACAATCCATGGTAAAAGTGAGGACTCCTGCTTTACGCTTTGCCGTGCCGATGATGCGCACGCCCGCAATGTCGCTCAGACCCTCAAACGCGTAGTCATGCAGCGCGTGTTCGTGCGCGGCGATCGCGTCGAGCCCCACCGTGTTCAGGTAGTCGATCGCCGCCTTGAAAGCCACGATGCCTGCGATGTCGGGGGTGCCGGCCTCGAACCTGCTCGGTAGCGGCGCGAACGTCGTGTTCTCAAAAGAGACGCTGTCGATCATGTCTCCGCCACCCTGCCATGGCGGCATCTGCTCCAGCAGCGCCTTCTTGCCGTACAACACACCCACACCGGTCGGCCCGAGCATCTTATGAGCCGAAAAGGCGAAAAAATCGCAGCCCAATGCCTGGACGTCGAGCCTGATGTGTGGTGCGGCCTGCGCCCCGTCGAGCATCACGGGAATCCCGCGCTGGTGAGCGAGACGAATGATCTCTGCCACCGGATTAATGGTGCCCAGTGCGTTGCTGACATGGACGATACTGACGAGGCGCGTGCGTTCGTTCAGCAGCGCCTCATACGCCGCCATGTCGAGTTCGCCTGAATCCGTAACGGGCACGACGCGCAGCACAGCCCCGGTCCGCTGACACAACAACTGCCATGGCACGATGTTGCTGTGGTGCTCCATCTGCGACACGACAATTTCGTCACCGGCCGTGAACGAGTGGCCAAACGAGTTGGCGACCAGATTAATGGATTCGGTGGTCCCGCGCGTAAAAATGATCTCGCACGCGTCGGCGGCATTCACAAAGGCCCGCACGCTCTCCCGCGTCTCGTCGAACAGCTGTGTCGCGAGTTCACTGAGATAATGCACACCGCGGTGGATGTTGCCGTTCTGCGCGGCGTAGTATCGCGTGGTGGCGTCAATCACGGACTGCGGCTTCTGACTGGTCGCCGCATTGTCCAGATAGATCAGTGGCTGGCCGCGCGCGTGCGTCGCCAGAATCGGAAAATCCTGGCGCAGGGTTTCTGCATCGAACGCAACGGTCGGGGCGACCGAGGTGGTCACTTGGTGCGCGGTGTGGGTTGTGACGTGAATCGATCCATTGTCTGTGCTTCAAGCACATTGCGCAGCTCTTCCAGCTCAATCATTTCCAGTACATCAGCTGCGAACGCGTAGGTCAACAACTGGCGCGCGGTTTCGGCACCGATTCCGCGACTGCGGAGATAAAACGCCATCCGCTCATCGAGCTGGCCAACCGTGGCACCGTGCGTGCACTTCACATCGTCAGCAAAAATCTCCAATTGCGGTTTGGTGTCTATCCGTGCACGGTCCGAGAGAAGCAGTGTCTGATTGGTCTGCTTGCCGTCCGTCTTCTGCGCCTCGGGATGAACGTAGACCTTTCCGTTAAACACGCCGTGTGACGCATCGTCCAATACGGCCTTGTAGGTCTCGCGCGAAAAACAGTTGGGCTCGATGTGTTCAATCCGGGTCTGGATATCGCAGGTCTGTTCACCGTCAAGCAGCGACAACCCGTTCAGCGTTGCACCACCGCCGGCACCCGCGAGTCTCGTAAACACGTTCGAGCGGGACAATGCCGCTCCTGTCGAACTCACGAACGACACATAGTGGCTGTCGCGACCCTGGTGCGCTTCGACGTGGCCCACGTGAAAGGCGCGCTTGCCTTCGTCCTGCACCTTGTAATGACGCAGTGTCGCGCCATCAACAACGACACATTCAGTCACGGCGTTCGTCAGGTAACGCGCGTCACCAGCGGATACGTACTGTTCAATGACTGTGGCCTGCGCATTCTGCTCAACAACAAACAGATTGCGCGGATACGACACGCCTCCTTCGGCGCCGGCGTCCGACACAAACAGCAGATGGATCGGTGTTTCAACAACGGTGTCCTTGGCGACGTGTAGGAACGCGCCGTCCTTCATCAGCGCCGTGTTCAATGCACAGAAGGCAAATGCCTGTTCGTCGAATCGGGCGACCTTGCCCAGGTGACGTTCGAGCAATGTTGGCTCCTCAAGAAGAGCACTCGTCAGGTTCATGACGCGCACACCCTTCGGCAAAACATCGACCTTGCTAAGCGACGGAGCGTAGCGGCCGTTCACGAACACCAATCGTGGCCACGCACTCTCCAGCGTAAAGGGAGCAACAACCGCTGGTGTGAGTGTGCCCAGCGCGGCCTTCATGGGTTCGAAGGCCGCCTCGGTAATCGGCGCAGGATTCGTGAAGTGCCAGTCCTCGTTACGCGTGGTCGGGAACCCGTTGGCGTTGAACTGGTCCATCGCCGTGTGTCGCAATGGGGCGAGCCATGCGGGCCCTTCCTGCGGCTGGGTCAAAAACTGATCGCGATACACCATGGCGGTCATACTCCCACCTCCGCTCCCGTCGGCGCTTCGCCGTCAACCAGCCAGTCGTATCCCTTGGCTTCGAGCTCAAGTGCGAGATCCTTGCCACCGGACTTCACAATCCGGCCATTGGCCAGCACGTGCACAAAATCGGGGACGATGTAGTTAAGCAGGCGCTGATAGTGCGTGACCAGCAGCACCGCGTTGTCCTTGCGGCGGAGCGTATTCACGCCCTCGGCCACGACCCTGAGGGCGTCGATGTCGAGCCCGGAATCCGTCTCATCGAGGATGGCCAGCTTGGGATCAAGCACGGCCATCTGCAGGATCTCATTGCGCTTCTTTTCGCCGCCGGAGAACCCGGTGTTCACTGAACGCGCCAGCATCGAATCGTCCATATCAACGAGCCTCAGCTTTTCGCTCATCACATCGAGAAAATCCATCGGGTCGACTTCTTCTTCGCCACGCGCTTTCCGGATCTCATTGTAGGCAGTGCGGAGAAAATACGCGTTGCTTACGCCCGGAATTTCGGTGGGGTACTGGAAGGCGAGAAAGATGCCCGCGTGCGCCCGTTCTTCGGGCTCCATTTCCGAGAGATCGTTGCCGAGGTACTCCATGGACCCTTTGGTGATTTCATAGCCGGGATGGCCGGCCAGCACCTGGGCAAGTGTACTCTTGCCCGATCCGTTCGGGCCCATGATCGCGTGGACTTCTCCCGGATTAATGGAAAGTGTGACACCGCGAAGGATTTCTTTGCCGTCAATAGAGGCGTGGAGATCAACAATCTTTAACATGAGAAAAGTACTGAGAATTTGGAGTGAGTAGTGTTCCTTGCCGAATCAACCAACGCTGCCCTCGAGCGTAATGCCCAGCAGCTGCTGAGCCTCAAGCGCAAATTCCATTGGCAACTCCTTGAAAACTTCGCGGCAGAAGCCGCTCACGATCATCGACACGGCCTGCTCGGCGCTGAGTCCACGCTGCTTCAGGTAGAAGATCTGATCTTCGCCGATCTTCGAGGTGCTGGCCTCGTGTTCGATCACCGCGGACTTATTCTGAGCTTCGATGTAGGGGAACGTGTGTGCCCCACACGCGTTGCCGATGAGCATTGAGTCGCATTGTGTATAGTTGCGGGCTCCTTCGGCGCGAGGCATCACCTTCACCTGACCGCGATAGGAATTCTGCCCGCGTCCCGCCGAGATGCCCTTCGACACGATGTTCGACTTTGTGTTGCGACCGATGTGGATCATCTTGGTGCCGGTGTCGGCCTGCTGCCGGTTATTCACGACCGCCACTGAGTAGAACTCGCCGACACTGTTGTCGCCCTGCAGAATCACGCTGGGATATTTCCACGTGATCGCTGAACCGGTTTCGACCTGTGTCCATGAGATCTTCGAGTTCTCGAATGCCTTGCCGCGTTTCGTGACAAAATTGTAGATACCACCAACGCCCTCTTCATCACCGGCGTACCAGTTCTGCACGGTAGAATATTTCACCGTGGCACCCTTTAATGCGATGATCTCCACGACCGCAGCATGAAGCTGGTTGGTGGAACGTTTTGGCGCGGTGCAGCCTTCGAGATAACTCACATAGGAGCCTTCGTCAGCTACGATCAGCGTTCGTTCGAACTGTCCCGTGTTCTCCGCGTTGATCCGGAAATACGTCGAGAGTTCCATCGGGCAACGCACACCCTTCGGGATGTACACAAACGATCCGTCCGAAAACACGGCGGAGTTCAGCGCCGAGAAGAAGTTGTCGCTGTAGGGGACAACAGAACCCAGGTATTTCTCCACCAGCTCCGGGTGTTCTCTCACCGCCTCACTGAACGAACAGAAGATGATGCCGAGTTTGTTGAGCTCAGCTTTGTACGTCGTGCCCACTGAAACGGAATCAAAGACGGCATCGACAGCCACCCCGGCCAATAACTTCTGCTCCGTGAGTGGAATGCCGAGTTTGTTGTACGCCTCGCGGATCTTCGGATCCAGTTCGTCGAGGCTGCCTAACGGCTTGGCCGTTTTTGGCGCCGAGTAATACGAGATCGCCTGATAATCGATCGGCGGATACTTCACGTTGGGCCACTTGGGTTCCACCATCTGCTGCCAACGACGAAACGCCTTCAGGCGCCACTCGAGCATGAATGGAGGTTCTCCCTTTTTGAGGGAGATGGCCCGCACGACATCCTCCGAGAGGCCCGGCGGAAAGGTGTCCGCTTCGATGTCGGTGCTGAATCCGTACTGGTATTCTTTGTTAACCAGTGTCTCAATTGCTGAACTCATGTGGTCTCCGTCAGGACTGCGGACGCCGGTTCTGGCGCTTCCGCCTGATCTTCTTCTGTGATGGACTGAGTGCTCGGTGTTCGTGCAGCCGATGCGGTGATGCAGTACTCGCAGCACGTGTTTCCTTTGGCCATGTGCTGCGTTCGCACGACATCGGCATCGAGTACACGTGCGATGAACTGTTCTTCGGCGAGGCAAACCTCAGGGAATCGCTCGACGATTGCCTTAATTGAACAATGGTGTTCGCGGAGGACGAGTTCCCCCTCCGACCCCGCTTCGGCCACGTATCCCAGCTGCGACAGCAACTCGGCCAACTGGGTGGCGCGTTCCGAGACGGGCAGGGCATCAAGCGCAGGTTTGGCCTTGTCCGTCACTTCCTGCCAACGCTTGCGAAAGACCTCAACGACGCCTTCGGAGCCCAGCTGCGACTTGATCAGATCCAGCGCCTGGAGCAGCGCCTCTTCGTACTGGTTCGGGAAAAGCGCACGTCCGCCGTCTGTCAGCGAGTAAAGGTAGACCGGTTGGCCAACGCCTCGAATCTCCCGCTGGGTGGACACCAGCCCCTCCGCTTCGAGCTCTTTGAGGTGCCGTCGCAGGGCGTTGGCCGTTAGCGAGAGTGACTCTCCAAGCTCTTTTGCTGTAAGGACTTGCGCGCGCCTGAGTTCCTGAAGAACATCGGCGCGGGTTCCTTTGAATCCCTGTAACTCCCCGGACGTCCGCATGAGGGATGAATCTGCTCGGGATTGAAGAATAAGTCAACATTATTGTGCGCTTATTCGCTCCCCTACGGGATCGGCAGGGCAGAGAGCAAGTCACTCTTCTTGTTGAGCGCTCAGGGTGCTCCCGCGCATCGCGGGCATCCAGGCGGCCGACACTCGCGGAGAGCCCCGGGGACGGCGGTCACTCCTGCACCCGCACAGGTCGGCCACGGCAGCATGATCGAACTCGACGAGCCACGCGAAACGGCTGATCCGCTTTCGCTCCGGGTGATTCCGCCCTCTATTTGCGCGTCTCCCCCAAACTCCGAACAATGCCGTCCAAGCCGCTCAGCTCATCGTCAATGATCTATCGCACCGTTCTGCGTGCCCTCCGCGGGTCGCAGGTGACACGCCGCGCCGGCTTGGCCGGGCTGATTGGCGTGCTCTTGTCGGCGTGTGGTGGCGGCGCGAGCGGGGACTGGCCGGTCTACGGTGGAGACACCGACAACACACATTACAGTAAGCTGGACCAGATCACGCCGGAGAACGTGCCGCTCCTGCAGGTGGCGTGGACGTACGATACCGGGGACAGTTTTGAGGGATCGGAGATGCAGGCGAATCCGATCATCATTGACGGAGTGATGTATGCGACCACGCCGAAGTTGCACGTCTTCGCGCTGGATGCAGCCACCGGCACGGAGTTGTGGCGTTTTGATCCCAACAACGGTAAGCCGCCGATTGGTCGCTTTCGACATCGCGGAGTCGTTGTGAATGGCGATCGGGTGTTCTTCAACTATCGCTATAAGCTGTTTGCACTCGACCGAAAGACCGGTCAACAGATTAGCACTTTTGGGGACAGCGGTTGGGTTGATCTGCGCGCAGGTCTGGGCAGGCCCATTGAAGGGCTCTCCGTCAGTGCCAGCTCACCAGGTGTGGTCTTCGAGAATCGGTTGATCATTGGTACAAGCGTTCCAGAAGCCCTGCCCAGCGCACCCGGCGACATCAGGGCGTACAACACGACCACCGGCGCGTTGGAATGGAGCTTTCACACCATCCCGCACCCAGGCGAGTTCGGGTACGATACCTGGCCCCCCGATGCATGGAAGGTGGCTGGAGGAGCGAACGCATGGTCTGGTGTGACGCTCGACCCAAAGCGAGGAATGGTGTTCGCTGCGACGGGCTCGGCCTCCTTCGATTTCTACGGTGCCAACCGCCTGGGTGACAATCTGTTCGCCAACACAGTGCTTGCTCTCGATGCGCGCACAGGTGAACGCAAGTGGCATTTCTAGGGACTGCGCCACGACCTGTGGGATCGGGATTTCCCTGCTGCACCGACGCTCGTTTCTGTCGTGCACGACAATCGT
>JBGTBX010000004.1:0-69033 GCA_041749115.1 Gemmatimonadaceae bacterium
AGCTGTCTCAGCCGACGACGTTGCACGAGCAGTGCGCACTTACCTCACCGGACCGCGCGTCATGTTGAGTATCGTGCCCGAGGGCAAGAAGGACCTGGCCGCGACGAAGGGAGCCATACAATGATTACCCGCACGCACCTCTGCATTCTGGCGCTCGCGACGGCATGCGCAGCTTTCTCGAACGCGAACGCGCAGACGTCCGCGTTCGACATGACGTCACCGCCACAACTCGCACCCCCGGCACGATTGGTCGTGCCTCGCATGCAGTCCACGGCGCTCGCGAACGGTGTACGTGTTCGCCTGGTTGAAGATCATGAACTCCCCCTGGTTCATGTGACCGTACAATTCAGCGGTGGCAGCCGCCTCGACGGTCGCACACCGGGCCTTACCTCGTTCATGGCCGGGATGCTTGACGAAGGTGCCGGAAGTCGTGACGCCTCTACTCTGCAGGCCGATCTCGCTTTCCTCGGTGCGCGGCTTACCACCTCCACGTCGTGGGATGATCTGTCCGTCGCACTCAAGGTTCCGAGTCGATCGCTCGAACCCGCTCTCGATCTTCTCGCGGATGTTATTCTGCGACCCCGATTCACCGGGGATGACGTCCGAAAGCAGCGAGACCTTCGTCTGGCCACTCTGCTGCAGCAGCGGGACCAACCCGGCGCTCTCGCGTCTCTCGCCTTGAATCAACTGGTGTTCCCCGCCGGACATCCCTATCACCAATCGGCGTCGGGCGACAGTACAAGTACCGCGGCCCTGGATTCAGCTGCCGTGCGTCGCGCCTATCAGACGGCTGTTCGCCCGGATCGTGCGACGTTTATCGTTGTCGGTGATATCACGAATGCCACCATGCAGCGCGTCCTCGCACGCCGCTTTGCAGCGTGGGCCGCTTCGGGAACGCCACCACCAGTGGCAGCCATTACCGTACCGCCACTGCAGCGTGCCACTCGGAAAGTGTTCCTCCTTGATAAGCCTGGAGCAGCTCAATCAATTATTCAGATTGGCTGGCCGGGCGTCGACCGGGTATCGCCGGACTACGCGGCTCTCATGGTCATGAATACCATCCTTGGCGGGTCGTTTACATCGCGACTCAACATGAATCTGCGCGAGACCCACGGCTACTCGTACGGCGCGGGATCAGGCTTCGCATTCCGGCGCGCACCCGGGCCGTTTTCCGCATCCTCAGCCGTGCGCACGAACGTGACCGATTCTTCGCTTGTCGAATTTTTCAAAGAGATGGACGGGCTTCGTTCCACGCCCGTCCCGGAGGACGAGCTCGATCGTGCGAAGGCGTACGTTGAACTGGGACTTCCGGGATCGCTCGAGGGCACGTCGCAGGTCGCGGGAGAAGTGTCCGAGCTGCTCACATTCGGACTCACGCTCGCCGAGCTTCCGCGTTTTGCTGCCGCTGTCAGACTCGTCACAGCGGGCGATGTGTTGCGCGTCGCGCGCAAGTATCTCACGCCGGATCAGGCAACTGTTGTCGTCGTGGGTGATCTGGCCGAAATCCGTGAACCGATCGCAGCATTGTCGTTGGGGGAGATTCAGGTACTCAACGTGAGTGCCGTAGCCAAATAGCGCGGAGTGGTCGGCGACGACCACTCCTCAGGGTCGCGCCGCTTGAAATCGGGCTCCGTGACTCGCGCGAGTTGGGTCCGTATCCTCGACCCGGATGCAGCGGGGACCGGGTCGATCGCTGCCAGGGACAGTTCCAACTACGGCCGATCACCCAGCGAAGCCGTGATCACGGACTTAATCCCGCCACGCAGATTGAAGTCGCCGACCACCTGAATCCATTCCGGCTCGACTGCCGCGTGGAGGTCGTCGAGAATACGGTTCACGACGCGCTCGTAAAAGATGCCGTCGTTGCGAAAACTCCAGAGATAAAACTTGAGACTCTTGAGCTCAACACATTTCGCACCAGGAACATACGTGATGTTGATGGTCGCAAAATCCGGCGCTCCCCCCTTGAGCAGAGCCAGCTCCGCCGCATCGGATTCAATGCCGCCGAGCGGGCAGAGTGACGTGAATTCAGGACACGTCATGAAAATTTCATAGCCCCGTCCAGGATACGGATTGGGGAAGGTTTCCAACAATTCGGGCTGTGGCATGCGGGGAATGTGGAGATCTCGTCAGTGAACTTCAACGGAGTATTCCGGAAATTTCCATCAGGCGGTGGACACCTCCCACTCACGGACATACTTTCGAACATAGGCCGACGCAATGCGTTGGCCCGAGCCGCCGCGAGAACGGCGTGGCGGCAGCGCCCCTCGGGTAACTCCGAGGGGCTCTTCTTTTCCGGTACTTTGTTAATCTGAATGCGGAGGGGAGGCCGGTGCCGCCAGCGGCACACTGGATCCTGCCACAGATTACTCAGTCGCGACGCAATTTGCGCGACATCTCCTCGAGCACGAGGCGCTCATCATTCGTCAGGCTGTCGATGCCATGCTCGGAGATCTTATCCAGCACAGCATCCAGCTCTTTCGCCCGTCGAGCGGGAGACTGTTCGGGTGGCGAGGCCTCGGCCACGGACCGTCGAGAATAATCAGAGCTCGCAGTCAACTCGGCGTCGATATCGCGCTGGCGACTGCGCATGGGTGGCAACGACCGGGGAATGGCACGTGGAGTTTCGTCCGGAAGATCGGGGATGGACGAGACGCGCTGCCGAAAACGGTCCATGTTGATTGAACTGGACGCGGTTCGAATGTAGATCCACGCGGCGGCGAGCCCGCCCAGATGCGCAAGATAGGCGACGCCGCTGCGCTGCTGCATGATACCGCCAAGGATATTCATGGCCACCAGCATCAGGACCAGCCACTTCACCTTCAGCGGTATGATGCCGAAGAGCAGAATCTCATCATCGGGCCAGGCCATTGCATACGCGAGCATGACGCCGAGAACTGCCGCGGAAGCGCCGACCAACAGCGCGTCGCCCGCAAAGACCAGATGAAAGAGCCAACCACCGAGGCCGCCGACGATGTAGAACTTTGTGAACTCGGACGTGCCCCAAAGATGTTCTACACGGGGACCGAAGAGCCACAGCGTGTACATGTTGAACGCCAAATGCATAAAACCGGCGTGCACGAACATGTAAGTGCCGACCGTCCACCACGAACGCGATAAATCGTGCGACTGAAAACCGAGGGCTGGCAGCATGTGCTGCGAACCCACGACCGTTAGTTGCAGAAAATAAATCGCCACATTGAGGGCGATTATCCACTGCACCGCACGGGTCAGGCGCGGCGCCTCGGTGTCGTCGAACGTGACTGACATGGCCGATCCCCAGACTGCGTTGTGATTCTAAATATGTATCAGCGGCGCGCCGCGTAGTTCCTTTTTGTCCCGCCTTCTACCGTAACGTTGCTTGCCCAGTAAGCCGTACGTGAACAGCCACGTCGCGGTGTCGCGCCATCGCGTGTTCCAGTAACACACTCCATCGCCGGTCCATGGGACCCCGTTCCGTACTCTGACCCGGATGCAGAACGATTGGCGCGTCCGGGCTCACCTTATGGACTTCTTCGACGATCTGAAGGTACTCCGCGTCGCTCGTCTCATCGCTGCCAGCCACAACTACAGCGTGCCCGCACTTCAGCGTCACCGCTGCCGTCACGGACTGTAGAGCGCGTTCCAGCGCAACGGCCGAGATCGGCGGCTCCAGTGTGATCTGAAGCATGGAGACGTGAGCGTGAACGGCGGCGACTGCATCGGGTCGCTGTCCATCCGTATCAACAATTACCGGCACGCCGCCGCGCAATTGGCTCAGTGCGGCCGTGATGTAGTCTGCGTTACCGAGCGCATCGCGACCCGACACACAAACACTGTGAAAGACGGACCGCTCGAGCCCGCGTGCCAGCTCACGGGCAAGGGCATCGGCGGTGTACATCGTTGCCGTTTCCGCCGGTCCAGCGAATCGAACGAAAATTTGCCGGCGACCCTGCCAGACTCCCTGGCGCTGGATACCTATCGGCACCCCAGCCAAGGCGGCGGTCAACACGGGAGTCGCACTCATTTCGTAGCCTCTCCTTTCTGTCGCGCCAAGGTGACAATTCGGTCACAAAACGCGGAAAACGACATTCCCGCTGCCACCGCGGCCTGTGGTACCAAACTAAGCTCTGTCATGCCCGGAAGGGTGTTGGCTTCAAGGCAATAGAACTCTCCGTCTGTTCCGAATCGAAAATCGATGCGTGCGCATCCGCCCAACTTCAGCGCTTCAAAGGTTTTGACGGCGAGCCCTTGTACACGCCCTGCCTGAGCGGACGTGAGCTCCGCCGGAAAAATCTCGCGAGCCATCCCTGGCGTGTACTTGCACTCGTAGTCGTAGAGCTCGTGTACCGGAACAATTTCGCCTACCGGCAACGCGTCGCCCTCCACCACAGCGACGGTGAGTTCACGTCCGGCAATAAACTGCTCGATCATGACCTCGTCGTCGTGTTGTGCGGCGAGCGACACAGCGGCAGCCAGATCGTCCGGACTTTTTACCAGACTCAGGCCAACAGTCGACCCTTGCTTCGACGGTTTAACGATACAGGGAAAGCCGATCTTTCTCGCAACGTCTGCGGCCGGAACTGGCGTCATGAGCCACGCCGCTGTTGGAACCTTCGCGCGCTTCATGAGATGCTTCGCGAGGTCCTTGTCCATCGCGAGCGCACTGGCCAGATGACCACTCCCGGTATAGGGAATGCCACGAAGATCCAGCAGTGCCTGGATGGTCCCATCTTCTCCACGCCCACCGTGCAGTGCAAGAAAAATCACGTCGCAGGCTGGGAGTGCCGCGATCACCGAAGGAAGGTTTCGATCCAGCTCGACCAGTGAATGCACGTCCGGTGGCAGCGTCGACATGACCCCGCGCGCCAACAGGTCCGTCTCTGCCTGTTCGGCCATCGGGCCGTGCACCGTATCGATCACGGTCACGTGATGACCAGCCTCCCGGAGCGCCGCCGCGACGCGCAGTCCCGACGCGAGCGACACGTCACGCTCCGACGACGTACCTCCCATCAACACAACGATCTTCATGCTCCACCACCGCTGCTCGACGTGTCACGCGCTGAGGTGTCCGCGCCGACCGGTGGTGCGATCGGGACCGTCGGGATCTCGAACTGAATGGGAAACAGCACGGCAAACGGAATCGGACGGCCTCGTGCATACGCGGGCCTGAATCGCAGTTCTCGCGCACCCTGTATCGCCGCTGAATCAAAGGCCGCGTGCGTCGCCGCTGCCGCCACCGTGGTGCTGTCAGCTACTGGAGTTCCGAACTCGTCGATATACAAACGCAGAGTAACGCTGTCGCTGATCAGCTGCATATACAACCCGACCGGATACTTGAACGGGAGCGAATCGTTCAGCAGACGTGGCAGCGAATCCGGAACGACAGGCCCCCCACGCATCCGATCCAACAAGGTTCCACCGTCTGCGCATCCAATGAGGACGGTGGACAGGGCAAACAGCGTGACGCGAGTCTTCATACGACCAAACTTACTCTCATCACGCGTTTCGGACCTGTTTCACCAGAGCATCCAATCGGCTGAGTGCCTCCAGGGGTGTCAGCGCATCCGTGTTGATGGCGCGCATCTCTTCAAGGACCGGATGGGGCGGCGCTACGAACAACCCGAGCTGCTGCGCCCGATCGGGAGATCCCGAGGGCCGGCGCCGAGCCGGCCCGGTCTGCGGACTCAAGGTCTGCGCCAGATGATCTCCATCTCCCTCCAGTGTTTGCAGGACGCGCCGCGCACGTTCGATCACCTGCGCCGGGAGCCCTGCCAGCCGCCCGACCTCAATACCGTACGAACGGTCCGCCCCGCCGGGTTGTAATCGATGCAAAAAAAGCACCCGATCTTCCACTTCGCGCACGGCCACGTTGAAGTTTCTCAGAGCAGGAAGCGTTTCACTCAGCTGCGTGAGCTCGTGGTAGTGTGTCGCGAACACCGTTTTGCACCCGACGCGATCATGCAGATGTTCGCTCACAGCCCATGCAATCGACACACCGTCATACGTGGATGTTCCCCTGCCGATTTCATCGAGCAACACGAGACTGCGATCGGTGGCCGTATGCAGAATGGCGCTCGTTTCGGACATCTCGACCATGAAGGTTGACTGCCCGCGTACGAGATTGTCACTCGCGCCGACGCGGGTAAACACGCGATCCACAATACCCAGACGCGCCCGCGTTGCCGGAACGAAGGAACCAATCTGCGCCATCAGCTGAATCAATCCGATCTGACGCAGGATCGTCGACTTTCCTGCCATGTTGGGACCGGTCAGTATGATCAGACGTGCGTCGTCCGTCAGCTGAACATCGTTCGGAATGAACGTGTCGCGGGGCATCATGCGCTCGACCACCGGATGACGCCCGCCCACAATGTCCATGGCAAAACCAGCGTGGATTTCCGGACGCACATACCCTTCGGTGCTGGCTACCTCCGCGAGGGTGGTGACAACATCAAGCTGTGCGAGGCGCCTCGCGACTCCCTGAAGTCGCACCACCTCGTTCCCGATCTGTGTGCGCAGATGCTCGAACAGCTCACGCTCCCGCGACTCGATACGCTCGGTCGCCGTGAGCACTTTCTCCTCGTACTCCTTCAGCGGCGGCGTGACATAACGTTCAGCGCCTGTGAGCGTTTGGCGGCGCTGATAATCGTCGGGAATAAGATGACGGTTGGCGTTCGTCACTTCGATGAAATAGCCGAACACCTTGTTGTAGCCGACCTTGAGGCTGTTAATGCCTGTGCGCTCGCGCTCTATGGTCTGGATACGCGCAATCGCATCTCGGCCACCATCACGCAACTCGCGCAGCTCATCCAACTCACCATCCACACCCGGCGCAATCGTTGCACTGTCGCCCAGCGCCAGTGGCGGACGTTCAACCAGGGTTTCCAATATCGCCGCCGCGAGTTCCGCGCAATTGTCCCAGGCCGCAGAGATATCCGCGAGGACACCATGAGTGCCAATCGCATTGAGTTGCTGATGCACCAAGGGCAGCTTACCTAACGAATCGCCAAGGGCGCGAAGATCCCGTGGGACGGCGCGCCCGGCCGCGGCCTTGCTCGCCAAACGCTCTACGTCGCGGGTGCCATCCAGTGCCTCACGCAACGCACGTCGCGCCATGGACTGCGTGCCGGCCGCCGCCACGGCATCGAGACGGGCATTAAGCAGCGTTTCGTCCTTCAACGGAGCGAGCAACCATTGGCGCAACAGTCGAGCGCCCATCGGCGTTTGCGTCCGATCGAGCACACCGAGCAGGGTGCCGGACCGATCGCCTGCGCCATTCACATCGTTCTCACGCCGCAGCGATTCGACCAACTCGAGGTTGCGACGCGTCATATCATCGAGCGGCATCACACTGCCCGCTCGTTCCACCGTGGGGCGCGACAGCTGCGGGAGCCCCCCCGGTTGGAGCTCACGCATGTAGCGGAGCAGCGCTCCGCCCGCACCAACGATCGCGTCACCGTCGCCATCGACGCCCAATCCAATGCCGTCCAGGGAATGCAGCTTGAAGTGACGCGTCAGTTCGTCACGTGACATCGAAGGATCAAATTCCCATCCCTCGCGCTCTGTCAGCAGCAACCCATCCCCGCTCAGGACGCCGTCGATACCGACCAGTGTACTTCCGTTGGCCACCAGCAACTCCCGTGGAGCGAAACGGGCGACGGTTGCTTCCACGTCAGCGGCAGCAGCCAGCACCAGTTCAAATGTGCCCGTGGACACATCGGCGGCGGCGATACCATAGTGTTCACCTATACAGTGCAACGCACAGAGAAAATTATTGCGGTGCGTCTCAAGCAGATCGTCGGCAAATGCCGCGCCGGGCGTTATCGTTTCCACGACCGCCCGTTTCACAATACCCTTGGCGAGCTTGGGATCCTCGATCTGCTCACACACGGCGACGCGGAAACCGTGCTGCACCAACCGACGGAGATAGTCGCCCACTGCCTTCACCGGCACCCCTGCCAGCGGAACACTCGCGGCGCCCCCGTTGTTGCGACTCGTCAGCGTTAACCCGAGCACCCGCGACGCGGTTTCCGCGTCCTCGTAGAACATCTCGTAGAAATCTCCCATGCGAAACAGGAGAATCGCATCCTGATGGCGACCCTTGATTTCCAGATACTGCTGCATCAAAGGTGTGCTGGCGCCGCTCATTCGTGTGCGCGCTTGATCACGATGCGCCGAGAACGCTCCCGTCGAACGGAGCGAACGTTGCGTCCAGTGGATGCCGCGTCACACAGGGAGGCGAAGCTCACTCGTGGACCGCGAAACTCGTTGCGCACATATGACATGGAGCGACCAATATAGCACTCTCGGCAGCCCCCGCTCCGCACGCGGCACCACGCGGCCGAATCCTCACAGCCGCCATCTGTCGCACGGCACGTCGCGACAAGGAAACCAAAGCTTCCTGACCGCGTAAGGCTCGCACCCCAACCACCCACCTGCCATGACCGGATTCATCGCCGATCTCGCGCAATCAGCGCGACGCCTCGCCAGCGCACCCGGATTCGTCATTGCGACCGTTCTTTCCATTGGCTTGGGAATCGGGGTGAACACTGCGGTCTTCACAACCGCGAACGAACTGCTGCTCAAACCGATGGCCGTCCCTCGCTCAGGCGAGCTGGTGCGCATTTTTCGAGGCGCTCATTCGCCGCTGAACGGCAGACAACTCCGCGAGGTCCAGAGCGCACGTTCCTTCTCCGAAGTCTTCGGCGAGACGGCCTCGGGTGCCACACTGGTCATTGGAAGCGCCGAGCCGGAGCGTGTCCGAGTCTCACTCGCAAGTGACAACTTCTTCACCGGCATGGAGATCGTGCCGGTCGCAGGGCGACTCTTCTCTTCAGGCAACGGCTCCGAGGGACCCGAGGTCGTGCTGGCGTTCGAGTTCTGGCAACGCCGCTTCGGTGGCGATCCTGCTGTCGTTGGACGATCGGTGCAGTTGAACGGTCGATCATTTACCGTGACTGGTGTGGTTCCAGCCGGGCAATCGAGTGCACAGGTCGGTTGGTGGTCTGATCTGGTTGTCCCGATCCGGGATTCGCGCGCCCTTATTGGGGTGCCGGGTGACTCGTTGCAGGGATCGCTTTACGTCACGGCCCGATTAGCAAAGGATGCGTCAGCGGCCCAGGCCGACGCCGAACTGGCGGTGATAGCGAGCCGCATTCAGCAGGGTCCACCGGCTGTACGCAACTTCAGCTTGCGCACCCGTCCCGCGCGGGGGATTACCGAAGAGGTACGTACGCCCGCCACAATCGCGACTCTTTTTCTCGCATCGATCGCTGCGTTGGTCCTGATTATGGCAGCAACGAACGTGGGAAATCTCATGCTCGCACGCAACGCGGCACGGCGTCGAGAACTGGGAGTGCGGGCCGCGTTAGGCGCCACTAAACTGCGGCTCACACGTTTGTTGCTGGCCGAAGCCACCGTGCTCGCTCTCCTCTCCGTTGCCGCGGCATGGTTCCTCTCACGCTGGGCCGTGGCTCTGATTCCACGTGTGATTCCGCCCGACGCCGAAGTACGGTTGGCCTTTTCGCAGGACTGGCGGGTCTTCACGTTTACGGGAATCGCGGGTGCGCTCGCACTCGTCTTGTTCGGACTTGTACCAGCCCGTATCGCCACGCGCAGGGATCTCTCCGCGGACATCAAGGAAGGCGGCGCGACTGGACACGGTGTGGATGGCGCCCGGGCGCGGCGGCGATTTCTGATGGTGCAGGTCGCGCTTTGCGCACTCCTGCTGGCCGTGGGTTCTCTCTTCGTCCGGAGCCTCGAACGGGCTAGTGCCGTCGATGTGGGCTTTGAGCCGGAAGGGATCGTTACTGCTTACATGGACCTTTCAGGTCGGCAGCTAAGCGACGAGGCTCTCAGTCGCTACTTTGATCGGCTGCTGTCGGATGTGCGCCAGATCTCAGATATACAAAGTGCCAGCTATTCACGGATACCCGAACTCATGGGGTCCAACTCCGCTACTACGGTTCTTACAGACGCGGCTCAGGATACGCTGAACGGGCGAAGCGCATTCTTTAACAGCGTCGGCGCAGATTACCATCGCAACCTCCGTATCCCGCTGGTGAGCGGGCGCGATTTCACAACCATGGATCAGGCGATTGGGCCACTTGTTCTGATCGTCAACGAAACTTTCGCCGCGCGCGAATGGCCTGGGCAAAATCCGCTAGGGCGGCGTGTGAGCTTTTCGGGCGCGGGTGGGCCGTGGCATGAGGTGGTGGGCGTCTCCAGGAACGTGAAATACCACACACTCGGCGAAGGTCCCAAGGCCTTCTTCACCGTTCCTGTAGCACAGAGTCCCTCGTCGGACTTGTTTCTGGAGGCACGTCTGACACCCACCGCTCGTGCGCGCGACGTCATGGCGGCTATCGTTCAGCTGTCGCGGACCCTCGACCCCCTGCTCCCTCCACCGCGGACGCAGTTATTGACCGAGCTGCAGTCGGTGTCACTCCTTCCGGCAAAGGCGGGCGCTGCGCTCTTGGGCGGAATCGGGGGTCTCGCGTTTGTCCTCGCGGTCGTCGGTGTGGGCGGCGTAGCGTCGTACAGCGTTGCGCAGCGTCGTCGAGAGATCGGAGTACGCACGGCGCTCGGAGCCCCGCCAATGCAGCTGCTCAGGAATATTCTTGGCGACCTTGGTAAAACTGTGGCAATCAGCGCCGTGATTGGGTTGCTCCTCGCGCTTGCCGTCGGGCGCCTGATCGTGAGTCAGCTGTACGGCCTTTCGTTTGCCGATCCTCTGACCTTCATCGCGGTTCCTGGCCTGCTCTTTCTTCTGGCGATTGCGGCGGCGTGGATCCCGGCCCATCGCGCATTATCGATCGCTCCAGCTGAGGCTATGCGCGCAGACGATTAAGTGGATCGGGCAAGAATGAGTCGTTTACTTTGCGGGCTCCGCTTCCACGACAATACCGCGTACGTTGTATCCCCGCATGCGACCCAGCGCAGCCGTCGCGTCGGCTTTGGTGTCATAGCGGCCGATGCGTACTCGATAGGGCGCACGGCTGCCGGTGACACGCACGTCAAATCCGCGCGCCTTCAGCCTGCGATGCAACGCATCGGCATCAGCCTTCCGACTGTACGCTGCGATTTGTACAGTAAAACCGTTGCCCTCGACGGCGGGCTGCGTGGGTCGCGCACTGTCGATTGGCGGTGGTGACGCCGGCGGTGGCGCCTGTGCCGCGTTCCCCACCTGGCCACAGCGCGTCAACAGATACTTGATCTGGTTGGACAGTTCCACGTCCTCCCGGCCCACCCGATCCTCGGCACGCGACAGATATCCGCACCCGCTCTGCGGTTCTCCATCGTCAAGCGCCAGACGACCGGCCCAGTACATGGAACGGGCCGCTTGCGGACTACCGACATACTCGGTGGAGAGACGTTCATAAAACCGCCGCGCACCCGCGCGATCGCCTCGCGCCACTTTGAAGTCCGCTACGCGCCGCATGGCAGCCTCGGCACGCGCAGAGAGAGGATATTCAATCGCCACTCTCAGGTAGTCACGTTCCGCGTCGATCGCTTCACTCGTGGCATAGGCGCGTGCGTAGAGTGCCTCTACATACCCGTCGGTTCCGATAGTTCGAATGGTCAGCGCGTCGGCCGCAAGTGCGAGCGCCGCACTTCGGTCTCCTGCGTTCACCAGGCGCTCGACCTGTTGAACGAGAGAATCCCGCTGTTGAGCAGCTCCCGGAACGGCTCCCGTCACCGTTGCCGCCACTACGGCGATCAATCCCCATAGCCGCGTCATGCCGCCATCTTCCGGCCCGGCGCGCAGAGTGACCAAATCAGGTTCGATAACAATTGCTCATCCGATGAAAGGCGTGTGTCCTTGGCCGACATATCCGCGCGGCGCAATTCCGCCGCCGCTCGCTCAAGGCTGGCTCCATCCCATTGCCCCAGATTCGAAGCCCAGCATTTTACGGCTTCGCCCCATGGTCGCATTGGAAATGCGCCGGTCTCCTTCAGTAGCGAGAAGTATTCTCGCTCAAGCTGGTGCGCTCCCAACCCCCGTGACCGGGCCCGTCGCCCCCACGTCATCGCCAACACCTGTACGGAAAGCGCCATGATGATACTCACGACAGTCACCTTGGGTTGATTCAGCACACGTTCGCTCATGCCAAGTGCCGCCGGCGCATCACGCCTGGCGATGGCATCCAACAGGCCGCTCAACGTGTCGCTGTGCGTAACACCAACCACGGCCTCTACCGCTGCCACGGTGATCTCCGCTCCTTGTGTATAGCTGGCAAGCTTATCCAACTCAGCTGCAATTTGCGTCGTGTCATTGCCGACCGCACGCTCAAGCAAGGCCGCCGCGTCATCACTCAGAACAACTTTATGTACTTCCTTGGCGTGCGACGTCATCCAGAGACGCACTTCCTTCGCAAGCGGCGCTGCGCAGGTGACCACCGAGGCGTTATCCTCGATCCAGCGTTCAGCTTTGGCCCCGACCGGAGCGATCATGACAAACACAACATCCGACGAAGGCTTCTTAATGTATTGCTCCACAACCTGGCGGGCGTCCTTCTTGAGCGATGCCGGATCACGAAGCACCACCACGCGCCGCACCGCCATCATCGGCGGCGTTTGCAATATCGATTGCAGTTGCTCCGCTCCGACGTCAGACCTCAGAATGTCGACATTGAAATCCTTCGTGGCTGCTTCCGCAGCACCATCCACAAGCTCGCGCACCAACGACTCACGACTGTATTCGTCGTCGCCGTTGATGTAATAGACGGGCGCGAATTGCTGTTTGCCGACCGCTGCGCGGATCTCCCTGGCTGCCTTTGACATGAACAGATCAATATAGCACTCCAGTCATCCGCATCTTTGCGGAGAGGCTATCTCGCTTCCGTGTACGGATTCCACGCTGCCGTTTGGAGCCACTCTGCCTCTGTTCCGTCTACATCGTGCAACTCTTCGGTAAGCATGAGGGCGGGAAGAATCGCCATTCCCATGGACACCGATGCAACGAATGCCGGCGGCGCGCTCGGCTGACTCGTGACGAATACGGGATGCGACGCTGGAACGCTCCGCACAATCTTGGCTTCGCCCTGAACAAAGGGTCCCGTCAGCTCCGCACCAGCGGCCAATCCAACAACTACCACGGCCAGCGCAGCGATTGCGAAGGCGCTGACGCGCGTGGCGGATCCGACTACGGCTGGCGGTCGCGCGCGCTCGCTGTCCAAGCGCACACGCAAGCGTTCCGAAAAATCGGTGGAGATCTGAATCCCTTCTGCATGATTCCGGAAAACCAGCAGACCCCGTCTTACGCGCGTGTCCATGGAAGCACAAACCTGACAGTTGGTGCGGTGTTGATCCATTCGCTGGATGACGTCGCCGGGGAGCGTGTCATCGACATAACCAACGTGGTTCCTGCGAAATGAGCGGCAATCCGTCAAAGGAGCGAGTCCGAGCGAGGGGGAGAGTGGGTGGGTACCCGAAGTGCGCATTCGGGGTTCCGACACCGCACTCCGCAAGACGATCAAATCTGCATCAGGAATCCCAACCCTGCGACCGCGCGGCTTTTGTACACGTATTATCCAGCCCGTTCGGACACTTCCACCCCTACCCCCGACCATTGCTCAGTATATGCCTGCGCGCCGAGCGCATCGCCACCGTCGCTGTGCTGACTGGACTGTCCGTGACGTGCGGCGCGCAGGATCTCCGCCGACCAGACCCCCGAGGACCTCTCATGGACTGTTCGGCCTTTGTATCGCCGGACTCATCAGCCTACGTGCTCCCGTACACCATTGGAAGCGCCTTCGAGGTCTGGGGATCGACGAGCCATTACAACGAGGGAAATGGTGGGGTCGGGCTTTACGCGATCGACTTTGTCATGCCCATCGGAACACCTGTGGTGGCCGCTCGGGCGGGCGTGGTCGTGGCTCGCCGAGACTCCTTTCCCGATGGCAACGGGGTGGACCTTGAAGAAAACGTTGTGTTCATCCGGCATGCTGACGCCACCGTCGGCCGCTACTTCCACCTCACCCGAGGCGGCGCAGAAGTTGTGGTCGGCGAACAGGTGCGTCAGGGACAACGCATTGGGCGAAGCGGCAACTCAGGACAAAGCACGGGTCCTCACTTGCATTTTGATGTGCAGCTATGCGGCCCCAATCTGCCACCATCCTACAACCGCCTGCCGTGCGGTCAGACAGTCCCGGTTGTTTTCCGCAATACTGAAGCACACCGGTGTGGTGTGCTTCAAGGCAGGACGTATCTCGCGCGTTAGGCAGTTACGACGGAACGTGTTTAGCGGCCACCAATGCGTACGCCGACCAGAATAGGTGCGTGGCTATGCCCGCTTCCCGGGATGGCTGCCAGGCGTCCTTCCGCGAAGAATCCAACGCGGTCGCCTTGCATCTGCACGCCGCCGCCCGCGCCGACCATCAGACCGTTGTCGCGTTCGGAGTAGTCACCTCCGCTCTCCCCGAAACCTCCATAGTTGCTGCTGTAGGAGTAGCCGACCGAAGAAAATCCGACGCTGAACTCGTCGCTGAATTCGCCCACCGGTACTGCGGGACCGACGGCGACCATGCCGAAGAATTTTCGCGATTGTGCGTCCGCCCCATTCGGAGTCAGGACTGCGCAGGCGACGATCGTTGCGGCGAGGAAAGTTTTGGCAGACATGGGTGCCTCTGTGGTGAATGGGTGTCGTTCCTTCTGTGGAACGTCGCTTCGCCAATTTCTGTCTCACTCGCCGACCACGCTGTTCCGACGCGACCGTGGTTCATATTTTGTCACGAACGAAAACTCCAACCACCGCGAAACTCACATGAAGCGCGCAGTGCTTGTCATCGACGTGCAGCAGGGCCTCTGCTCAGGCTCTGGCGCGGCATACGATGCCGCCGGTGTGATCGCACGCATCAATCTGGTGACAGAGAAGGCGCGAGCCGCCGACGTACCGGTGGTCTTTGTGCAGCATGAATCACTGGACGGATATCTGGAGTTCGGATCTCCCAGGTGGGAGCTCGCCGAAGGACTCATCGCAACGCGGGACGACCACCGTATCCGAAAAACGACGTCCGATTCGTTCCTGCGAACCGAGCTCGACACGACGCTGAAAGCCCTCGCCGTCTCCGAGCTCGTGATCTGCGGCCTGCACACCGAGTATTGCGTGGACGTCACGACTCGTCAGGCCCTGGCTCACGGTTATCCCGTCGTTCTCGTGGCCGACGGCCATTCGCCCGAGGGCAACCCGACCCTGACGCCGGAGCAGATTATCGCGCATCACAACGCGCTGCTTGCCAACGTGTGGAGTTTTGGTCCACGCGTACACACAGTGCTCAGCGCCAACCTGGACTTCGAGTGAGATGACGGAACGACTGTTAAGCAAATGGAGAGGGTTGTGACGGGTCGGTCGTCCTTCCCCGAGACCCGCGCCACTCTTGTCGCAGCGTTGGCGTCGACGGTTGCAGACGATCAGGCGCGCGCGTTGGATCTTATCGGTCGCGCGTATCGCGATCCGATCATCCTGCTCCTCCGGCATCGCTGGAATATCGACCGTGCCGATGCAGAAGATCTGGCACACGAATTCTTTGCGCGCGCTGTGGAGAAGGAATGGTTCAACAGGTATGACGCGCTCCGTGGACGATTTCGCACCTTCATCCGTACCTGCGTCGACGATTTTGCGCGCGCACACCATCGCGATGCGCAGCGACTCAAACGGGGCGGCGGGACCACCACCGTGCTGCTTAATCCAGAAAGTGCCGAACTCGCATCGAACGACGACATGGAACACCTCTTCGATCGGGAATGGGCGCGCGGCGTGCTCACCATTGCCGCACAGGAACTGCAGCGCGAGTGCCGCGAAGCGGGCAAGGACGCGGCATGGGAGGTGTACCAGCGATACGATCTGACCGACGATACCGATGCCGCGCGTCCGACCTACGCGCAAATCGCCGCCGAGTTGGGCGAATCAACTACGCAGATTACCAATTTTCTTGCGTGGGCCCGACGCAGGATGCGTGAACACGTGCTCGCCACCATCCGAAGCTTAACGGCTGACGAAGCTGAATTTCGGGCCGAAGTACAGGTGCTGCTGGGTGACGTGTTGCCGTGAAGCCCCTCGGAGATCACGCCGTCGCGCGGCTGCGAGCGCAGCTCGGTAGTCCGGGGTGTGTCGCTGCGCGCTACCACGTCGACGAGTTGATTGGACGAGGAGGCATGGGCGAGGTGTATCGGGCACACGACGAACGCCTCGACCGTACCGTCGCCCTCAAGGTCATTGCCACCGATACCTCGGCGTCGTCTGTTGCTGAACGCCTGCGACGTGAGGCCCGTGTGCTCGCGGTGCTTGAACACCCGGGCATTGTACCGGTGTACGATGCCGGTGCCTTGGAGGACGGACGCACCTTCTATGTCATGCGGTACGTAAACGGCGTGCGGCTTGATGAACATGCGCAGACGGGTGTGTCTCGCGGTGAACTCGTGCGAATTGTGCTTCGCATCGCGGACACCGTCGCCTTTGCACACCAGCATGGGATCATTCACCGGGATCTCAAGCCGGGGAACGTCATGATCGGTCCGTTCGGTGAGGTGCTGGTCCTCGACTGGGGCGTAGCGAAGGTCCGGCATCAACCGGACGTCGTTCAATCGACCGACACGACGAATCCGCTTTCCGGCTCGACGTTGACGGCCGATGGGGTCGCCGTCGGTACACCTGGTTACATGTCGCCTGAGCAACTCGCCGGAGCGGCCGACGTTGATCAGCGCACCGATGTTTTCTCACTCGGTGTGATGCTGCGTGAGATTCTCGAATCCCGAACCGAAGGGCCTTCCAAGCCCTTGAACGCGCTGGTCCAGCAAGCGACAGCGGCAGATCCCGCACACAGGTACGGGTCGCTCCCCGATCTTGCCGATGACCTGCGTCGCTGGCTCGACGGTGAGAGAGTCACCGCGTATCGTGAATCGTGGTTGGAACGCGGGGGCCGATTCGCGAGACGCCACCAGATTGCCATCCTTCTCCTGATGGGCTACGCATTGGTGCGCATCGCGATTCTGATTTTCCGAGGCGTCTAAAGACCAGCCGACGCAATGGCTAATGGTAGAGTAGAAACGTTCACCGCACACGCTCCACACCACCGGAGAAGAGAATGAACAAAGCGATGCTTGGACTCATCCTGGGCGCCGTCCTCGGCGTCCTCGACGGACTGACAGCCCTCATCTCCGCGCCCGAGGTGGCGCCGCAGATTCTGGGCATTGTCATCGGTTCCATGGGAAAGGGTCTGGTCGCCGGCGTCATCATCGGCTGGTTTGCCCGTAAAGTGAACAATCTGACCGCCGGCATCCTGTTCGGGGTCGTGATGGGTGCCTTGTTTGCTTTGCCATTCGCGATGTCGACAGATCCGAACACGGGTCAGAAGTACTTCTGGGAAATCCTGATCCCCGGTGCCCTTGTTGGTTTGATTGTGGGCTTCGCGACCCAGCGCTACGGGGCACCTGCGCGCGCCACTACTTAAGGAGTTAAGCTGTGACCACACCTGACAACGAAGTGGATGTCATGACCAAGGGTCTGGCCGAGAAGACCGGCAAGTCGCTTGGCGAATGGAAGAAGCTCGCGAAAGCGTCGGGAAAAACAAAACATGGTCAGATCGTGGCTCATCTCAAATCTGAATACGACCTCGGACACGGCTACGCCAACTTTGTCACCCACATGTTCCTGAACACCGGAGCGATCAATGTTGATGACAGCGATCTGATCGCGGCGCAGTACAACGGAACCAAAGCGCCGCTGAAGCCGTGGTACGATAAGTTGGTCAAGAGCATTCAGGCATTTGGTCCCGACGTGGAGCTCGCCCCGAAAAAGGCGTACGTCAGTCTGCGCCGCTCGAAACAGTTCGGATTGATTCAGCCATCGACGGCAACACGCATGGATGTGGGTCTCGTGCTCAAGGGTGTTGGGCCTGCCGGTCGCCTGGAGGCAGCCGGCAGCTGGAACGCAATGTGTACGCATCGCGTCCGCGTCGAAGGTCCGGAAGGTATCAACAAGGAGCTGGTCGGCTTGCTGAAACAAGCCTACGACGCAGCTTAGCAACTCCGGCAGGTGAACAACCTGTCAGACGCTCCCGGTGCGTTTACGTCGCGGGCGTACCGTGGTGCCTCCAGAGTGAGCGTAACATCGCGATCTGGCCCAGGTGATAAATGTCGTGTTGAATGACACCAGCGATCAGCGTCCGATACGCGCGTCCTGGTTCCCACTCTTCTTCCAGAAAGTTCTCTCTCCGGCGAGAGAGTTCGGCGACAAGCAGACCCTGCAGGCGGTCGTACTCGGCCTTGGCCTCCTGCCACGCGGCGGCGTCCAGTGAGTCCAGCGGAACCCAATTGTCTGCGTCGTCCGACGACGTAGTGAAACCGGGACTCCCCAGTAAACGCTCGGTCAGTGCCCGACGCCATTTGATCATGTGCAGGAGCAAACGTGCGATGGACTGTCCGTTGCCGGGAATGGCGAGGGCCTCTTCCACCGAGATGTCGTCCACGATGTCGCGATAACTGCTACCGTACCACGGGGAACCATCGAAGTAGTCCGTGAGCTCCAGAATGAATTGATCAAGATTGCCCATGACACCTTGGGATTATGTCCGTGCCGCAAGATAATCAGTCCGGGCCGGGCCTCCACCATCGGCTTGCTCCCGATCGATGCGACCACCACGTGAACGGCGACCTCCTTCTCGACATTGCGTTCGCGATCGACCATCATGCACGTGCGTCGCTGATTCCTGATGCCGAGCAAGGGAACTGTGATCCGGGGCGACGCACACAACAGCTACGGGATCGCACGGCTCTCGATTTTTCGGTACGTCGGCGACTTGACGGCTGCAGGGCTTCTGCCATTGGCTGCGGAACCAGACATGATGCAAAACTGCGGAACAACGTTAAGCCGCGAGAGGCCTTTGTGCAGGCTGAGAGCGTGGTGCTGTCTCCTCCTGTTTTCGGCACTGGGCGGATGTCATCAGCTCATGCTCAAGGGTACGTCACCCAGTCGTTACGAGAGCCCGGAGGTCGGGTTGGAATGCGCGCGCGCCGCGCTGGAAGAGCTTGGATACGTCATGACATTCAGTACCGGTCCCACGCTTGCGACGCGCGATCATGCGCTCCGGGGAAGACTGAGCAGCCCGTTCACCAACACAGTTGCCGTTGTATCGGTGACTGCCGGGCGACCTGTCGATAAGACGTGGTTCGAGCTGAGGGTTGCGGCCTCGTCCTCATCCAGCGGCCCAGGAGCGCAGAACGGTATCCTGCACAATCAGGGAGAACAGGCGGTCATTGCCAACTGCGGCGCTTCGCGCACTGGAGCCGTATTGGAGCGAATCGCCAATTAGCGCTCTGCGATACTCTCGTTTGCTCCGTACCAGTGGATCGGCCACCCAGGCGCAACCGTTCTGCCGCAGCCACTGTCCACGCATGACACGCGTCGTTTCCCACATTCGCCTCGTCAATGCCTCTGATAACTATTCAACATGCAGCCACTGATGCGCACCGTCGTGTTCGACACGCCATGGTCGTCGTTCTCTGTGGCATAGTGGCAGCGTGTGAAGCTGCGCCGCACTCGCAGGGCATCGCTGCCTGCTCAGACTCCACCTTGCAGTCGGCACTCGAGACGGTGCTGCGTGACGTCGCCGCCCGGAATCATGTTCCGGGGATCAGCCTCGCGTTGCATGCTCCGGCGCATTCAGCTGCACCCGTTGCCGCAACGTACGGTCGCATCTCAGACGATTCACTCGCCCGACCCCTCCAATCAAATGACAGGATGTTGGCAGGGAGCGTTGGCAAAACGTTCTTTTCGGCGCTGGCGCTTCGGCGATTCTCGGCGGGGGAGCTGGCTCTTGATCAGCCAGTTGAGCGTACGCTGCCGGACAGTGGCATACGATCGCTGGCGTGGATCACTCCGCGAATGCTGTTGTCGCACACGAGTGGTATCGGCGAATACGATGAGGCCTTCATGATGTCGTTGATCAACCAGCGGTCGCGTGCCCGACGCCGAGACGATTGGCTGGATGTCCTGCGCCGAAACCCGCCTGCACAACATGACTCCGGCGTCTTTCGGTACAGCGACCTCAACTACGTGCTGCTCGCGATGGTCCTCGATGATGCGCGTGTCGGTGGCGCCTACGCGGCGATCGACTCGCTCTTTCTCGGACCCCTGCAACTCAACGAAACTGTGCCTTCTGTCACGCCAGACGTTCCGGGCCTGGTGGCGGGTTATGATGGCGCCCGAAGCATGTTTGGACGAGACGCGATGATGCAGAACGACACGCTCATCTACAACCCGCAGTTCGAGTGGGGTGGTGGTGGTTTTGCCAGCTCTGCGTCCGATCTCGCACGATGGATGACCGCCGTACGAACGGGGAGTGCCTTTCCGGACTCGTTGTGGTCCATGGTGGTGGCGCGACCGCCATTGCTCGCAGACAGTGTCAGGAGTTGGCGTGGGCTCGGAGTCCACGTGGATTCGGGCAGCCTCGGCACCACGTTCGGGCACAGCGGTTACATGCCGGGTTATGTCAGCTGGATGCGCTGGTATGAGGACGACAGGCTCAGCATCGCCATGCAGATCAACGCGTCTGACTCAGAACGGCTCATTGACGATGGCTTTGACTGGATGGACAGCCTCGTCGTTCGTTTGCGGCTCCGCTGCGGCGGTCAACCGTAGACATCATGTAGTGCTCGGATAAATTTCTTCTGAATCCTGCGACCGGCTCTTGTGATACCTCGGGGAACCATCCATGCACGATCGGCACCGAATCACTCGCTCGACGCGGACATGCAGAAACATCTCGTGCGCGACGCGTTCCTCCTTCCATCGTTCCAGTTTATGAACGGCGGGTGGGGTGTTTTACGGACCACATGACGTTTCCAGCAGCGTTTTCCACTCCGCACGCTTCGGCTGAACGATTGATAGCTGAACATTTTGATATTATTCACCAGATGCATCAGGATCCGGTCCAGATGGAGCTGCTCGGCGGCGTTCGCACTCGCGAACAGACGGCCGCCTACATGGAATTCAACCTGCAGCATTGGGATCTTTTTGGTTTCGGGACGTGGCTGCTGCGAGATCCTGCGACCGGCGAGGTGATGGGACGCGCAATGCTGCGCCACATCACCCTCGACGACATTGTGGAGACCGAAGTCGGTTACAGCTTATTGCCAAAGTACTGGGGCCGCGGAATTGCAACGGAGATCGCCGCAGCATGCCTCGCCCTGGGACGGACCGAGCTCTGTTTGACTTCAATGGTGGGGCTCACGCTCCCACAGAACACGCGCTCGCGAAGTGTCCTTCGCAAGATTGGTATGGTGTATGAACGAAACATCGTACACGCGGCACTGTTACACGTATTGTATCGACTGCGGATCGAGAAGGGTGGCGACAGCAGCTAGTCGTTAGGTGCAAGACGCGCGACATGATTGTAGAAAGCCCGATCTTCTTCTGTCCAATCAATCTCTGCCATGCAAACCCGAAACAGCGTGGTCGCACCTGCCAACATCGCCGCCAGTCTCGCGGAGCTCTGGTCGCCGCGCGTCATCGCGGAGGTTGATGACTCCTACATCAAGGTCGCCAGAGTGCATGGCTCCCTTACCTGGCACAGCCATGCGCACGAGGATGAGTTTTTTCTGGTACTCAAGGGAGCGCTCAGAATAGAAATGGAGGACCGGACCATCACCTTGGTAGAGGGACAGGCGTTCGTCGTTCCCAAAGGAGTCCGGCATAATCCGGTCGCAGACGAAGAGTGTTTGATCTTGCTCGTGGAGCCGAAGACGACCCTCCACACCGGCGACACGGTGACGGACAAAACCCGGAGCATTGCGCAGCAATTAGCTCCGTGACAGCCGCGCGACACAAGCAGATTAATGGTCCGCGGTTCTTCCTCACCCCTGCGGCGTTTGGGGCCTGGCTCCGCAAACACTCCGCATCACGCAGCGAGCTGATCGTCGGATTCTACAAAGTAGGATCTGGTCGACCCAGTATGACGTGGCCTCAGTCAGTGGATGAAGCCCTGTGTGTGGGATGGATCGATGGCGTGCGCAAACGAATCGACGACGAAGCGTACCAGATACGCTTCACACCTCGGACGGCCACTTCCAATTGGAGTGCAGTAAACATTTCACGCGTGGAGGTGCTTCGATCGGAAGGGCGGATGACCCCGTCAGGTGAGGCGGCCTTCGACCGTCGCATCGAACGCAAGTCGCGCATCTATGCCTACGAGCAGAGAGCGGAACCACAGCTGAGCGAAGCGGAGTACGAAAATTTTGCGCGCCAGCACAAGGCCTGGAGTTTTTGGGAATCCACTCCTCCCAGCTACCAAAGGACGATGCTCCATTGGGTCGTGGGTGCCAAGCGTCGGGAGACACGGGTCAGACGACTCGCCAAACTTATCACGGCGTGCAGCGACGGGACTCGTCTTCTGCCGTAAAGTGATCTCGTCGCGACGGCGCAGACCTCGGAGGACTCGCCAGCGTCGGTTAGGGTACCACCGTGGACACGGTCACGCGGATAATGCGATCAAGCTTCGGATACTGCCGGTCCATGTAGGCATTCCCTCCGCGCTCGAGCGGACCCTGCCTTCCCTGCCTCACCCCACTTCCTGAATCCTCGCCATAGCCGGAATACAACGAGTCGATCACCGACATCCCGTCGATAACCGTGCCGAGAACAGTAAATGGTTCAGCATCGTTTGGTACGTTGTCTTTCAGATTAATGTAGATCTGTGTGTTGCGCGTGTCAGGTCGGCCTGGTCCTTCGTACGAAAATGCAAAGCTGCCGCGACGATTCTCCGAACGTGGCGGATCATCCGCGAGATACTTCCCTTTCCACGCCGCGTTGACTGCAGAGTCGCCGTGTAATCCGAACTGAACGATGTACGAGGCACGCACCCGATGAAAGCGGGTATCGTCGTAGTAACCATGGCGCGCCAGATTGTATAGGCGATCGACACCGATCGGTCCCCATGATCTATTGAGCTGGAGCACGAACGAGCCGCGAGTTGTTGTAAAGCGAAGATGTGAGACCGCAGGCGCCCGTTCGCTGAAGGCCCCGTCTGATGGGTCAAGGAGGATGGTCTCCGCGCCCGCGGCTGCACCTGTGCCAGCCGCCGGACGGGCACAAGCAGCCAACCCATGAGCGGCAACCACCAGGCACCCGGCTACAACGAAATGAAACCTTCGCATGCCGGGACCGAGGGCGCGATCACAACGAGACGTGGTGTCGCGGTAGTCCCCGCCGGAAGCGCAGGTCGATCCTGAATCGCTGAGCAGCGCCATCACTCCTTGTCTTGTATCGTGGCGGAAACTACCTGATACCTGATCCGGAGCAATTTGGGCACGCTGCAGAGCTTCGCAACACGTCGGGGCGCCCGTACGCTGATCAATGCGGCTTGCCTCACGTCACGGTTGGCTGACAATCCGACATGCGCGCACCCCGCACTGTCCCGACCCGAGCGAACCGGGTGCGTTGAACTCTGCGAACAATGGTATGTGGGGACGCAGGCTCGTACCTGTATGATGGCAGAAAAGAAAATTCGGAAATGCTCGTTTCCGAGACACTTCCGAATTCCCCCCTAGAGTCAACCGCTGTCGTTAACGCAGCGCTGGTTCAATGATTGTAGCAAAGGCGTTGCGTGCCCTGTTCAATCTGGATTTTACTGTACCAAGGTTACACGAAGTGATCTCGGCGATTTCCTCATACGATTTGCCTTCCAGTTCGCGGAGGATAAAGACCTGCCGGTGATGTTCCGGAAGCTTACCTACCGAGGCATCCACGAGTTCACGGAGGTGTCTCTTGCGATACAGATCATCCGGGCGATTCGCCGGATCTTCGAACTGGAGAGGGCGATCATCATCTTGCCAGGCGCTCCGCAGCGACTGAAAGAGTACGAGCGGATTTCGCGAGCGGTTGCGCAACTCATTCTTCGCGAGGTTTGATGCGATCGTATAGATCCAGGTGGAAAACTTCCGGGTCCGATCAAAGCGATGGATGTGGCGATACACTCGGATGAAGACCTCCTGCACCAAATCTTCGGCCCGCTCGCGGTCGCCCACGGTCCGATAGATGAAGTTGAGGAGGCGCGTTTGATACCGATCGACGAGCTCCTGAAACGCTCGTTCTTCGCCTCCCAGGAATGACGTCACAACGCCCGCATCATCAAGGCGACGCAGATTCTCGCGGACTGCGGCTCCGGCGGACTGCGGGACGCTGCTGGCAAACGCTGTTTTGGTCATGTCTGGCTCCTTTCGTTGTTGTAACCGCTGGGCGGCGACGACCACTTGGGAAACGCACGTTCGCTGATTCCCTGCCCACCATATGACAGAGCAGGTGACATGCCGGTCTGGAACATCGGAACAATTACAGCATAAGTCGTTGTTACACAACAACTTATGTGATTTGCACCATATTCCGCAATGTTCCCGGTGTCCTCGAATGAGGACAATAAAGGGTCCCGGAGTCCGCAGATTTAGGACACGATGGGCGTTTTGAACCCTAGCGCGACATGGAAAAGCCGGCGGCGAACATGAGGGCAACGATGGTCTTTCCGTCCGTAATCTTGCCGTTCTCAATCATCGTCAGGGCCTCAGACATGCGCACAACCACGGTTTCGATGAACTCATCGTCCTCGTGCGCCATCGCTCCGCGCGTTAAACCCGTGGCCATGAACAAATGGATGCGCTCGTCTGTGAATCCCGGGGTCGTGTAGAACGTGGTCAGTCGCGTCAACTTCGCAGCGCGGCATCCAACTTCCTCGAGCAACTCACGACGCGCGCACACCTCTGGCTCCTCGGCAGGCTCCAACCGCCCGGCCGGAACTTCAATCATGTACTGTTCGGCGGCGTACCTGAACTGCTTAATCATCAACAACTGTGGATCATCACTGCCGGGCTCCGTAAGAAAAGGAAGTACAGCGGACGCTCCACTGTGCCGAACCATTTCCAGATTACCCGTAGTTCCGTTGGGAAACCGCACCTCATCGACGTCAACGCTGATGACTCTTCCGGAGTAGACGCGCTGCGAACGAATGGTTGACTGTGTCATCCGGACTCCTCGACGTGGTCCATGGCTTCGCGCTCCGTGACACCAGCGATGTTCAGATCCGTGAGCGGTACACGCACCGTGTGCGCGTCACCAACCGCGACGATCTGCACCGTGTCGGGGCGCAGGTACTGCTGGGCACATCGGAGAATATCTGCGGTGGAGACACTGCGGATCCGGGTACGATAGCTCGAGTAGTAATCTGCAGGCAGGGCCATGGCATCACGTGACGCGATTGCATCGGCAAGGGCTGCCGTTGTCTCAAAACGGAGGGGGAAAACTCCGCACAGATAATCTACCGCCAGAGAGCATTCGCTCTCTGATACGGATTCCTGTCGAATGCGGTCAATTTCCTGGAGGACCTGTGTGATCGCGTCAGCGGTGTTTTCGCGATTTACCGCGGTGGAAACCGCAAACAGACTCGCGGCTCGACGCCACTCGAAACCCGAGAACGCACCATAAGTGTACCCGCGTTGCTCGCGCAAATTCAGATTGATTCTGGAGTTGAACAGGCCGCCGAGCACAGCATTCATCACCGTGATCGCATAGTAGTCCGGATTAAGCCTGCCAACACTGGCGTGACCGATGCGCAGTTCCGTTTGTGGTGCGTTCTCTTTGTTGATCAGCACAACTGAAGGAACAGTCTCCGAGGCATCCTCTTCGATTGTGGCCTCAGAAGGACGCGCCCGAATGTCCCATTCACCGTACGCCCCCTTGACCAGATCGTGGACGGCACCTGGCTCAATGTCACCGACTATGAGCAGGGACGGCTGATTGGCGAAATGTGTCGCATGCCACTGGGCCAACATCTCCCGCGTTACGCCGTGAACGGTGCCCCGGGTGCCGGCAGCCGGCAGTGAGTATCGGCCCCAGTGCCGAAATGCCTGCCTTGCAAAACACTCATCAGCGAGGGAGCGAGGTTCTGCCTGCTGCTGAATAAGTTCTGCGATACGTTCATCGCGCAGTCGAGAGATATTGCGCTCAGGGAACGCCGGCGAACGCATGACTTCGGCCAGAAGCTCAATCGCCTGACTCAGATGAGGTGTTGTTGTGGTGAGGCCAACCTCGGCACGCGACCAGCCCGCATACGTATGCAACTCTGCACCTAACGACTCACACGCCAGATTGAGTGCTTCACCATCGCGTCGTGCCGTTCCTTCACCGAGTGCCAACGCACTCAGGTGTGCCACGCCGGCTTCATCCAGCGTTTCGTACTCGCTGCCGGCTGCGGTGGTTGCGATGAGCGTGACAATCGGCAGCCGAGGCAACGGGACACAAACCAGTCGCATCCCATTGCGAAGAAAGGACGCATACTCAGCAGGAAACGACCACGGCGCGGCAGCACCGGGGATCGGCTTCGGATGAATGGTCATGCGTGCGCTTCGGCCTGTGGTACGTAGCACAATGACAGTCGATTGTGATTGTGCAGTGTCTTGCGTGCTACGTCGGTGGCCTGTTCCGAAGTCACGGCGAGGTACCGGTCCGCGTGGGTATTCAGCAACCGAGGATCTCCACAGTATGTGGCGAACATCGAGAGGCGGTCTGCGCGAGTTTGTGCCGACTGCAGTGCAGAGACCAGTTCGGTTGTAATCAGGTTCCGCGCCCGATCCAGCTCCTGATCGCTTACTCCTTCGTTCAGCAACGTGTCGATTTCCGACACAACCGCGCGCTCAAGCGCGTCTACAGAGACCCCGGGCGCGGCCGTCACATCACAGACGAGAAGATCGGCCCCGACGCTTAAATCAAAGGTGAACGCGGACGCGCTGGTCGCCAGTTCAAGTCGGTTCACCAGGTTGCGATGGAGGCGACTCCCCTTGCCCATGCCCAGTACGGCGCCACACAGACTGCTGGCGTGGTAGCCCTCTGAATTAAAAGGTGGCGTACGAAACGCGAGGAAAATCCGTGGAACCATGACCGCATCAGCGACTGTCTCTCTTCGCCAGGCCCCAAAAGTCATCGGCACCGTCGTGTCCCCAAGCGGTGGTTTGCCGCGCCCACGCGGAATGTTTCCGAAGTAGCGCTTCGACAAAGCAAACGCCTCGGCCGTCGCCACATCCCCTACGATGCTCAACACGGCATTGTCGGGAGTGTAGTAGGTCGCGAAAAACTCGCGCACATCGTCAAGAGAGGCGGCGTCGAGATCCTCCACTGAACCAATCAACGAATGATGAAAGGGGTGGGATGCGGGAAACGCGTGAGCCGGAAGTTGTTCCCACCATGTGCCGTATGGCTGATTATCAACCGTCCACAGGCGTTCGTTCTTCACGACGTCGCGTTGTGTGTCAAGCTTTGCCTGCGTCATCGCCGGAAGCAGATGTGCCATGCGATCGGACTCGAGCCACAGCATCAGCTCCAGTTGATTCGATGGGACAGTCTCAAAGTAGTTCGTGCGATCCAACCACGTTGAGCCGTTCATGGTGCCTCCAGCGCGTTGCACCGCTTCGATATGCCCGTTCGCGTCAACATTGGCGGACCCCTGAAAGAGCATGTGCTCGAACAGATGAGCAAAACCGGTGCGACCGGTACGCTCGTTCGCTGAACCCACGTGATACCAGAGATTGACAGCAACAATCGGCGCAGTACGATCCTCCGATACGATGACGCGCAGTCCGTTCGCAAGCGTCTCGGTGACGATCGGAATGTAAATTGACGTCATTACGGCGACGCTCTCCCCTGTCCAATGGGCAGAGTGATTCCGTAATGCACGACGGGATTGAAACGATCGCGGATTCCCGTGAACGGATCGGCGTTAGGCGTGAGATTCTGATCTGCATACACGTATGCGCGGAGCCGGGCGAGCGGCCCTCCGAACTCGCGAAGTATTCTGCTTCCGATGTGAGCGGTTACTGCAAATTGCAACGTCACGTCGGTTCCATACGCTCGTGAATTGCTTGTTGAACCGCCGTCGACCCCGTAGGTAAGCAACAGTGGAAGGTCGGCGCTGAGCCAGCCTGCTGTTGCACGGTCAGAGAGCAACGGAAAGACATTGCCGACGAACAGCGTCGGAAAGTTGACGTCTCGGCGCGTCGGGCCCGTGGAACCGTACGGCGTTGCGTACGCACCCACGATGAGCGTCCACCATCGGGAGCTACTGGGCACCACTGCCGCAAATCGCAGACTAAAGCCGGTGGTGGACGGTGTACCGTCGGGCGCAGAAAGAAAATCTGCTGTTGTCATTCCTGGCTGAAGGAGCACCGTGGGCCCCTGTGCCTTGATGGTCTGCTGTCCCAAGGTAAAGGCAACAATTCCCGCGGATACGCAAACGACCTTACGACACCAGCTTCTCATCTCGAGAGTACCCTCACCGCCGACGACAGCGCTGTGAACGGCACCTTTATACTCTCTCCCAATACGCGACTTATCGTTTCAGACCGGCTCTTCGAGATTGGGCTGGACCGTGTGGGAGACAGTGAGACCGACATGCCAAACTGCCACGCCACGATGCGTAACCGCATCATGTGAAAGGGGTCGCTCACCAGAACGGCCGATTTCAGTTCCTTCTGTCGCATGAGAACGGAGACTCCCGCGAGCGATTCTTCTGTACTGCGTCCAGCAGTCTCCATCAGTATCGCGTTCTGCGGCACGCCGGCCTTCCGCACAAAGGCTGCGCCGACCTCCGCCTCGCTGATTGTGTCTCCGTCTCCGCGACCACCGGTCAGAATCATGTGCCCGGCGAGTCCCTGATTCCACAGCTGAACGGCGTGATCAAGCCGCGACCGAAGAACGGGCGACGGGCGGCCGGCGTATTGCGCAGCACCAAGCACTACTATGGCGTCGGAGGTGTGTGCGGTGTCTCTCGCTCCCGCCAGCATGACTCCCGACAACGAAACAAACCAGCCGACCAGCAGAGTGATCGAAACGAACTTTGCGAGGCCTAAAGCCGAGGGTGATCGCCGGGTCACACCTCAAGAATACCCGTATGCGTCACGCACTGCATCCACGAGTTTTGTCCGTCTCCAAACATCGCCCCACAAGGTGACAGTTGTCGTCAAATCGTCGCCACGCTCATGGGCTCCGGAATCTGAGTGTCGAATCCGTCGCCCCGAAGAACCGTTGCGAATTCATCCTGCGCAGAAGGTTCACCGTGCACCAGAAAGACCTTCGGCGCAGGGTCGGAGCCACGCACCTGGTGCATCCACTCACGCAGCTCGGTCCGGTCGCCATGCGCGCTATAACCGTTAATAATCTCCACTGAAGCGCGCAACGGAATTTCGTCTCCGAAGACCTTGATCATTGGCTGGCGCTCGACCAGACGGCGACCGAGGGTGTGCTCTGCCTGAAATCCGACGATGAGGATTGTGTTCTTCGGATCTGACGCTCCGTTGGCCAGATGATGAATGATGCGCCCGGACTCTGCCATTCCCGAGGCGGCGATGACCACCATGGGCCCCCGCATGGCATTAATGGCTTTCGAATCACGAACTTCGCGGGTGTACCTCACCGTGTCGTAGCGAAACAAGTCGTTTGTTTTCTGCACGAGGTCTTCGGAGTGATCGTACGCTTCCGGGTGGAGCTCAAAGACACTTGTGGCGCTTATTGCGAGCGGCGAATCGATGTAAATCGGAATCTCCGGGATTCGCCCGCTTCTCGCTAAACCATGCAGCTCGTACAGAATTTCCTGCGTGCGACCGACGGCAAATGCCGGGATCAGAATCTTTCCGCCACGCTTCGCTGTATCGACGACAATCTGCGCCAACCGCGCCTGCGCATCGCTCACGCTTTGATGGTCACGGTTTCCGTACGTCGACTCCATGATGACGGCGTCGGCGCGAACTCCTTTTGGAGGAGCGGGATCCCTGATAATCGGCAACCCGTTTCTCCCCACGTCGCCAGAAAATATTAGCCGGGTCGTGCGACTCCCCTCTTCGCATTCGAGCACAACGGAGGCGCTGCCGAGGATGTGTCCCGCTTCAACGAAGGTGAGACGTACGCCGGGAAGTATTTCTTTTGGGCGTGCCAAGGGGAGGCAAACCATCTGCTCGAGCGTTCGCACGGCATCGCGCATGTCATACAATGGATCAACCGTCGTCTTCTTTCGACGCGCAAGGAATTCTGCATCCTTCTGTTGAATGTATGCTGAATCGGCCAGCATATAGGCGCTCAGATCGCGCGTTGCCGGCGTCGCCCAGATGTCACCGCGATAACCTTCATGCACGAGGAACGGCAGGCGCCCAGCATGATCAATGTGCGCGTGCGACAACACCACGGCATCAATCTGTCCGGGTGCCATCGGCAGTTTGCGATTCTTTTCCTCCGAGTCGCGCCTCCGTCCCTGGAACAGTCCAAAGTCGAGCGCGATGGTTTTTCCGTTTACGTGAACAAGGTGACAGGAGCCGGTTACTTCTCGTGCCGCACCGGCAAAAGTGATTTCCATATCTGCTCCACTGGCCTTAATTCGGGTCCGCGAACTTAGTAGCTTGGCGCTTGTGAACAACCCCTGAGACCATGAAAGAATATCCGAACCTGCGTTTGGTTCAGCACCCGCTTGTAATGCATAAGCTCAGCATCCTTCGAGCGCGTGATACACCAACGAAAATTTTCAAGGAAATTGTGGACGAGATCGCGATGCTCATGGCATACGAGGCATTTCGTGATCTCGAGACAGAACCTATCGACGTTGAAACGCCGCTCGAGCGAACGATTGGTCAGCAGGTTCGCGGCAAAAAGCTCACCCTGGTACCGGTACTGCGCGCGGGTCTCGGCATGGTTGAGGGGATCCTTCGACTCGTTCCATCAGCTCGCGTGGGGCACATCGGTTTGTACCGTGATCATGCGACCCTCGAACCAGTTGACTACTACTTCAAGGTTCCGGGAGATGCGAGTCAACGCGAATTTTTCGTGCTCGATCCAATGCTCGCGACTGGTGGGAGTGCGTCATCCGCCATCACGTCACTTAAACGAGTCGGCGCTTCAACCATCAGGCTGCTGTGCCTGGTTGCGGCGCCGGAAGGCGTGGAGCGCCTGCTTCGCGACCATCCGGATACGTTGATCCATTGTGCAGCGCTCGATCGCGAACTCAACGAACTCGGCTACATCCTGCCGGGCCTCGGCGATGCCGGCGACCGCCTCTTCGGTACGCGATAGAGGCCTTGCTCGCTTTCACACAAAAAGCGCACAGGCGGGAAACGTCTCTTGTTCGCAAACACGTGGCGACGTATCATTCGCCCCGTTCATTGGTTTTCTGAGTCTGCCTCTCTGCGACTTTCCTCCTGATGCTCATAAATCTGATTCCGGACTTCTTCGCCGTCCTGAACAGCACAGATCGAGTCGCCGCTTACCAAGAGTACTTCGAACGTCATCGTGCGCGTTTGTCTGCGTACTGGCATAACTACGTCTTCGATCCGGAGAGTGAACACTTTCTGGATGTCGTGCGGATGACCGCGTTTGCCGATCGCTCGGATTTGCGTGCAATGCTTGAACGCACCGATGTGGTGTCGCTTGCGACGCGCGCCGAAGCAAAATGCGCGGAGTTGTTAGGCACCGACGTAGACATCGATGTCGTGCTCATGGTCGGAGTCGGCGGCGCGAACGCGGGCGAGTTGGTGGTATCGGGACGAGCGACGGCCTTTGTGTGCCTCGAGCATTTTACTGGCGTCGCCAATCCTGAAACACAGGGTCTTGGACTGGATCCTGAGTTGATTCCGATGTGGCTCGCTCACGAAATTGCCCACGCCGTGCGTTACACGTCTCCGGAGAGTCGCAGTGAGATGCGGGACCTCGTGGACGCCGCCGACGGATATTATTCCTATTGGGAGAGCGGCCGCCGCGTGTCACTGCGCGAATTGTTAATCAATGAGGGACTTGCTGTGTTGACGTCGCGCATGGTGAGCCCCGGACACGCTGCCTGGGAATATTACGGCTATGGGCGGAGGCAATACGCGAGGGTCAGGGAACTGGAACCGGTGATTTCACGCGGTGTTTCTGCCGACCTCAACAATGCTGCGCTCGGTCTGCGTCTGCGTTATTTACTCGGCGGAACCAGCGAAGAAACACGCACGGTGGAGCGCGTCGTCGTTCCTGAGCGTTCCGGATATTTTGTGGGCGCCCGGATGGCCGAGGCTGCCGTAGAACAACGTGGGATTGCATGGGCCATTCGTGCCTCGGCCGAAGAAATCGTTGGGATTGCTCCCGAGTCTTCGTCGGCCGCCTCCGCCTGATCAACGTTTATTTCCCGACGCAAAAGGTTCGAAACACTCGTTCCAGAATTGAATCGACGTCAATGGCGCCGATGAGTTCGCCGAGTGATTCGGAGGCCGCGCGCACGTGGACGGCGGCAACAGTGGGAGGTAGAGTTCGCTCCCTCCAGGCAGAAAGAAACATCTCCAATTCTGATTTTGCGGCTTCGATGGCGTGATGGTGTCGCGTTCGTGTGAGCATGGGAGCGTTCAGAGGCACAGCACCCAATAACGTGTCGAGGGCTTCACTCACTGCAATCAGGAGCACGTCCAGACCGTTGCGGCTTAGTGCGCTGACTTCAACGATGTCCGGCGGAAGATCGTCGTGGCTGGTGTCACGCAGATCGCTTTTTGTGAGAACGCCCAACATGGGCGTCGCATGCAGGCTGACGAATCGATCCATATTCGCCCTGAGCGACTCTAGCGTGTCGTCGCAGAACAGGACCAGATGAGCAGACCGGATTCTATCCTGCGAAACTTCGATCCCCATCACCTCCACTGGATCGACACTATTCCTCAGGCCAGCCGTGTCAACAAGCACGAGCGGCCAGCGAGATGTTTCAACCCTCACCTCAATCGCATCCCGCGTCGTACCCGGCATATCTGACACCAGGGCGCGCCGTTGTCCCACGATTGCGTTAAGCAACGAAGACTTGCCTGCATTCGGCGGTCCGGCTATGACGACAACAGCGCCTTCACGCACGGCCTCGTGGGCGCTGCTCCCAGCCAGCAGTGACGTCAGCGATGCAAGAACTTCCTCCACTGCATTCGCGATGCGCGTCGTATCGATTGGTCCGTCGTCTTCCTCCGGAAAGTCAATGTCGTAGGACAGAAGCGCTTCCACGGTGAGGATGGATTCGCGCAGTCCGCTGACGAGGCGGGAGAGTCCACCATCAAGCTGTGCGAGCGCCACCGTGCGTCCTGCACGGGTCTGCGCATCGATCAAGTCACCGATGGCCTCCGCCTGCAGGATATCAATTCTGCCGTTCAGGACCGCGCGTGCCGTGAATTCACCCGGTTCAGCTACTCTGGCCCCAGCATTGATGAGCGCATCGAGCAAGGCAGAAGACACAGCGCTCCCTCCATGGCACGCGAACTCGACGATGTCCTCGCCCGTGTATGAAGCAGGCGCAGCAAAACGCGTGACCAGCGCCTCGTCGATCGCCGAACCGTCCCGCGGATCACGAAGCGTGCGCAATGCAACACGACCCGTCTGATTGGGAAGTGGCGCCATCCGTTCAGCGATCGATGCAGCATGTGGACCGCTCAGACGCACAACCGCGATGGCGGCACGACCCGTCGCGGTGCTGACCGCCGCAATGGTATCGCGGCGGTGCTGTAGCATGGTCAGGTCAGGCGAGGCTACGTCTTTCGACTCTTCGCCCGTTCGTTCGCGATCAGCCACTGCTGCGGAAGCGCTGCGACATTCTGCACCGCATAGTACAGGTTCAATCCCGATGCAAAGTTCGCAAAAAGCACGGTCATCATGATCGGCATGACGTAAGCCATCATTTTGGCCTGCTGATTCGGCGGCGCATTGCGCAGTCCGATCCACGACAGGGCGAACATCGACACACCCATGAGGAGTGGAACGATGTAGAAGGGGTCCTTCAGCGAAATATCCGCCAGCCAAAGGAATGGCACGCCCCGGAATTCAATCGTGTTCTGAAACACAAAGAAGAGCGCAAAGAGCACCGGCATGGGAATCAGAATTGGTAAACAGCCGGCAAATGCGCTGAATGGACTCATGTTGTGCTCTTTGTACAGCTTCATCATCTCGCTTTGCAACTTCTGTGGATCGCCTTTGTATTTCTTCTGAACCTCATTCATCTCGGGCTGAATGCGCTGCATCTTGAGGCTCGTGCGCATCGCACCCTGATTAAGCGGCCACAGAATCATGCGGACCGCAACACCAAAGATGACAAGCAACCACCCGTAACTGAGGCCGAGTGTTGCCTTCATCCACAGGAGGACACGCATAACGATCGTGGCAAAGGGCTGCACAACACCCTGAAAGAAGCCACCGTACGGGTTCGAGTTCTCGAAATCCCGGCCCAGCGCCCGCAGTCGTTGGTATTGCTGAGGCCCGGTATACAGTTCGAACGCAAAGGAACCGTCTGCCGGCAGTTCAACGACCAGCGTTCCTTTGGCCCGGGTTGCTTCTCGTGAATCGCGAGTGCCGCCCACGACCGTGGCCTCGGCAAAGTGGGTTGTGCCGGAATCAGCCAGAACGGCTGCCATAAAGTACTTGTTCTTCGCAACAACCCAGCTCAACGGGCCAGGAACCACCTTTCGCTCGCCGGGATCCAGTTCGCCGAAGCGCACACCGACGGCGTTCTTAATATTTGGCTTGATGGCAAAGGAGAGCGCGCCATGATCCGCCGCTGTGTCCGCCTCGTACGAGTGCAGCGTCTCCGGGAAATCGACCAGCAGGTAGCGAGACTGGCCCTGGCCCTCGTGTGCGCGGACACTTCCCTGCACCCGCGTGATGAAGCTGTCGGGAACAATGGTGTAGGCTATGGCGACATCCTGTCGGCCCGTCGATGCGGTAAGCAACACGTTGTTTTCTTGCGGCGTGGACACCGCAAACGGAATTGAGCGCAGGACCGTTGTGTCAGTTGCACTCAGGAGCCGATACGACAGGAGTGGTGTGCCCTCCGCGGTAATCCGCACGATTTCGTCCGCCGATCGCAATGATCGATAGTGCAACAGATCCACGCGCTGGAGCGATGCACCAAGCGTTTCGAAGACATAACTCGCGCTTGATCCCGTTACGACGACCGAATCGCCGATCGGTGCCGCACTCAGCGTTGACGGTGTGTCGACCGAAGCCACAGCCGGTGTGGCTTCAGCAGCAGTACGCTGCGGCGGCGGTGCGTTTGGTGCAGGCACCACAGGACTTGGTGCCGTGCCGCCAGGTGCCGTGACAATGCCGGAGTCGGTGGCCGCCACAGGAAGAGAGGCAGCCTGCCTTGGAAAGAGCTTGGGTGTCAGAAGAATGACCCCGAGGATCAAGGCGAGTGCAAGTACGGTGCGTCTATCCATCAGTCGAATGAGCTCAGCTTAGGGAACGGGATCGTAGCCACCTGCGCGAAATGGGTGGCAGCGCCCAATACGACGAGCCGCCAGTACACCACCCTTCACACCCCCATGTTTCTGCAGCGCTTCGAGCGCATACTCAGAACACGACGGATAATACCGGCACATCGCGGGCAGCAGCGGGCCCAGAAAGAGCTGATATCCTCGAACGAGCGATGTCAGAAACCAGCGCATAAGGGTGACTACTCAGCGATCGCCAGATGGCGATCGAGACGAGAGAGCAAAACGTCGATATCGCGACCAAGATCCGCGTACGTCGCACGATACGCACTCGGCTGCGCCCAAATCACGAGGTCCGCAGACCTGGCGTGCGAGAGCACACGAAGGCGTACGAGTTCCCGAATCCGGCGTTTCACACGATTCCTGTCAACCGCAGTTTGGCCATAACGAGGTACCACAATACCAACTCGTAAGAAATCAAACGGGGAAGGGCTCACCCGAACGAGCAGTGCGGCCGTTCGGAAGGCCTTCCCCTCATGACGTAATCGCTCAATGTCCGCGCGGGCTGTTAGGCGTCGCGCGGGCGGGTAGCTGAACCGTTTAGGCGGCGTATTTCGACGGAAGCTTAACGGTGAGCTGATGGCGACCCTTCTTGCGGCGACGGCTGAGGACAGCGCGCCCCCACCGGGTTGCCATGCGCGCCCGAAATCCGTGGGTACGGATGCGGCGCTTGTTTCTGGGGCGGTAAGTAGGCTTTCCCATGGAATGACAGAATCAAAGAATGCGAAGCAAAGATCATCTACCAAAGACCGCGAAGCATAGGCGCTTAAGCGTTGTGTGTCAACGTGTTATCTCTTGCTTGGTTTCGCGACGTATTGAAATCTCCACAGCGAGGGCCTAGTTTGGCGCATCCCGCATTTATCCACATAGTACATGGAGCTCTCCGCGTCAGAAATCTGGGATCGAATACTCAGAGTAGCGCGTGAGCGCATCCCGGAACAGACGTTTACAACTTGGCTACAACATGCTGTCCCCGTTGAGTTTACAGGTGACAAGCTTATTGTGCGCGTCGCCGATCAGTTCGCCGTTGACTGGAACGAGAAGAAACACACACAGCTCCTTGAATCGATTGCGCCCCTCGCAATCGGAGCTCCGGTGTCGATTGTCTTCAGGGCTGACGAGGAAAGACAGAAGCGTGTGCAGATGGATTTGTTCGTCCCAGGAAAGAGTCGACCTGCTTCGATTTCACTGACGGCACGTAAGCCCTCACTGAGTTCCCGGTACACGTTCGATCAATTCGTTATCGGAAAGGGCAACGAGGTCGCTGCAGCGGCGGCCTCTGCGGTCGCTCAGGCACCGGGGAAGCGCTTCAATCCCTTGTTTATCTACGGACCGTCCGGCGTTGGCAAGACACATTTGATGCAGGCTGTCGCACACGATCTCCTCGCCTCAGTCACTGACCTGCGTGTCACCTATATGGGCGCGGAGCAGTTTACCAACGAATACATCAGCTCCATCAAGGGAAATTCCACAAGCGAGTTTCGTCGGCGATTTCGCGAGACAGATTTGCTTCTGATTGACGACATCCATTTTTTGCGGGGCAAAGAAGCTACCCAGGAAGAATTTTTCCACACGTTCAACGCGCTGTATGAAGCAGGAAGACAGATCGTTCTCACTTCGGACAGACCACCCTCCGAAATTCCCGGTATTGAAACCAGACTCGTGACCCGCTTTCAGTGGGGAATGGTCTGCGATATCGCACTTCCTGATCTTGAGTTACGGATTGCGATCCTGCGAAAAAAAGCAGAAATAGAGCGTCTGGAAGCATCCGTATCAGATGAGGTTATTCGCTTCCTTGCCGAGCACATTCGTTCGAGTGTCCGTGAACTCGAGGGTGCATTAATTCGCCTCATCGCGTACGCCTCGATCAAGAAACGAAATATCACCGTGGCACTTGCTCAGGAGGCACTTCGAGACAAACTCCGCCACTCGAAAGAAGGTGTTATCACAGAACTCACCCCGATTACGGTTGGTCGCGTGCAGGAGATTGTCGCCGAGACCTGGGGCGTCACTCCTGAACAACTTCGATCAAAAAGTCGTCTGAAAATGCTTACAATACCGCGACAAGCTGCTATGTCTCTCACGAGGGAACTCCTCCATATGCAATTAGTCGAAATTGGAAACGCATTCGGGGGACGCGATCACAGCACAGTTATTCACAGCCTTGAACGTGCCACAGAACTTCTGAAGACTGACTCAGATTTCTCGACACGCTTTGAAACCGCTAAATCCAAGCTTCTCAAGTAGATAGCCACGTAATCCACTTTCCCACAGCCTATACTAGCACCTTATCTTTATTCTCCTCTTAAAGACTAAGTGCACAGACTGCAGGATCGAATCAACCCTCAAGTCCCACACTTCAGATGCGTCTCTCGATAAGCCGTGAGAAGTTCCAGGAAGCACTTTCAGCAGTTGGTGCTGCTATTCCAGCAAAAACGACATTACCAATTTTGTCGACCATTCTCCTGGAAGCGACGGAAAAGGGCACACTTCGGTTATCGGGGACAGATCTTGATATTGCTGTAAGTACTGAAATTCCGGCAGATGTGGAAACGTCAGGTGCTATTGCGGTTCCTGCGCGAAAACTGAGTGAGATAGTTCGCGAGTTGCCGCCATCTCCGATCAAGATTGCGTCAATTGGCGAACAAAGGGTTGGGCTGGAATGCGGTAGGTCGAAGTTCAAACTTCTTGGCCTTCCGAAAGATGAGTTTCCGGCATTTCCGCCGGTGGAATTCGGGAAGAACTGGCGTCTGAAAAGTTCCGTTCTTCAGTCCCTGATCACACACACATCGTTTGCGGTTTCGGTCGAGGAAAGTCGCCCAATTTTGAACGGCGTGCTGTGGGAAGTGCAGGGAGATACGATGCGGATGGTCGCCACGAACGGACATCGTTTAGCAAAGATGGAGGTGAGCGTCTCAGATGCATCTGCGCTGAGTTTGATTGTGCCTCCAAAGGCGCTGGAGCAAGTCAAACGACTATTTCCTGGTGATGAGGAGCTGGAGTTTGGGCGTGGAGATAATCATCTCGCTTTCCGGTCACCGTTTACCTCCGTCTACACGCGACTGATCGAGGGACCGTACCCACCATACGAGCAGGTGATTCCGAAGGACAATGATAAAGTCGCTATTATCGAGAAAGCTCCGCTGATTTCAGCTTTGAAACGTATGGCGGTCGTAGCGTCGGATCAGACACATCGCGTTAAGCTGAGTTTTAACAGCGCATTGCTGAAATTCACCGTGGCAACGCCGGACCTCGGAGAAGGGCAGGATGAGTTGGCAGTACGCTACGATGGCGATCCGCTCGATGTCGGTTTTAACGGCGTTTACCTGTTGGAGGTGCTCCGCTTTATGCCTACGGAGGAAGTCCGACTCACGCTCAAGGCCTCAGATCGCGCAGCGACTATTGAGCCGGAGGGATGGTCCGATCCGGCGAAGTATCTCTGTCTGGTTATGCCGCTACGGCTTAACGATTGATCGTTCAGGGGTTCCGGGGCGACATCGTACCGCGCACTTCCTGATCAATGGATTGCATTACACGGATGCCATTGCGAACGGTCTGACCGATAAGCTGGGTGCGGATGGCGAACCGCAGCGATTCCACGATATGTGAGGTCTGGTTGCGAACGATGGCGCTACTTCCAACCAGGACCGCCCGGGACCGAGTGGGAACGGCTCGCGACGAATCGATGTCGAAAGCCATCTCGAAGACAACGTCGACGATTGTGTCCCGTGCCGTCCACGTGTAATACGCTGTCCGCAGCTGAGGCTCGGCATTCAGGCACTGCATGTACTGCAGCGTATCGCGGAGGACTCCGCGAACGATCTGGGGTGGAATAAGCAGCCGCAGCAAGAGTGGGCTACGCAGAGGCGTCGGCTCGACTCGACAGGGCGGTGACAGTGATCGAACCTGGATGGAACGGGATGTTCCGGAGAGGGTCGACTTCGTGTTCATCTGCAGGATGACCGCTGCCGTTGAGTCGGTCGCGCGAAGTACGAGTACAGAATCAGCTGGTGCGACGTCAATCGCGGTTGATACCTCGACGGAGTCAGATGGCATCGTGGTGCCAGGCTCACGGGTCACAATTGCAGCAGCAATATTAAACCGTGTGGGTTGCCAATCGATATCGAGGTGCAGGGGCTGTAACGGCGTGGTATCAGCAATCGGTGGAAGCACGATGGCGGGTGGTGTGACTCCGGTCTCCGGAGCACTCCGGGCGCATGCCGCGACACTCAATGCCAGAATTGAAAGACGCCGCGCGGTCGTGCATCGCTGCAGAAGTGTGGTCACGTAGCGGCAACCTATAAGCCGGGTTCTGTCAGATATCATGCAGCATATCCGGATAGTCATTCCTCTGCGACTGCAGTCGCCTGCAGCCTGTAGCAGCCTACCCGCAGCGTCTGAATCGAGCCGGACCAGCCCTCGCTGCTTACTTGGCCTTGCTCCCACTGGGGTTTACCCTGCCATCTGCGTTACCGCAGATGCGGTGGGCTCTTACCCCACCATTTCACCCTTACCGCCATGTTTCCATGACGGCGGTTTCTTTTCTGTGGCACTGTCCATCACCGCAAGCAGTGTCCAGGAGTTACCTGGCAGTGTGTCCTGTGGAGCCCGGACTTTCCTCGAGCACGCACCGAGCTGAGGCTCGCTGGTACCCACGACTATCCAGTTGCCGCTACGTGACTCTGTAACATAGCGGCAATTGTGGCTCAATGTGACGGCTTGGTGACTGTAGAACCTAGTCTGTTCTTGCAATCTCCCACTCACACCCTCCCGCGTATGATCAGACCACACTTTCGCGGTACGCCCGTCACGACAATGCTCACCGCTGAGGAACGAGTGCGGCTCGACGCCGCCCGATTGGAAGGGTTTGACGCGTGCCACAGGGACACGGTTGAGGATGTGCTGAGAGATCTGCGTCATCAACGTGCTCAGCTGGTCATCGTATCGACGGGCTACTGTCAACATGCTGGAGATGCCGCACGCATCGCACGCGTTGTGCGCGAATTTCCCCAGGTTCCAACAGTGGCCCTGATCTCTCAGAGTGATCGCGGGACAGCTCGTGCAGTGCTCACGCTCGGCCAGTGCGGCATTCGAACTCTGGTGGACATTCGGGATCCAGCTGGATGGGCAGAACTGCGTAACCTGCTCTACACGGAACATTCCGTCTCACTTCGCCAGCGCGCTGTCGCACTGGTGAGTATGGATCTGGCAGGCGTGTCGCAGGGAGCGCGAAACTTCTTTGAGGTGTTGTTTGCCGTGGCTCCGCGTACCGGCACGATTCGTTCACTGGCAGATGGTCTTCAGGTAATGCCAAGCACGCTCATGAGCCGATTTTTTCGTGCCACTCTTCCACCGCCTCGGAAATACCTGTCCTACGCACGGCTTGTGTTTGCAGCCCGGTTGCTGGAGAATCCGGGACTCTCCGTCAGCCTGGTATCCTTGCGGCTGGGATACTCAAGCGCGCAAAGCTTCGGGAGGCACGTACGCATTCTGCTCGGCTTACGCGCCAGCGAGTTCCGGAGTCGATACGATGCAGATGGGATGTTGCAGCGCTTTCGCGATGAGTTGATTTTGCAGCATCGCGACTCATGGCTCCACTTCGATCCGCTGGTCACGATCCGTGGTGGACGGAGAATCACTCGCCGTCAAATGGAGCATCAGCACGATGACAACTAGGGAAGGAGTTTGCGAACCTCCGAAGCGACCACAAGCGAGTACACGCGCAATCCAGTTTGTTCGATGGCCTCGCGTCCGCCTTCCTGTCGGTCAACGAGTGCGAGTACGCCCAGGATGCGCGCGTTGTGGTGACGGAGCACGTCAGCTGCCTTGAGCGCCGATGAACCGGTGGTGATCACGTCCTCCACGACCACCACCGCATCGCCTTCGCGATAGGGGCCTTCGACCTGTCTGCCCATGCCATGGCCCTTGGGCTCCTTGCGAACCGTAAACGCTCGAATGGGCTGTGGGAGCGAAGCACTATGATGTGCAATCGCATATGCGATAGGATCTGCTCCCAGCGTAAGTCCGCCGACGGACTGCACTTCGGGGTACTCGCGCAAAATCACGGCAGTGCCGAGTTCACCGATCAATTGCAACCCGTCCGGACTCATTGTCGTTAGGCGGGCGTCGATATACAGATCGGAGGAGCGACCGGACGCGAGCGTAAATTGCCCGCGTTTGGCACTGCGGTCGGCAAGCAGCTGCGTGAGTCGATGATGGGCGGACGTCATCGGCTTAGCGGCGGAAGAGCCCCTTCATCTTCGAAAGAATTCCAGTTGACGGGTCGACCACAGGCTCGGGCGGCGGCGGTTCCTGCGTGAGTGCTTCGCTGAGGGTGCTGGCGAAGGACGTCACATCCGGAAAACGATCCGTTGGATTACGAGCGAGCCCGCGCATAACCGTCTCCTCCACTGCGGGAGCAAAACGCAGCTCGGTCGAGGCAGCGCGCAGCGGTGTTGGAGGCTGCTGCAGCAAGAGGGTGAACATCTCACGAGGGCTCTTGGCCGTGTAGGGCAGGGCTCCAGTGAGCAGGTAATACGCGATCGTTGCTAGGGAGTACTGATCTGCTGCCAACGTGACCAGCTCTCCGGAGAGGGCTTCCGGAGCGACATACATCAGGGTTCCCACGAAGAATCCGGCCCGTGTCAGGCGATCGTCCTGCGTGGTATCGGTGGCAGCGGCAATACCGAAGTCCAGAAGTTTGATGACTTGTTTGTCTGGATCGTACATCGCGTTGTCGGGCTTGAGATCGCGGTGCACGATCCCTGCGGCGTGCACCGCGCCCACGGCAGCGGCCAACTGCGAAATGATAACACCGACCTCAGCGGCTGCGAGCGGTACCTTCCGTTTGGCGTATTTTTCGAGGAGCTCACCGTCTGCCCACTCGAGCGCCAGATAGTGCAGTCCGTCGGATAACCCCAGATCGAGGGTGCGGATCACATTGGGGTGGATGACCCGCCGTCCGAACTCGGATTCACGTGTGAAGCGCGTGACGGCCGTCCGTTCGTGACGGAGTTTCTCACGAAGGAGCTTAAAAGCGACGACCCCGTGCGCAGGATGCTCCGCGCGATAGACGATCGCCGTGCCTCCTTCACCGACGAGTTGCTTTAGCGAGTAGCCAGCGATGTCGCGACCGACGAAATTCTCTTGAGGCACGGGGCGAACCTAATGTCGCTGCAGTAGGGCAGCAAGCGACTATCGTGTTTCTCCTTCAACTGGGGCAGAATTGCGCCGGAAATGGGCGATAAAGGCAACCAAAATGACAACGCACCGCATCTTTCGTCACGCGCTCGTACTAACTCTGTGCATCTCGGGTGGCGCGTCCTGCGCGTCAGGGCGAGGCTCCGGTCCGAGTGCACCTGGCGCCGGCCCTGGTCCCGCGACCCTGGGACCAGCAGCGAGCTCTGGTCGGACTGTCCGCGGCGTACCGCAGCAGCCGGATGTCGTGGATTTGTACCGGAGGTTGGGTTTGCTGGCCGTCGGGGATGAAACGCCGTTTGTGGGCAGCCTGAGTTTCCTTGGCGGACGTACCACAGACAGTACCTTGATGCTCCTGACGGTATCGATCGCCAATCGCGCCCTCCGTTTTTCTCGCGAGGGTGATCGATTTCGGGCGAACTATTCCGTTTCGCTGGAAGTACGCCGTGGCGGCGAGCGCGTATCGGCGACGAAACGAGATGAAACGGTCCGCGTGCTGACTTTTCGTGAAACGCAGCGCACCGACGAGAGCGTACTGTTCACGCAGCCGGTGTATCTGGCCCCCGGCCAATACGACCTTCGCCTGGGGGTGAAGGGGGACTCCGTTTCTGTGGGAAGCGCAATCGAGGCGACGATCGGCGTTCCCCGATTTGGTGACGGCGCGATTTCCTCACCCGTGGCGTACTACGATGCCACGCCGCGGACCACGCGGCAGATGATGCCACAAATCACGGCCACTCCGCGAAGTACTGTCGTCTTCGGTCGCGATTCAATACTGCCATTTTATATCGAAGGTTATGCGTCGGGTGATTCATTCGATGTGTTCGTTGCAGCGCGACCGGACGGCGGTACGGGCGTCTTGTGGAGCGACACGATTGCGTTGACTAAACAGAAAGATTTGTTCAGTAGCACGGTGAACGTGCCAATCAATCGACTTGGCGTTGGCATCGTCAGTGTGACGGCCAGCCGAGTTGGTGGAAGTGACACGTTGCGAGCGCCCGTTCTGGTGGCATTCGGCGAAGATTTGCCTGTCGCAACGTTTTCCGAGATGCTGGATTACTTGCGGTACTATGTGCCGGCAAGTCGGCTGCAGGAGATGAGGAATGCCAACGTTGAACGGCGCGCAGACTTATGGGCTGCATTCCTCAGGGAGACGGATCCGGTGCCGCAGACGCCTGCTCACGAGGGGTTGCGTGAGTACTTCGGGAAAATCAATCAGGCGAACGCGCGTTTTCGTCAGGAAGGATCGATTGGGTGGTTGACCGATCGCGGGCGTGTTTTCGTCGCACTCGGCGCGCCGGATCAGATTATTGAGCCGACCATTGCTGACCTCTCGCGCCGCAATCGCACGCAGGTATGGGAGTATCGACAACATCGCTTCAGCGTGGTGTTCGTGGATCAGACAGGATTCGATCGATGGGAAATGTCACTGACGGCTGAGGCGGAATTCGAAGCGTTGGCGCGACGACTCATGGTTCAGTAGCGCACGCGGCTCTCGTGCTGCGTGGTGCGGCTGGCGCTCAGGTGCCAGCCGCACTTGTTTACGTGGCACGCTCGATTTCCTGCCACTTCGCTGATGCCTGCACCGACCAATCGTCCGTCTCCCGAACGCCCAACGCTCTTTCTGATCGACGGGTATGCGCTCATCTATCGCGCATTCTTCGCACTCCTGTCGCGACCACTGCGCACGGCAAAGGGCGAGAACACCTCTGCGGCATGGGGGGTGGTCACCTTTCTTCAACGTCTGCTCGACAAGCACCAACCGGACTATGTGGGTTGGGTCCATGATGCGGGCTCATCGTTTCGGAAAGACGTGTTTCCGGAGTATAAAGCTACACGCGAAAAATTATCCGACGAGCTGCAAGCGGATTTTGATCAGGGTTTGGATCGCATCGAAGAGTTGCTCAGCGGGTTCAGGGTTTCGGTCCTTGCGGTCAGCGGATATGAGGCAGACGATGTCATCGGGACGCTCGCCGCACAGGGGGTGAAGGAAGGTCTGGAGGTTGTGATCGTGTCGGGCGATAAGGACTTTCAGCAGTTGGTTTCTCCCGGCGTGTGGTTGCTGAATCCCGGACGAGGTGGGCCGGCCGCCGTCGATGAACAGTGGGTGGGCGTGGAGAACGGAAGTGAACGACTTGGTGTTCCGCCGCAGTTCGTCACGGACTATCTCGCCATGGTCGGCGACTCGTCGGACAACGTACCTGGAGTTCCAGGCATTGGGGGCAAAACCGCCGTTGAGCTTGTCAGCGCCTACGGGGACCTCGAGACGATTCTGGCGCATGCCGGCGAGGTGACGAAGAAGCGCCCACGCGAAGCATTGCTGGAACATGCGGAGCGCGCGCGGTTGTCAAAGCAGCTGGTGACGATACGGAGCGACGTTCCCATCGCGCTGCAGCTTGATGCTCTCCGGCGTCAGGAGCCGGAGGCGGACACCTTGCGACGGCTTTACGTTGAGCTTGAATTCACGTCATTGCTCAAGACGATTGCGCAACCGGCAACGATCGCTGCGACCAGCACATCATCAGATGAAGTGACTCCACCAATCGTTGTGGACCGAGCGGATCAGCTGGACGCGCTCGTTTGCGCTGTGCGTAAAGCCGGCAAGCTGATCATTGCGACGCAAACACAACCGCATCCGGCGGCGGGGGCGCGCGTAGACCCGCTCACCGCACAGCTTACTGCCATCGTGTGTGCCGTTCCCGAGGGCGATGTGTACTATTTGCCACTTGCCCATCGGGCATGGGCGCCTCCCCAAGGCGAGTTATTGCTGGGACGAGACGTGGACGCGGATCGCGTGAGTCCAGAGGGCAACAGTGCCGCAGCCAAAGCCATCGCCCGGTCGACGGGATCAGTGCGCAACCTCCCTGCGCTGATGGATGAGCAGATGACAGTGCTTCGGGAGATCCTGACCGATGCATCCATCCGCAAGTCGGGACATCACTTCAAGTTTGACGCTCTCGTCCTGCGCAGCGCTGGAATTGAACTGCGTGGTCTGTCGTTTGACACGATGCTGGCCAGTTATGTGCTGGATCCTGGCCGCAGGTCACATGAGCTGGATGTGCTGGGTCAGGAGTTTCTGAATCAGGCGCTTTCTGGTTGGGACGCTCTGGTAGGCACGGGAAAGAAATCGATCGCGTTTGATGAAGTGCCAATTGAAGTGGCCGCGAGCTTTGCAGCTGAACGCTTGCGCGCGATGTCGGGGATCGAAGCGGCCATGGTGCCGCAACTGGAGGCGACCGGAATGGCTACCTTGCTCCAAACGGTCGAACTGGATCTTGTGCCTGTGCTCGCCGACATGGAGTGGGCGGGAGTGGCTGTTGATGTGGCCGTTCTGAAGAGCCTCAAGACTCGCTTCGAGGCTGTTCGCGAAGGGATTGAAGAGAATATTTACGCTGAGGCAGGGGAACGATTTAACATCAACTCGAACCCGCAGTTGCGGGTGATACTGTTCGAGAAGCTGGGACTTCCCGTGAAGAAGAAGACCGCTACGGGACCGTCTACCGACGCAAGCGTGTTGCAGGAACTTGCGGAGGAGGGACACCGTATTCCGGGCTTGTTGATGGAGTATCGCGAACTTGCCAAGCTGGAGAACACGTACCTGGATACGCTACCAGACCAGATTCTCCCTCGGGATGGCCGAATTCACACCACGTACAATCAGACGGTCGCCGCGACCGGGCGACTATCGTCGACCGATCCGAATCTCCAGAACATTCCCATCCGAAGTGAGCTGGGGCGCCTGATTCGAGAGGCCTTTGTTCCGGCACCCGGCTACAGCTTTATCGCAGCTGACTACTCACAAATCGAACTCCGACTGCTTGCGCATCTTTCGGACGATCAGGCGTTCGTCAGTGCGTTCAAGGCGGGTGAGGACATTCATCGGCAGACCGCTGCAATCATTTTTGGTGTCGAGCTGGATGATGTAACCAGTGAAATGCGTGGTCGGGCAAAAACCATCAATTTCGCAACGATCTACGGTCAGGGGGCGCACGCCCTGTCAAGGCAACTCGGAATCACGAACCAGGAAGCAAAAGATTTTATTGCGACGTACTTCGAGCGGTTCCACGGTGTGCGCGACTATCTCGATCGAATGGTTGATCTCGCAAAGCAGCAGGGATACGTCGAGACCATCTTTCATCGGCGCCGTTACATTCCGGAACTCAAGGAACGGAATTTCAACGTACGGGCCTTTGGTGAACGGGTAGCAACCAACGCACCTATTCAGGGTTCAGCTGCGGATCTCATCAAGATCGCCATGATCCGGATTCATGCTTTGCTTGCGCAGCGATTTCCGGACACACGCATGATCCTTCAGGTGCACGATGAGCTCGTCTTTGAAGTCCCGAGCGCTTCACTCGAGCAGGTGCGTGAAGTGGTGAAGCGCGAGATGGAGGGTGCGGCACAGTTGAGTGTTCCGCTGATTGCCGACCTGGGGATCGGTGCGAACTGGATTGCGGCGAAGGGCTGATCATCGGGGCGCTGCATCGTTGCATCCTGCGACACTTTCTGCGATTCGAGCAGGATTTCTGATGTGACGCCGGTCACAGGAGTCCGCGTAACACGTTGAAACTAAAGAAGATAGGATGCTGCAATGCTTCCGGCCTTGGCATTGCTCTTTCCGGACCCAGGGAAACAGGATGCACCCTCGGATTCGACGACTATGAATGCCATCATGCGAGCAAAACGTGCCGGATTCACCTTGATCGAACTGCTGATCGTGGTTGTCATAATCGGCATTCTTGCGGCGATCGCCATCCCGAAATTCCAGAACACCAAGGGAAAGGCCAACGCCGCTGGTCTACGGTCTGACCTGCGCAACCTCGCTACCGCTCAAGAGGCGTATTTCTACGATTATGGCACGTACACCTCAAACGTCGCGGCCCTGAACATGAATCCTTCACCGGGCGTCTCTTTTTCGTTTGGTGTTGCGAATGGAGGGGGTTGGTCTGCCAAGGCGACCCATCCTCAGGCGTTTCCGATTGAGTGTGCATTGTTCATCGGGAGTGCACCACCGCTCGCACCCGCGGCCACAGAGGGCATCCTGAAGTGTCTGTAGGGTAGGTGCGACGCCGAGTAAGTTTCGTGCCCTATGAGTGGGCACAGCGGCGGGGCCGAGGTTCTGGAGTTAAAGGAATTCAGCAAACGGCGTGACGGGATGATCCACGCCATGGACGGCGGTCTGTGGTTGCACCGCCATGTCTGGAAGGGCCGCGCCATGGCGCACCTGGTGTCAACCGATCGCGAGCTGTTGCTCAGCTATGGACGCGCCGTTGGGATTGCCGAGAGTCGGCTGCAGTTCAAACCACTGAAGGACCCCCGTACCGACGAGCGACGACTCGCCTGGCACTGGGACCTTGGTGGGCCGTTCTTACCGCCGCCGTCCTACGACGGGACGATTCGAATCGCTCTCTCGGCTTCCTGAGCGAGTCGGCGGCCCTCCACAACATCGACGCGCGAAAGGATCAAGGCGCCGATGGCGAAGAACGCAATAACGCCAAGTATCGCACTGCGGCTTGAGCCCGTTTGTTCAATGGCGATGGCGAATAGCAGGGGGCCGAAGACAGAGGCAAACTTTTCAAACACAGAGTAGAACCCGAAAAACTCTCCTGATTTGTGCGCCGGGATCATGCTGGCGAAGAGCGATCTGCTAAGCGCTTGTGTGCCCCCCTGTACCATGCTGACAAGAAACGCCAGAATGTAGAAATCTCTCGCCGACTTCATGAAATACCCAATGACTGAAATGCCGGCGTACGCCAGGAGTCCCAGGAACACCGCGCGCTTCGCGCCTATCCGCGCAGCAAGCTGTCCGTAAAGGAAGGAGAATGGCATTCCGGCAAACTGGACGATCAGGATTGCCGTGATCAGCGAGGACTCTCCGATGCCGATCTCAGTACCGTATGCGGTGGCCATTCGAATAATGGTCTGGATCCCGTCATTGTAGATCAGGAAGGCCAACAGCATGAGGAACGCCGGTTTGAATGTCCTCAACGAGCGAAGCGTTTCGCCCAACCGGACAAAGGGCGTCACCAATAAACTGACCGTGCCACCTTCGTCGGGCTCGCGCATGAGCGGTGGCTCTTTAACGCGGCGGAGAAGGGGGATCATAAAAACGAACCACCACACCGCGACCGACACGAAGGACAAACGGACAGGCAGATTATTGTCCGGAGAGATTCCGAAAGTGGCTGGGGACAGCACCCAGGCGAGATTGAGCGCGAGCAGTAGTCCACCGCCGATGTATCCCACGGCGTAGCCAGCGGTACTCACGCGATCGAGCTGATCCGGCGCGACCAAATGGGGCAGCAGGGACTCATAAAAGACAAAGCTTGCGGTGGCACCAACTGTGGCTATCACGTAAAGCCATGCGGCAAGGACATGGTCGCCTCGGTTGACGAAGAAGAGGCCAAAGACAGCGGCAATCCCGAGTAAGGCGAATCCGGCGAGAAAGCGTTTCTTCGCGCCGGCAACATCAGAGAGCGCACCGAGAATCGGAGAGACGATGGCAACCACCAACGCTGCGATCGTGTTCGCGATGGCCCATCGTTGTGTCGCGGAGGCGGCCGGCAGGGTGGCCGCGGCCACCTTTACGAAAAAGATTGGAAGGAGGGCTACCTGAACGGACGTTTGAAACGCGGAGATGGCCCAATCGTAGAGGGCCCACGCTCGCACATCGGCGCGGTCAAGACCGAGTTTGTCCAACAATGCGTCAGCTCGTCCCCGCTGAGTCGATGGGGTCACTCGACTGTCCGGTACCTGAAGCAGTTGACGGGCGACTCCAAAGCGTTTGAGATTGCAGGCATGAGAAAATGGGCGATGGCGGCTTTGGCTGTTCTGACAACTACAACCGCGGTCGCCTGTCGAGACGACACCACGCCGCGCGGAAACGATACGGTGCAGGCTGTAGAGCCGCTACCCGTTTCAGACACACTTGCTGAACCTGTCGACTCAGTGCCGGAGGTCGTCGTGCTGGGCGGGGCCTTTCTGGTTCCTGAGGACACTCCACTTAACGTCGGAGTCGTACTCCCCGCAGTGAGCGAGAGAATGTTGGAGAGCGAAGCGCTCAACGTTGCAGGGGCCCGCCGCATGACGTACGACCTGCTGTTGAATGGTCAAATCGTCGCTCAGCGCGTGCTGGCGCCATCGCCTCCGGCTGCGGATTCCATTGCGGGCTGCACCGCGTGGCCGCGCATGCGTTTGGACGGTGAGTCAGCGGGGCTGTGGTCAGTGGCGGTTCCCACCGGGACGTTCCGGCCGCTGCCGACTGATTCGCTCAGTGGGCGAACGCGCGCTGACTCCCTTGTGCTTGCGCGGGCGATTGCACGCGTGGCATCGTCGGCGCCCGGCGATACGATTGCTGCCCTTCACGGAATACCTTTTGTGGTCCGCCGTGCGCTCACGTTTCGTCTGCAGGATACGACCATAGCGATCGCAGAAGTGGTTCGTTCGCTTAATCAAGAGGCGACGCCCCTTCAGGAACACCTGCTGATTATTGCTGAATCATCGCCGTCTGCACGTACGACGTTTCATCGTGCGTACGTCGAGCGCTCTGCCGGTACGGAGGACATGATGGAGTCCGTGGAGCTGCTGGCGGCGGGCGTTGATCAGGCAAGCGGAACCGCGCAACTGATCGTAGCCCGCTTTCTCGGTGATGGGGTCGTGTACAGTGTGTTGCGCCGTGAGGATACGAATCGCTGGTTGCTTTACTGGAGCAGTCCATACACCGGATGTTAGGCGCGGTGGCTCTCGATGGGATGGCCTAAGGCCTCCGGGGCGCGCGAGCGCGACACGCCGCTCGCGAGGACGGCCAGTGTGAGCACGTACGGCAGCGCAAGAAAGAGTTGATAGGGCAGGTCCGCCCCCAGCGTCTGAAATCGGAACTGCACGGCAGACGCCGCACCATAAAGCAGAGCGCCGACGAACGCACCAGCGGGATTCCAGCGGCCGAGTGCGACAATGGCCAACGCGATGAAACCGCGACCAGCGGACATCTGCTCGGTGAATGTACCGACCTGGGCGAGCACCAACGTGGCGCCCGCCAACCCCCCACCGGCTCCGCTGGCCAGGACGGCAAACCAACGGAGCGCCGGCACAGGGACTCCGGCTGCCACCGCTGCCTGCGGCCGTTCACCAATAGCTCGAATGCCGAGACCGGCGTGCGTGCGGTACATCCACCACCACAGGACAGGGACCGCAACAAACAGCAAGTAGGTGGTGACAGGTTGATTAAACAGCGCGGGCCCGAGGAGTGGTATGTCCGCCAGAATGGGGATGGGCCTTGAGCGCAGCGTCTGAATGGTGAGCGCGGCACCGCCGGTGCCAAAGGCCGCGATGGACAGGGCTCCCGTTGCTCCATAGGAGCCAACTGCGATCGCCGTGCCTGCTATGATCTGATCACTGCGCAAAGTGAGCGCAAAGAACGCGAATATTGCAGCAACAAACACTCCGGCGGCGAGCCCCATGACGAGGCCGGTCAGTGTTCCGCTTTGTTGGGCTCCGATCGCTGCAGCTAAGCAACCGGCCATGATGCTGCCCTCAAGACCGATGTTGACGATTCCAGCACGTTGGCCCACGCTCTCGCCCAACGCCGCGAACGCGAGCGGCGTGGCGGTCCGCACAGTCGCCTCGAGGAAGGGTGTAACGGCGTCCCAACTCATGACGGCACCCGTCGCAAGGTTCGGGCGTCAAAGGCAACGACAGCAAGAATGATCACCGCCTCCATTACGGAAACCAGCGTCGCGGGCACACTGGCATCGCGTTGCATGGCGGATCCTCCTGTCGCGATTCCTCCAAGCAGAATGGCAGTGGCGATGATTCCCAGGGGATGGAGTCGAGCAAGCAGCGCGACAGCGATGGCGGTGTAGCCGTATCCGGGTGAGAGGTTTTCATACAGAGCGTACGTCACGCCAAGCACTTCCACGCCGCCGGCGAGACCGGCGATGGCTCCGCTCACCAGAAACACACGAAAGCTTAACCGACCGACATCAATCTGCCCGGCCGAGCGCGCAGCCACTTTGTTGGCGCCGATCATACGAATACGGAGCCCCCCGGCGGTGCGCGTCACATACCACCACAAAACACTTGCGACCGCCACGGCGAGAATGAATCCGATGTGCAGTCGAGTTCCACTCCACATGGTCGGCAAGCGCAGGGCTGCGTCGATGGACGCGGACTGCGGGAAAACGCGTGTGGGCTCCTGCAGAGGGCCACGCACGAGGTAGCCCACGACATACAGGGCCACAAAATTGCACATGATGGTTGTGATCACCTCAAGCACGCCCACCATCCGCTTGAGGATGGCCGGGATGCACGCTGCGGCCGCTCCAGCGAGACAAGACGCTACGAGGGCGCAGATTATTGCGATCCAGGGTGGCAAACCGGCGAAAGCGACTGCCGTCGCAGCAGCCGCCCCAGCCAGCAGCTGTCCGTCGGCCCCGATATTGATAATTCCGCCCCGAAAGGCCAGCGCAACAGCGAGACCGGTCAACAACAAGGGCACAGCGCGAACGAGCGTCGCCGAGAAGAAGGCGTAGGGAGAGCCAACGGATCCGCGCAGGAGCGCACGAAGCGCATCGCCGATGTCGTAGCCGCCCGCTGCGAGAATCAGGACGAGCACCAGAATGGCCAACACCGGAGCGGCAAAGCGTCCGACGATTTGCCACTGAGCAGTCGGCAGAGCGATCCTCACCTGCGGGGTGTCTCGAGTAAACGCATGCGGCGCATCGCAACAATTCCTGCCAGCGGGCCAAGCGCGAGCGGCATGTACGCAAAGCGCCATCCCCACGCGTTGCTTAACCAGGGTACCAGCTGAATGGTCACGAGCGTGAGCAGAAATCCGGCAGCCGTTTGCAAGGTCACTGCCGTGCCCACGTAGTCTCGATCGGCGGTCTCAGTGACTGAGGCAGAAAACTGCGCCGAATCAGCCACGATGGACGTGCCCCATATCATGGCAACAACGATAAGCAGCGGCAGTGGTCCGCTGGCCACCAGACCGATGAGGACGCAGCAGGATGCACTGATCGCCATCGGAACGATGGTTGACGTACTCCGCCCGACACGGTCTCCGAACTCCCCCGTGATAACACAGCCAATGGCACCCGCGCCGACGGTAAGAAATGCGAGCAGGGGGCCTGCCCAAATCGGCAGACCGCGCTCCTGCCCCACCCAGGTGAAAAAGAGGCCGACGGAACTCCACATCGCGTACAGCTCCCACATGTGGCCGAGGTAGCCGGCTGTGGACAGGCGCACGCCGCGGTTTCTCACGACGTCTCGAATGGCGGAGAATCGGAACGGCGCAGACGGCGCCTGAAAGGGACCTTCCGTTACGACGAACGCGAAAAGAAGCGCGCCTGAGAGGGCGCACAGTGCGGCCAATGCGAGAACGCCGCGCCACTCATTCTCCGGTGTAACAGCGGCCAAAAGATGCGGCACGGCCGACGCCAGCGTGGTTCCAGCGACGAGTATGCCAATCGCAAGACCGCGACGGCCCACCGTCCATCCTGCAGCGATCTTTATACCCGGAGGATATACACCTGCCAGCGCAGCTCCGGTGAAGAAGCGAAGCGCGAGCACACTGCCGATGGTCAGCTGGGGAATGAGGAGCGCACTCGTTGCGGCGGCAGCCGCCAATGCGCTGGCTGCCGCGAAACGATGGGTGCTCCATCTGTCGCTCAGCTGAAAGAGCGCACTGATGATGGATCCTGCGACGAATCCGAGTTGGACGGCGATCGTGAGCCAGGCGGCCGACGCCTGATCCCCATCGGCCAACGATTGCAGCAGTGGCCGCGCGACAACGGTCGCGCTGAACCAGGGGGACATGCCAAGTACGACGGCGAGGACCAGAGCGAACAGCCTCCGTTTCGGCAGTTCTTGTTCCGTCAAGAGAGCTGGGCTCCCAGCATGGCGCGGCCGATCGCGTCTCGACTCAGGGGGTTGGACGCCTCAACGACGCTTCCCTGGTGGATCACGAGGATTCGATCTGCGACGGAGAGCAGTTCGTCGACATCGCTGGAGTACCACACAACCGCGGCCCCTTGCTGGCAGGCGTCGCGCAATCGGCTGGCGACGGTCCGGGCTGCCGCGACGTCCAGTCCGCGTGTGGGGTTCTCTACCACCACGGCAGCGGGGAGGGGCGACAGCTCGCGCGCCAGCACAAAGCGTTGCTGGTTGCCTCCGGACAAGGATACCATGGCTGCGTCCGCGCTCGCGGCGTGAACGGAAAATTCGCTCAGCAGATCCGTTGTGACCATTTGTTCGGCGGACCAGTTAATTGCACCGCGGCGCCGTGAGATGCCGCGCAAGAGCCGGTTCTCCGTCAGCGTCATGTGCAGGGCCACTGCCTCTGCATGCCTGTCTGCCGGGACAAACGCCACGTCACGGGGGCGCACAATCTCGCCGGACGTCGGCGTGACACGTCCGGCAAGGAGCCGGAGCATTAAGTCATGGCCGGAACCTTCGACCGCTGCCACCCCGACCAACTGTCCGGCATTAATCTGGAACGAGGCGTTGTGCAGGTGAACGCGACGACCGTGGTCATGCGCATTCACCCCGCGCAATACGAACACCGCACTCGGCGTGGTAGCGCTGCTGCCAGCGGCCGCGCGCGTGTGCGTGCGCACGCGCTGGTCTGCCTTCTCTCCGGTGATCGCTTTCCCGGGGCCAAGCATCGCGTCGAGGACATCATGTTCCTGGATGTTCGTCGCAGGGGCGCTGAGCGTGACGCTGCCGTGGCGCAGGACGGTAATTGCATCCGCGACGGCGAGCGCTTCGCGGAGTTTGTGGGTTATGAGCACGACGGCGTATCCCTGGTCGGCATACGAGCGGATCCAACGCATTAATTCGGTCGCTTCAACGGGGGAGAGCACTGCGGTGGGTTCATCGAGGATGAGCACCTCAACGCCATGGGCGACCGCTTTGAGAATCTCGAGCCGCTGCTGCGCGCTTACGGGCAGATCGCGGACTATCGCCGATGGGTCGAGCGCAACGCCAAGTTGTGTGCTGAGGGCGCGCACGTGCTGTTCTGTGTGCGTGAACCGATACCGCCCCTTACCCCCCAGCGCGACGTTTTCGGCGACGGTCATCGCGGGGACCACACTGAAGTGCTGCTGCACCATTCCGATTCCCGCGGCGATTGCGTCGGCGGGGGTACGCAGCTGGAGGGGCCGACCGGCGCGCTGCACGGTTCCTGAGTCGGGACGCACCAGACCATACGCGACATTTAGCAGCGTCGTCTTGCCGGCCCCGTTTTCTCCCAGCACCGCGTGGACACTGCCTCGTTCTACAATCAGCGAGACATGTCGTACTGCCTGCGTGGAGCCAAACGTCTTGCAAATGTCGAGCAGCTCGAGCGCCGGGCTCACGACCCTGTAGGGAGCGGAAGGAACTGCGCTGGAACGCCCAGTTTCCCGGAGATCTCCTGGGCGATCGCGGTGACGCCTGGTGTTTCCGTGGCGTAGTGCCCGGCATATATGACAACCACACCGACGTCGGGCGCATCGACCGTGGTGTGATGCGGGCCTTCACCGACAATCAGCGTGTCGATGCCTTGTTCAGCTGCATCGCGTATCGATCCGCTGTCGGCGCCAGCGCCCGTAATGATGGCCCAGCGTCGGGTCACGTGATCGGGTACATGATGTGACGCGCGCGCGCTGCCTCCATGGCGTGCAGCAAAACGGTGTGCGCGACTGAGCAGTTCACTTGTGGTCACGTGAGTCTGACCCTGCACACCAATCTCGCTGCCATTGTGTTGGCCGAAGCGTGCGGTCCACACGAGCTCCAGCTCACGAGCCAACAGGCTGCAATTACCAACGTCCGGGTGGGCGTCGAGCGGTAAATGGGAGGCATAGACAGCAATATCATGCTCAAACAACAGTTGCAGCTTATCGTATGCGGGGCCGATCAGTCGTGTGGTACCACCCCAGAACATGCCATGATGGAGCACCAGCATGTTGCAGCCGGCGGCGATGGTGGCCGAAATGGTCTCGCGACTGAAGTCGACGGCGGTGGCGACACGGTGTACAGGGCCGCGATGATCAAGCTGCAATCCGTTCAGTGCGCCGGGATAGTCGACGAAGCGTGTGGTCTCGAGCAGTGCGTCGAGGTACGTGGCGATGTCACGTGCAGTAGTCATCGGCGCTCATTGGGTCGAATCGCGCGAGGCGACGGGGATTCGCAGCGTTCCGCTCTGGAGCGTGCTGCGTACCGAGTCGACGGCGGCAAGCGCAGCTGGCGTGAGGGAATCAACGATCGCCGGATTAATCAGGAATTGCACGACGCCGGAGGGTGACGCGAGCGCGATCACGCGCGGCGTGAACGTTCCGTCCTTGATTTCGCGTACCACGAGAAGAAATGCTTTTGGAAGATCAATGAGCACACTACCGAGTGTCACTTCGGGGGCCACATGGTTCTGATCGGCATTGGATCCGATGACCCAAGCTTTCCTGGTGTCCCGGGCCGCCTGAAACACGCCCAGACCGGCGGCGTCGGCATTCTGAAAGATCACATCAACGCCACTCGCGATCTGGGCCAGTGCCTGTTCCTTGCCTGCTCCAGCATCGTCCCAGTTGCCGACGTAGGACGAGACAAAACGGATGTTCGGGTCGACGGAGCGTGCGCCGGCGGCAAACGCTTCAAAGCTCGCCCTCACGGGGGGGAGCTCCGTGCCTCCGATGACGCCGACTGCACGTGTCTTCGAGACGATCGCGGCGAGCACTCCAGCGATGAATGATGGTTCTTCGAACGCGAAGCGAATCCCTGCGAGGTTGGGTCCGGTCGTAGTCCCGGACGTCGTCACGAAGAGCGTGTTCGGATAGTCTGGCGCCACGCGGAGTGCGGCATCCTGAAACTCGAATCCGTGGCCGAAAACGACGGTGTAGCCCTGCGCGCCGTATTGCCGAAAGTTCTCTTCAAACTCAGCGGGGGTTCGCGTTTGGATGTGACTGATGGACGCGCCGAGGGAGTCACGAGTCCACAACAGTCCCTGGTACGCACCGCCGTTCCACGACTGATCCGAGATCGGTCCCGGTGTCAGCAGCGCGACGCGCAACGCGGACGTGTCGGAGTTTCTCTTTTCGCATGCCGAGGTCAGGGCGAGACATAGCGCAAGCAGTGCGCTGGCGATCCGGGGCGGGCGCAGTCGGGTACAGCGTCGCATTGCCCGAACGGGCAGCAAGACGGAGATCACGACTCGGTGGCGAGACGTTGGTCCGAACTCACCGGCCGGCTCTGTCCTGTGGCATCGCCCATACGTACGGCACCGTTGATGGACCCGCCTTCGAAGACGATGATACTTTTGGTGTGAATATCGCCTTCGACGGATGCGGTGCTTTGTAGTTCAACGCGATCACTGGCCATCACATTGCCGACAATGGTGCCGCCGATGATGGCGTCCGTTGTGTGCACATCGCCGCGCAGGATTCCCGTTTTTCCGAGGAGGACCTGGCGGGCATGACGCACGGCGCCTTCCACGACGCCCTCGATCTTGAGTACGCCTGCGGTTTCCACGTCGCCGTGTATGATCATTCCATGGGCGACGACGGACATGGTGCTCTCTGACCCTGGAGGAGCATCCATGCGGGTGGCAGTGCGTTCGCCGGCTGGTTTATTAAAGATGGCCATAGTCGTTTGTTGCGGCTCGTCAGGGTGGTAATCAGGACAGCGCGTCGAGTGGTCGACCGAGGATGCGCTCCAATACGCGTTGCAAATCATCGTGCGAATAGAAACGGACACTCAGTTCCCCCTGTCCGGTTTTGTCGGCTTTCAGCGTGACGTCCGTCTGCAGGTGTCGCCGCAAGACTTCAGTGAGGTGTCGGATCTGGGGGTTGGATTCAGCGGCAGGTGTCTTCGATGCGGCGCTGCCGGATGCCGCGCGCGCGCGCGATGGATTTCGTTGCGCCTGCGCAAGACGTTCGATATCGCGCACGCTCAGGTGCTGTTCGATGATTTGCTTAGCTGCCTCGACGATTGAGCGGTCGTCGGGAAAGGCAAGCAGGGCGCGGGCGTGACCCAACGAGATGCTGCCATCCTGCAGCAAGGTACGCACTCCCTGCGGGAGGGCGAGAACGCGCAGGAGATTCGCAATGGTTGAACGGTCTTTGCCGACGGCGTCTGCGACTTGCTGCTGGGTCAGTCCGAACTCGTTCATTAAGCGTTGGTAGCCGTGTGCTTCGTCGAGGGGGTTGAGGTCATGACGTTGCAGGTTCTCCACCAGGGCAAGAACGAGGCTTTGCTGGTCGTTCTCCTCGCGCACGAGGGCGGCGATCGTCGTCCAACCCAGGCGTTTAGCTGCGCGGAGTCGGCGTTCACCAGCGATCAGCTCGTAGCCCGCACGGGCGTCGCCGCGCACGCTGATGGGTTGAAGGAGGCCATTAACCTCCAGACTTCGTGCGAGTTCGGCCAGCGCTTCGGGATCGAACTGTCGACGGGGCTGGAATCCGTTGGGTTTGATGCTGTCCACGGGAATCTCGCGCCACGGTGTTTCGGACGCCGCGGATGATGCACTGGCCGTTTCGGCAGACGCGGTGGCCGCTTCCGCCACGGGATTGGCAGCGGAGATGAGGGCACCGAGTCCTCGCCCGAGGCGACGGCTGGCAGGTCGATCAGTCATATCAGACAATGTATTGTGGAAAGACTTGATGCCGAGTGCGACCGCTCCCAAAAAGAAACATATGGTTACAGACGACCTATAAGTTCCTTTGCTGCATTCATATACGCGACAGCGGCTACGGAGGTGATGTCGTACGAAATTATAGGTTTTCCGAAGCTTGGAGCTTCGGCGACGCGGACGTTTCTGGGGATAACAGTGTCGAAAACTTTCTCTTTAAAGAACTCTCTCGCGTCTGCGGCGACCTGTCGCGAGAGGTTCAACCGGGAGTCGTACATGGTGAGGAGGACACCAACGACGCTGAGCTGGGGATTGAGCGCGCGCTGAATCAGCTCGATCGTACTGAGCAGTTGAGAGAGTCCTTCGAGGGCGAAGTATTCGCACTGGAGTGGGATGACAGCTCCGTCGGCCGCGGCGAGCATGTTTACAGTCAGCAGGCCGAGGGATGGTGGGCAGTCAATGAGAACGACGTCGTATTCGTGGGCCACTTGTGAGAGTGCTCGCCGCATCGCGGTTTCCCGTTCCTGCGCGTTGACCAGTTCTACTTCTGCACCCGCCAAGTCTGCTGTAGCGGGCATAACGTCGAGGTCGCGGAACTGAACCGAGCGGAGAATGCACTCCGCCGCTGGAGCGCCCAGGATCGCGTCGTACGTTGTTCTGTGAATGGCTGCGCGATCGATGCCGAGTCCGCTGGTGGCATTCCCCTGGGGGTCCGCGTCTACGAGGAGGACGCGTCGCTCTGCGGCGGCCATGCAGGCAGCGAGGTTGAGCGAGCTCGTGGTTTTTCCGACGCCGCCCTTCTGATTGGCAACTGCGAGGACTTTCCCCAAGAGGATGTGTTCGTCGTGTATGGGAGGGATAGTAGACCAGGCGCGGAATATAGGAGCGCGGTCGACCGGGCGCGATGCAAAGCACCGGAAAGGATGAGTTTCACGTGGAACAATTCGCCCAGGTGACTCTGCGCTGATGGCTTGTCGCGGTTGCGCTGACTTGCCCCCGGCACTCGCCGAATCGGCGTCGGCCTGCAGCGTCCGAGCCCCTTGTGGATCGACCGGTTTACTGCGAACCGATACCAGCCAGCACGAGTTGTTCGGAACCCTGTCGCGGTTGGCAGACCTGTCCCGCTGGTGACCAGGCGCTACTTCTGAAGAGAGGCCTCATCACCGCGTCCGACAGGGATTCGATTTTGCGACGGACGACGCGAAAGAGAACCCAAAGCACGCCGCGTTTTCTGAATGCCGAACGCACGTGATCAGCCCGTGTTCGTAGCTGACCGATGTGCGAGCGGATGATTTCGATCTTCCGGTGGGGATCAACGCCCGAGGCTCCACCGCGCGATTCTACGGAATCATCTGGGAGGGGCAAACGGCGTTGAGGTCAATCCAGCGCGCTCCCCCGCCCCACAGTGTAGCCGAGCTCGACGCACAGAGTCGGTCATTTGTTCCACGTGAAACATCTCGGTAGCGCGGGCCACGGCGAGGGGTTGCCTGGTTTTGAGCGATCCGCGCGCTCGGAAGCGGACGTACCCGACTGTGACCACGTCCATTCCCGGACGAACCACAATGAGACCAGCCCGACCGCGACACTGGTCCACGCGGCGCAACGCTGCGTGGCGGGGCTGCGTCCATGCTGCCGGGTGGCCCACCCAGCAAGAAAGACCCGCGTAGAGGCCAGCTACAGGCACGTTACGTGATCCTGTAACTCGTGACCCTATCTCCAGGGAAGGCCGTGACCGAGGGCTCTGACGGAATCCCGCGATACTGCAAGCAATTCGAGCGGCGCACCCGTTTCCGCTCCCTTGGAGCGGAGAAGGTAAATGTCGTGGCTGGGATAGAGCGACAGGAGCAAGGCGTTCCTCGGTCCCAGATCCCTCGCGATGGGCACGCGCCACCCGGACTGCGCGATGATCGGAGCCATCAGCGCGGTGCCTTGCCGGTCTTCGCCGATACGGTCGATGCAGCCACTGCTGTACTGCGCACCGGGTAGCAACCGCTCGCTGTCGTCCGGAGAATATGGGCTGCGAACGAGGCGCAGTGAATCAACCAGGAGTGGGACCAATGCCTGGCGCGCAGCCTCGCCACTCAACCCGGTACGCTCGATTTCGACCAGTCGTCGATCGAGCGCGCATGCGTCGCTTCTCGAGTAGGCAAGCTCGGCGAAATCTCTACCGACATCAAAACGCCATAAACGCGCCATTAACTGAGCACCCCACGTCTCACGGACAAAAATCAGCGTCTTCTCCGGATTCAGGCCCGCCAGGAGAGTTTCGGAATTTGCCCGGGAAGAAATAAGACCGTTTCGATAGACGCTACCACGGGCGGGCGTATTGACGAAGGCAGCCATCACGACGCAAACCGTGACCGTGGACGCAGCCCAACGCGTCAATCCCGCCGGGCGCTCCTTCATTCGTCGCGACATCACCGTTGCGACCGCGCCTGGAAGCATCACCGACCACAGGACGAAGCCAGGTACCAGCAGATAAACGAATCTGGGGCCGAGGTAAAACCCGTCGTGCCAGTAGCTGAAGTAAGCCGCAAGCAGAAGGGACAGGAACGCGAGCAGGTAGCGATCGATGGCGCGGAGATGACGCGTGAGAATCAGCGCGCCCGCGGGAAACACCAGCGATGGAACAGGTGACTCAAAGAGGTAGCTCTGCAAACGCAGAAAATACAGATTAATTAATTCGACACCGCGTGCAACCGTGTGTGCCGATCCCCAGGGGGCCGCATGGAACCCAAGTCCGTGCGAGCTGCCCCATTGCAGCGTGTATGCGAAGGTAAACGGGGTTCCTGCCGTGATTGTGTTGTACCAGCCGAGTGCGGCCATGGGGAGAAGAAGAGCGGCTCCGGACGAGACAACGTCGGACCAACGTGCTCTGTTATGCACGGCGCGCCATAAAATCCATATCCCTGCAGGGAGTGCGGCGGCGGCGGCATCGAGCGGACGTACGGTGGCGAGGGCGCCGAGCGAAAGTCCAAGCAGCAGTGACCAACGCACATTGGTGGCAGCCGCTTGTTGCAAGCGGATCAGGGCGTAGATAGCACACAGAAACCAAAACAGTGCGCCCACGTGATTCATGTGAGAGGAGCCCATGAACACAACGAATGGCGCCGCCATAAAGAGCAGTACAGCGGCAAGTGCTTGTGCCGCCGTCGCGGTCACATGTCTGGCGATTCCCCAGAAGACCAACACACTGAGTGATGTCCACACTGGCCCGCTCAGCCAGCCGACGCCGAGCAGAACGAACGGAGTCATCATCAATGGCCAGCCCGGAGGAAACTGGCTGAACCATTTGCCATCGGCCTCCACAATGTGCTGAAGGCTGAAGAATTCAGGATACTGAGCCACGTCTCGATAAAGCTGCCCGTCTGCAAAGATCCGCGCTTGAATAAGCTGCGCGATTTCGTCAAGGTGAAGCGCGACACCTGAGTACAACACCTTGGCGGCAATGGAATAACCAACCAGTGCAATTGTGGCGAGCACGATTCCGGTGCGATGCGGATGCTCACGGGCGGAAGTGGCCCAGACTTCCATATGAACGAGCGGTCGGAAGGACATGCGCCGACCGAGGATGGCGATCACGAGTCCCAGGCCCGCTGCGATCGCAGTTCCCCAGAGCCACTCCGCGAGTCGGTCTGAATACCACGGTGCGGAGTGTCCGCCGCGTATCCAGTTTACAATTGGCAGCAACGCAAAAACGAGCGCCGCTGATGCTACGATCTGGTGGGGACGAACCGCCTGCGAATCGGGGCTTACGAGGCGGTCAGAAGAACGGATAGGATCGGACACATAGTCAGGACGGCCCTTGGGCGGCAGCTGCAACGCGTCGGCGCCGTTCAACCTCGAGGACGAGGTTCTGCACGTCGTTTGGCCCAACGCCGGGAATGCTGGCGGCCTGGGCGAGACTGCGTGGTTTTACGGCCGCGAGCTTTTGGCGCGCTTCCATGGAGAGCGAGCGCATTTCGTCGAAAGGGAGTGTCTCGTCAAGTACGAAGGCGCCCAGGCGACGCATCTTCTCCGCGGCCGTGCGTTCGCGCTCAAAGTATCCGGCGTATTTAAGCTCCAGCTCCGCGGTGGTAGTGGCGTCGAGCGGGAGGTCGTCGCCAACCCCGGCGGCCGCGAAGAGAGCGGCGAGCGTCACGTTCTGACGCTTGGCCACTTCGGCGATCTTGGCACTCTGGGTGAGTTCGGCGCTGCCCACGTGTTCAAGCGCTGCGCGAGCCTGCTGTGGTGTGATACTGGTTTCCCATGCGAGGTCGGCGGCGCGCCGTTGTGCGGAGAGCCGATTGTCGATGATCCGTAGCTCATCGTCGGTGAACATCCCCAATCCACGCGCCGTATCGGCGAGTCTCTGCAGCGCGTTGTCCTGCCGCACGGTGAGGCGGAACTCCGAGCGGGAGGTAAAGAGCCGGTACGGTTCATCGACTCCCTTGCTGACCAGATCATCAATCAAGACACCGATATACGATGTTTCGCGTCCCAGAATGAGTGGAGGACGGTCGGTCACCTTGAGCGCCGCGTTGATTCCAGCTAAAACGCCTTGCCCTGCAGCTTCTTCATAACCGGTGGTGCCGTTGAGCTGGCCGGCGAAATACAGGCCGGGAATCGCGCGAAGCTGCAGCGATGAATCGAGCTGGGTCGGCGGGAAGAAGTCGTACTCAATAGCGTACCCGGCGCGGGTCATACGCACGTTCTCGAGCCCAGGCACAGTCTGAAGCATGCGCACCTGCACGTCGGCCGGCAGCGAAGTGGAGAGGCCGTTGACGTACTGTTCGCTGGTATCGAGTCCTTCGGGCTCCAGAAAGATCTGGTGTCGCTCGGCGTCAGGAAATCGGTAAATTTTGTCTTCCACAGACGGGCAGTATCGCGGGCCTCTGGAGCCGATTGTGCCGCCGTACATCGCCGACTTCAGCAGGTTCTCCGAGATGACGGTTTTGCCTTCTGCCCCCAAGAAGGTGATCCAGCAAGGAAGCTGTTTCAGGCGCTTGGCGCCGCTATTATGTCGCTGTGATGTCGTCCAGAAGTGAGACCAGTCGTAGTCGAAGGCATCGAGCTCGCTTTCCTGCTGCTCGACCTTGCTGTAGTCAACTGATCGCCCGTCGATGCGGGGCGGGGTGCCAGTTTTGAAGCGATCCATCTCGAGTCCGGCCGCTTCGAGTTGCTCCGCCAGATCGACCGTCGCCTTCTCACCCGCCCGACCACCAGACATCGTGGTCTGGGTGCCGATATGGATTTTACCCCGTAAGAATGTGCCGGCCGTTAGCACTACGGCGCGTGCGCCAAAGCGTCGACCCTCGACAGTCTCGACGCCGCGGAGCCGGCCCGATGGTTCGAAGAGGAGCCGCGCGACCGTTCCCTGAATGCACTCCAGGTTCGGTTGAGCTTCGATGAGCGTTCTGACCGCGCGACGATACAGCCCGCGATCACACTGAGCGCGAGGCGCCCAAACCGCGGGTCCCTTTCCCCGATTGAGCATACGGAACTGCAGGGTGGCAAGATCCGTCGCCCGCGCCATAATTCCTCCAAGCGCATCGACCTCGCGTACCACGGTGCCTTTGGCCACGCCCCCGATGGCCGGATTGCAGGACATCTGACCGATGGCCTCGAGTGCGCTCGTGATGAGGCCCGTCGACGCGCCAAGGCGTGCGGCGGCCACAGCGGCTTCGTTGCCCGCATGACCTGCACCAATGACCACCACATCGAATTCGCGTTCCAGACCGGTCAGCATATGGTGTAAGCTAATGGTCCTGCCCCAATCCCCCGTACCGCGCCCATCATGCCTCTGAAAGTCTCCACCGGACGCCCGACCCTGTTCATCCGACGTTCTTCCTTTGAGCGGGTCGGACTCACGCGCAGTGCGATCGACCAGCGATTGAACCTCACCAGCGATGAGTTTCAGGTCGAGGGAGGATTAATCTGTATTGGTCCCGTGCACGACGAGGAGGCGCTGGGACTCCTGCTTATGGAACTCGAAGCGGTGGGCCTGAACGCTTTCGATGATTTTATGGATCTCAGCGGAGCGTGGCCTGAATGGCTGACGCTTTTTGCCATGGCAGATCATGAATCCCCTGGTGCCGACAACGGCCAAAACGTTTAGCTGTTCCGCGGCGCTGCCTTTTCCCGGCTGACCACCGGTTCAGAAATCGGTCCGCGCCGCAGCATCCCGACCCAACCGCAAGTGAGGCACCATCGCTTGCGGAACCACGGAAAGCAGCGATCTGCCAACGGTGATGCGATGCGCACAGTGGGATCATCGCACATGATGCAACGATCGCCCTGTGGCAGCAGAAAAAGAAACACGAAAGTCGCTGCCACGACACGAAGAATAAACAGCCCGAAGAACAGGACGCAGAAGAGTACCAGATCAGACATACATCCCTCCGCCGCGTTGATTCATCTGTCACTCCCGGTCAAGGGTTCGACCCACCCGTGCGACCCTTCACGAACACTAGCTGATCGGACGGATTGCCGACACACCCAGAATAGCGGCGGCGAACTCTGCCGGACGTCGCTCGGCGTACGACGTTGCGTTCCACGCTGACGTGCCTTCAAGAAAACCCCCGTGTCCCCCGATGGGCACGAACTCTGGCACAAGCATCGGGTTATTTCGGGCCACTGTGGCCACATCGTCCAGCATCGCAGGCGGCATGAACGGATCGTCGTACGCACTGAGAAGCAGAGTTGGAACGGTGATGTGCTCGATATACCGTATGGCGCTGCAGCGGGCGTAGTAATCGGCGGCGTCGGCAAAGCCGTGGACACGGCTGGTGAACGCATCGTCGAATTCGCGGATCGTTCGAGCGCGTTTGACGGCGAGGGCGTCTGCGATACCCGGATGCAGTTGCAGCTTTGCCAGCGCTTTTCGTTTGAGGGTTCGCACAAATCGTCGTGCGTAGAATCCTCCCAACGCCACCTCTATCTGATCAGCGCTGCGCGCGAGATCGTACGGAACGGAGACCGCGGCGGCGGCGCGCACGCGCGGATTGATCTGATCTCCCTGCTCGCCGAGCCATTTGAGCAGGGCGTTGCCGCCGAGTGAGAAACCGACGACAACGACCGGTGCACGCGGGCGTGTGTCGAGCAGGTGTCGAACGACAAAATCAATGTCCGAGGTCTCACCGCTGTGATATGATCGCGCCTGCCGATTGACGTGACCATTGCAAGTGCGGAAGAAGAGCATCGTCGCGTCCCATCCTCTCGCGTTCGCCGATTGCAGCATGCCAGGCACGTAGTGAGACGACAGGGAGCCCTCGAGGCCGTGGAAAAACACGAACGAGGGTGATTCCTCGTGTGCCCCCGGCAGATTGATGAGGTCGACGAAATCATTGTCCGGGGTTTCGAGCCGCTTGCGTAACCACGGCAGCGGATCAGGCCGACGGATCGCGCGCCCCCAGATCGTTGTGAGATGGGGGTTTTGCGGCCATTTGAGGGGCGTGTACGGCCCTGGAAGCTCTACGTGCACAATACGGTTGAAGCAGGAATCGATTAGCATTACCGCGACCCGCAATTCGCATCGCTACGCAATGGAAGTCCAGATCTTTGGAACGAAGAAGTGTTCAGATACCCGGAAGGCCCTCCGTTTCTTTTCGGAGCGGCGCATCAAGACACACTTCGTGGATCTCATGGAGCGTGCTGCTGCATTGGGCGAACTCAAACGCTTTGCGCAGCAACATGGGGTGGCCGCTCTGATCAACTGCGACTCCAGAAGATTTGGTGAGCTCGGGCTCACGCCTGCGCGGTACTCGGACGACCGCTGGCTGGACATACTCTCAGAGGAGCCCCTCTTGTTGAAGACTCCGCTCACGAGATGGCGGCATAAGCTGACGGTGGGGTCGGCCGAAGCGATGTGGAAGGGTTGGCTGGATGAGGCCAAAGCGACGAAGGGGTCGTCGTGACGCTCATTTCGCTTTCAGGCGTGGGTGTTCAGTACGGTGCCACGACAATTCTGCGCGATGTGACGGCGACCATCGGCGAAGGAGAGCGATGGGGGGTCATCGGTCGCAACGGAAGCGGCAAGACGTCGCTCTTCCGCATCATCATGGGGGAGCAGAAGCCAACAAGCGGGTCTGTCGCGCGGCGACCGGGACTGCGTTTTGCGGTGCTGGATCAGCACCGTGATTTTGCCGATGCTGCGACAGTGTGGGACGCTGTCGCCGAAGCATTTCGTTGGTTGATTGATCTGGAACAGGATCTGGCGCGGCAGACAGATGCGTTGACGGAGGCGGGGGAGCACACGACCGAGGAGCAGATCACTCAATACGCGCAGGACATGGAGCGGTTTGAGCATGGCGGCGGTTACACCTATGCCGCTCGTGTAGACGAAGTACTGGAAGGACTCGGCTTTCCCGCAGCGGATGCGCGGAGCATGCTGGTGACGCAGCTAAGTGGTGGGGAACGAGGACGCGTGGCACTCGCCAGACAGCTGGCAGTTCCAGCAGACGTATTGTTGCTTGATGAACCTACCAACCATCTGGATCTCGACACCACGGCCTGGTTGGAGGATTACCTGCGCAACTCGCGTGAGACGCAGCTGATCATTTCACATGACCGGGCCTTTCTGGCGCGTGTTGCCGATCATGTACTGCATCTCGAGGATGAAAGCGCGCAGGCGTACAGCGGGGGCTACGCAACGTTTGTTGAACAACGCGCCGAGCGTCGCTTAGCTGTGCAGCGGGAGTTTGATAAGCAGCGCAAGAGCGTCGCACGTGAGGAGGATTACATTCGCCGCAACATCGCCGGCCAGAACTCCAAGCAGGCGAAGGGTCGCCGCAAGCGACTGGCCTGGCTGCCGCGGTTGTCGGCACCGGTGGGTGATGCTTCGACGATGGCGGTGCGCTTTAAGCCGGGTTCGCGCGGCGGTGATCAGGTATTGGTGGCTGAGCGGACGAAGATTGCGATTGGTGAACGGGTTCTGCTCAAGCCGTTCAGCGGATTCATTCGGCGTGGGGATGTGGTGGGTTTGCTGGGACCCAACGGTGCAGGTAAATCCACATTGCTGAAGGCGATACTCGGCGAAAAGTCTCTGTCGGCCGGTGAGCTGCGGGTTGGCGGTGCCATCAGCATCGGGAGTTATCGGCAGGATTTCGCGAATGTGCCGCGGGAGTTTGCGATCTACGACATCATTGCCGGGTTGCGCCCCATGTGGGAGCGCGGGATGGTGATGGGGCATCTGGGTCGCGTGCAGTTCTCGGGGGACGAGGTACGGCGCCAGGCGTCGTCGCTGTCTGGTGGCGAGCTGGCGAGAGTTGCGCTGGCGATGATGATGCTCGAGGGGGCGAACTTCCTGATCTTTGACGAACCGACGAACCATCTGGATGTGGAATCGATCGAAGCCCTCGAGGACGCAATTCTGGATTTTGAGGGAACCGTTCTGCTCGTCAGCCATGATCGCGAATTGCTGCGAAAGCTCGTGACGCGCGTGTGGGAGCTCCGTGACGGGCATCTGGACGTTTTTGATGGTCCGTTCGAGGAATGGGAGGAGCGTCGCGCCGACGCGACGGTGCGCGCCGAAGAACTGGCTGCAGAAAAGGCGACACTGGAACGTGAGAAGAACCGTCGCAAGGCAACCACGCGTGATGCCAACGTCCAGCGGGCGGCGTTAAGTGCGAAGGAACGCCAACGGCTGGTTGACCGTGCTGAGCGTCGCGTGGAGGAGCTGGAGAGCGAGACACAGCGGCTCACGAGCGCTCTGGAAGACCCGAGCTTGTATGAGACGCCGGACGGTGTGGCCAAGGCACATGCATTGTCCAAGTCGTTGGAGACGCAGCGCGTGGAGCTGGCCCGGGCGGTAGAGGAGTGGGAAACTGCCATGCAGTCGACCGAATCATCGTGACCGCCATGAGGCGGGGAGCTCTTTATTAATCCACAAGTCTGGGCCTGGTCAGGATTCCTCATTTTGATCCTGACGCTTCTGGCAATCGACCTCGGGGTCTTCAATCGCAAGGATCACGCACCCACGATCCGTGAAGCCCTGTTCTTCACCGCCGGCGCCGCTGCACTGGCGCTGAGTTTCTCTGTGCTGATTTACCAGCTTTACGAACGACAGTGGTTGGGGCTGGGGATGTCGGTGGATGCGGTCACGGGCATGCCCAACACCGGACGCATCGCGCTGGCCAAGTTTTTGTCCGGCTACGTCATTGAGCTGTCGCTCAGTGCGGACAACGTGTTCGTGATCGCGCTGATTTTTCAGTATCTTCGCGTGCCGGCACCGTTGCAGCACCGCGTGTTGTTCTGGGGAATTCTGGGTGCGCTTGTTATGCGTGGGTTGATGATCGTCATCGGCGCTACGCTCGTATCGCGATATCACTGGATACTCTATCTGTTCGGCGCGTTTCTGATCGTGACGGCGTACCGCATGCTCCGATCCGGCGTGGGCGATACGGCGGACGTTACGGACAATCCGGTGATGAGGTTGTTGCGGAAGCGGTTCCCGGTCACCGCGGATTACCATGGGCGACATTTTCTGGTGATCGAAAACGGTAAGCGAGCGCTTACGCCGCTGGCGGTGGCGCTGGTGTTGGTGGAGAGCACCGATCTGGTGTTCGCGATCGACAGCATCCCCGCCATTTTTGCGATCACAACCGATCCGTTCCTCGTATTTACGAGCAACGTCTTCGCCATTCTGGGCCTGCGGTCCCTCTACTTTGCGCTGGCCGGGGCGATGGCGAAGTTCCGGTACCTCAAAACGGCTCTTGCGGCCATACTGATGGTGGTCGGTGCGAAGATGCTGGCAGCTGAACTGATCAAGGAGTACATCGGTCCGAATTTCAGCTATTATCTGCTGGCGATCGTTGCTTTGATTCTTGTTGCCGGCGTGCTGGCGAGTATGGTGGCGCATCGTCGGGACCAGGCGCGGGTTCGGGACGGGGCAGCCTGAGCCTGATGCAGCCATTGGTAGTTTTGCGAATCACTTTCGGGGCATAGACGTGACAGCTGACAACCACAACACGCATGGCGCGGTGGCCATGCGCGCGCAG
>JBGTBX010000005.1:0-8305 GCA_041749115.1 Gemmatimonadaceae bacterium
GACGGTCATCGCCAGAGGGTACCACCGCAGCTTCCGCGGATCGCGCAACATCAGAAACTTGTGGATCACATGCGGCTGGCCGAGTGTACCGATGCCAAACACAAAATAGAACGAGAGCGCCGCGAGAGGGGTGGTCTTTCCGAAGGGTGCCAGGAACGATGGGTCGCTGTTGACAATGGATTGTGTGATGCCGGCAAGTCCATCGGTCACCTGGAGCACGTACCCAAACACGATCACCGACGCAACCGCCATGATCGTCCCCTGCAGCAGGTCCGTATATACTCCGGCCAGAATGCCACCTGTTGCTGAATACGCCAGTGTGACAATCGCGCCGACCCATACACCGTTGCGCAAACCGATGCCCAGGATTGCGTCAAGCACAAAGCCCATGGCGAGAATGTTCGTGGCCATGTAACCAATCACTGCGATAACCATGGCGGCCGCCGCGAGTCCCTGTGCGGCGGGTGATCGATACCTGATGCCAATGACGTCGGGGATCGTGAGCACTTCGCGGATCTCGGCGAACAGCCGCAGGCGTTTGGCGAGGACCCAGGCGCCCATGGTGTTCGTGATGGCGAGCGGCAGATTGATGAACAGCGCGCCGACACCCAGTGTGTAGATCAGTCCGGGTCCGCCGATGAATGCAAAGCCGGAGAGCGACGCGGCCATTGCCGCGACGGTCATGGTGACAACACCCAGCCCCCGACCCGCAACGAAGAAATCGCTCGCGGTCCTGGTGCGGCGCGCCGCCCATACACCGATGCCCGCTATCGCCGCAAAGTACAAAAGAGCAACGACCAGAAAAATGGGATCGTTCTCGCCGAGACGGGGCAATGCGGCCGATTGGAGCAGGATCACGCTGCGATGTGCCTAACGGTCAGCCGGTTTGTGCTGTGACACCTTCGCTGCGGCCATGACGCGGGCGAGGTCCGCGTCCGTCAGCACGTGGGTCCTGAAGGTGAATGCGTAGATCAGGGGAAGCACGAACAGCGGGATGAGACCAACGATGATGAGCAGCAGCGCGGTGGGGCGCGGGAGTCCGCCGAGCAATGGCGTCGCTGCCGAGATTTCACCTTGCGACAGCGCGATCGAAAAGCCGGCGGCCAAAACCGCACCTGTTCCTGCGAGGGTCACAACGAGCGCGCGGGATCGTGATCCCGCTGAATGCCCCCCCCCACGGAGCGCGCCGAGTCCGAGCGCGGCGACCGCGTTCAATACCACTCCCATGGCCATGATCCACGCCCCCGCCTGTTGTACAGCCGGGAAAAATGCCGTGGTATATCCCGCTGCGATGAGAAGGACAGAGAGCGCCAGTAGCTTAATTGCGGCCGTCGTGCGAGGGCGGGATGTCACCCACCCCCTCCAGTCGCCGCATCTCTGCCACCCGATCGCTTGAATGCGTCGTAGCGCATGCGTAGCGTTTTCACGGGATTCGGGTTTTCGTCGCGCGTGGTGTTGGCGTCGGTGACGTTGATGTAGACCGGATAGTTGCCGTCGCTGTGCGACGTGCCAACCGTCGTGGTAGCATCGGCGGCGACGATGTACGCAACGTGGGCAGTGCGCGCGGTGCACGGCATCGCCGTCTGTGGCACAGGCTGCGTTGTGCATGAGCACCGCTTGTCGCCGCCGGCCGCGTCTGCCGCTTCCATCGCCGCCATGACGCGGTCTTCGATAGAGCCCTGAGTGGACTCGATCGCTGCGACTGCGTTTTGCACGACCTCGTTGGAAGCGAGGATATTGCCCTGGATGGAATAGAAGATTTCAGTGCCCTTGACCTGGCCCTGCACGCTGTTTGATGCGACACCGTTGCGTGCACCACTGAATCCTGCGAAGCGGCCCTGAATGTCAACGATGCCGAACTGTCGCGACTGAATGGATGAGTCCGCCATCAGCATCGCGAGAATCTGTGACGGGTGCGTGCCCTTTTTCAGTTCATTGTTGATGAGCATCTGGTTTGCTCGCGTGCGATCGACGCCGGCCTGCGCTGCGGCGACGCCGAAGCCCGGCACAACGATCGCCTGAACATCCATCAGTCCTTTCGCCGGGAAACGGTCGAAGCCGGCCTGGGCGACGCAGGTCGCGCTCGAGATCACCAGGCGACCCGTCGTGCGGTCAAGCGCAACGACTGACCACGTGGCGTGAGCGGTTGCGGGGAGCGCGATGAGCGCGACGGCGGCGAGCGTGTGGCGAAAACGTTTGAGAAACGGGCTCATGATGGATGTCTCGGTGCGGGAGGGGGATGTCTCCGGAGAAGGTACGACGGGGGGCACGAGGGGTGAAAGGGCGAATCAGTTACGCTCGCACGGCACGGCGATGTCCGACTGAGCCAAGCGGACACAGCTACGTAACGTCCTCAGCACCTCTCCTACCGGCGGCGTGTTTCCGCAGGGCGAGCGGCTCGACAGCCTGGTCAATCAAAACAGGTGATGTTCACCCGCCAAATCGCAGACTTGCTTCTCTGAAGCAGGTACCCTGCGTTCCGCACACGAGCGACGGATAAGCGTTTTAAGTACACGTTCGCCGCGTTCCCCCTGCGTATTCCGCCGATTGTGCTGTGGCCGTGCAGGAGATGTCCGGAGTCGCCGTCCCTCCCATCGGACCCCGATGCCAGTTTATCCCAGAGCAAGGACCCTCAATCTCACGCCGCAGAGTCCGCCCACGGTCGAATCTTTCGCAGCGTGGCCGAAAGAGTCTTGAATGCAATCTCGGTATCGTGTGCCGCCTGAGCCCGCAGCCAATAGCCGTTCGACAAACCGAAGAATCGACAAAAGCGCAAATCTGTATCGGCGGTAATTGAGCGCTTTCCCTTTACGATCTCGCTGATGCGTTGTGCTGGCACGCCGATCTCCTTCGCCAGCCGATACTGCGTGATATTCAGCGGGCGCAGAAACTCATGAAGCAGCAGGTCCCCAGGGGTCACGGGCTTTAGTTTCGCCATCGCCATCTCCTTAGTGATAATCCACAAGTTCCACATCCTCCGGCCCTGCAGAAGTCCACCGGAAACGGACGCGGTATTGATCGTTCACGCGTATACTGAACTGGCCCGCACGCCTTCCCTTGAGCGCCTCCAGCCGATTCCCAGGCGGCACCCGCAAGTCCGAGAGTTGCCCCGCGATCTCAAGCTGCCGGAGCTTGCGCCGCACGATCGCCTCGACCCCAACGAAGCGCCTGACGCGATACCCTGCCGCCAGCGACGCCGTCTCCTTTTCCTTGAACGATACGATCATGGAACTAGTAACGTGTAACGTGATTAACGTCAAGCGTGACTATCGTCAGCATGGAGAGCGCCATGGTTTGATCGTCGCAAGTCCTGCGCGTGCGCGAAAGACCCAGCAGACGTGCGCCTCGCGCATGGCAGTCTGTTCGATCGCGCATACCCTCGCTCGTAGGACGCTACGCCTCAACGCCCAATTCAGCGAGGCAGTGCTTTCGCGTTGTCATCTTTAGCGCGTTGACCATCCTACCGAAGGCGCGTCAGCTTGCCCTCCATGAGCGTGCGCACGTTTGGATCAAGCAGCACATCGGCCGGAGCCTGATCCGCAGCGATCGTGAACCTCGCCGATCCGCCAGTCAGCTGCCGCTGTTCAATCCTCGGCTGAGTGCCATTGACCACGACACCAAAGTCCAGGGGGAGCGTAAACGGCTCACCAGCCTGTGTTTGCCTCACGTCGACGATGACCTGTTTGGATGCGGCATCCCACCGCCATGTCCCCTCAAGGCGCGGCACACCGCCGCGATACAACCACTGCTGAAAGAACGCGGTCAGATCGCGCCCCGCCGCACGTTCCATCACGCGCTGAAAGTCCGCAGTGGACGCGTTCGCGTTAAAATGGCGCGCGTAATACTCCCGAATTCCGGCCCAGAACGCATCGTCGCCGATAAGCGAACGCAGCATGTGGAGGGTCCAGCTCCCCTTCTGATACGTCATGTTCGTCGTCACCTGCGCCATATCGGCCAGGTTCTCGTGCACGACGCGATACCCCGGGGTCTTCTCGTAGAAGGCCAGCACCGTCTTCCGGGAATCGCGTAACCCAGCCACAAACTCATCCCGCCCGTACGCGTGTTCAATAAACAGCAGCGTGAAGTACGTGGCAAACCCTTCGCTCAGCCACACATCGTTCCAGTCGTTCTCTGTGACGGCGTTGCCGAACCATTGGTGGGCAATCTCGTGGATGACAACATTGCGCCAGCGGGTTGATCGCGTGCCAGTTACGCTCCCCGAACTGTAGAAAATCGCGGACGCCGCCTCCATACCGCCACTCACCGAGTTGGACTGCACATTGGCGAGCTTCTCATATGCATACGGCCCGACCTTATCGCTATAAAATGCGAGCGCGTCGTGCGTAGGAATCGCGAAGTCATAAAAGCCGGCGTCCCGATCTCTCGCGAACACCCACGTTTCGATGGGAACTCCCCTGAATTCGCCCACGCGCTGCATGGCAAAACGTGCCACGCCGAGTACATACAACCATGGGGAAATGGGTACCGATTCCTTCCAGATGGTGCGCCGCGAGCCATCCAGCAGATCCGTCGATTCGACCTGCAGTCCGTTCGAGATCACCTGATAGTGTGCCGGTGCAACAACATCCATCTCCATCGTCGCCTTGTCGGCGATGTGGTCGATAGTAGGCAACCATTGATGCGCACGATTGGGCCAGTTGTCGGAGAAGAAACCCCGATCTCCATACTTGTTCGGCTTGATCTGCAGTCCGTCAGCGGGAATGCCAACGTATTGCACCACCAACTCCGTAACCTCGCCTGCGAGCGACGGCCGCTCGAGCGTGATCACTATGCGGTCGTCGCGGTGCCGAAAACTCAGTGACGTGCCTCCTGAAACCACGCCGCTGACCGTCATACCGCGTCCGTCGCGTTCGTTCGCGAGGTCCAGTTCAACAGTGCGCAGGTCTGCCGCGAGCAGACGCATGCGCACGATGGCCGACCCCGCGATTCGATCGCTGCTGTCGGTCAGTGTGAGCGCAAATCGATAGTGCTCAACATCTATCGGCTGTCGCGGATAGGGATCCGAGCCAGCCGCGGTGCCAGCGGCAATCCAGAGTAGCGCGGTGAGGAAAGGAGTGGGCATGACGTGCTCCGGGACAACAATGAGAAGAATGGGGCCTGCAGCTGCCGCCATGTGTAGCGGCAGAAAAGCCAGCGCTCGGAATGTGTGTCCCGCGACGCGACCAAGCACCATATTGCAGCCATCGAGTCCCTGACGCTACGTCGCCGATGGCCCTTTGGGAACATCATGCCTTCTCTGCACACGCTCGAACACACCCTCGCGCACGTAGTCGTTGTGCTCACCGCGTTGTATCTCATTGCGCTGGGTATTGCCGCGCTCTTCATCCCTTCGCGCGCCGCGCGTTTTCTCGGTGGATTTGCGCATTCAGCTGGTGCACACTACGCGGAGCTGGTCGTGAGACTGCTGGTGGGCGGTGCGTTTATCGTGAACGCCCCATTGATGCAGTTCGCCGAGGTTTTCAACGTGTTTGGCTGGGTGCTGGTGGTGACGTCGGCGGTCCTCTTGGCGATTCCCTGGCGTCTGCATCGTCGCTTTGCGGAGAAGGCCGTGCCACGGGCGATGCGTTACGTGAAGCTCGTGGGACTCGCCTCCCTCGCGTTCGGCATTTTTGTGCTGGTCGCTACGCTCCGCGTTGCTTGATCATGATGGGCTTACGACCACGACACGCGCCGCCATCATCGACGTCTCACGCTCTCACCCTGTATCGGACTAAAAGATGCGCACTCAACTGGCGACTCTGGCCGCTCTCACAGTAGCAGCCGCGCTGCTCCTGGGCGGCAACAACGCAGGGAAAGAGATGGCCGTTCCCGACTTTGCCGAGCGTGAGGTGACGCGGCTGCACGCGCACTTTGATTCGGTGGATGTGGAACTCAGGACAGCATCCGTTGCCGGACTCACGCCCGCCCAGCGCCAGTCGCGCGCCACGTTGATCGATTGGCTAGGCGACTACCGCGATCGCGGCGTGTTCCCACGCAACGACCGGTTCGCAACCGCTACGCCCTTCTTTCGCGACGCAGACGGCGTGCTGTGCGCCATGGCATACCTCATCGACCGCTCAGGTCGTGCCGATATCGTTGATCGGATCGCACGCACGCGGAATAATGCTTTAATTAAACAACTCGGCGATGACCGCGCGCTCGGTGCCTGGCTTGATAGCGTCGGTTTGTCGGCGACAGAGGCGGGGCGCATTCAGCCACAATACGGTTTTCCCCCAAACGCTGAAGAAGACGACGCGAGTCCTTATTACGCCCTCGGCTCGATCGTCACGGGGGTACCCACGTTAGTTTTTGCCGGATACAATGCGTTCTCCCCTGGCAAGGCGTCGGGCGTGATGGGTGCTGTCACCGGCCTTGCCTCGGTTCTACTTGGGAGCGCGAAGCTCAACGCACATGGACGGGACCGGAATCTGGCGAAGGCCAACCTGCTGGTTGGCATCACGGGACTGGCGCTGAGTTACCGTGGATTAACACACGATCGAGCGAGGGCTGGCCAACGGCCCACGCCAAGAAGGAGTAGTCTGCTCAGCCGCACATCTATTGTGCCTGTCGTCGAATCCAATCGGGACCGTTCGGCACACAGCGTGGGACTCGGTTTCAGAACGAGATTCTAGACGCAGCTTCCAGCAAGCACCCGCAGATCAACGGCTGACGGCTTAGTGCACGAGCGCGGACCGAATCTACCTCACTTCTCAGGGCAGCGATGACAGTCCGCTCGCACGCGAACCCTCCACGCACACGATGGACTCCACGGTCGTTCGTTCGGCTGGGATTCGCAGTGTGGGCTCCGTTCGCATTCCTCTGGATGGCGAACTCGATGCGAACGCGCGGAGTCCCCGCCGCGCTTCTTGCTACCACCGAGGCAGTGACGGTAACTGACAACACCACGAGCCTGGCCTTCGCCCCCACCGCTGACAGTAGTACCACTGCGTTGTTGTTCATTTGTGGTTCCGGCGTTACCGCCGAAGCCTACGCACCGATGCTGCGACCGATCGCGGACATTGGCTTTCCAGTGTACATAATTAAGCTGCCGTACCGCTTTGCTCCGCTACCATCACACAAGCGCGGCGCGGTAGAACGGGCCCGTGCTGTGATCGCGGCGCATCCCGAAGTGCAACATTGGGTCGTCAGTGGACACTCGCTCGGTGGCGTCCTCTCCGCACAGATGGCGCATGAGACCCCGGAACGCTTTAGTGCGCTGGCGCTCATCGGAACAACTCACCCCAGGGATTTTGACCTCTCGACGCTCCGGATTCCTGTCACCAAGATCTACGGATCAGAGGACGGCGTGGCGCCCAGAGAGAAGGTCCTGGCAAACCGCGCGCTGCTGCCGACGCAAACGAGCATGCTTGAAATTCAAGGAGCAAACCATTCGCAGTTCGGACGGTACGGTCGCCAGCTGATGGATGGCAAAGCAACGATCGGTCGCGAGGAGCAGGAAGCGATCACGCGAGCAGCGATTCTAGACTTGCTTAACACAGTTAACGGACTCAACTGACCACAGCAGGCAGTGTTCGCTGACGCCGGTATTTTGCATTACGTTCAGGCATATACAGTAGTGAAGTGCAACGCCAGCACACCACCGAACCGAACCCCCGGAAACATGCCTCCATCGCTTGATAAAGTCTTCGGCTACCAGGGCGACAACATGAACCTCCCGGTGCGTAACCTCGTGGACGCACTCCCCTTCTACGAGACGATCCTGGGCTTTACCGTGGGCGCCCGGTCCGAGGAACCACAGCGCTCAGCTGTGCTCAGCCGTGATTCGATCCAGATGCGGTTCGTCGAAAACGGTGCTGACCCTGAGCAGGACGGATGCGCCTTCCACGTCACCGGCATCGACGCACTCTTTGCTGAGTTTCAGAGCAAGACAATCGGTAAACACGCGTCCGAGCCCAAAACGGAAGTGCGAGATGGCGCCCCATGGAAGGTGTTCTTTGTCGTCGCTCCGGATGGCTTGTGCTTCTGGTTCGGCGAACGGCAGGCAGAGTAGGCCAACTGGCAACACTGCCGCCTTGCTGTAGCTTCTCCAACAGCGGCGGTGACAAACGCTGCTTCTACCGCTGTCCCTCGCGCCTCCAGCCCTGCCAACCATGTCGCTACATCGCCGAGCAGTCACGGCCTTCTCTCTGATTTCCTTGCTCGGCGCCCCAGCCAACGCGCAGTCCGCTACGGCGAGTGCATCGGCCCCGCTCAAAGCCGGCGAGCTCCGCCTCACCTACCTCGGCAACGCCGGCTGGGAAATCACCGATGGACGTCGCGTGGTTCTCGTCGATCCCTTCCTCAC
>JBGTBX010000006.1:0-18966 GCA_041749115.1 Gemmatimonadaceae bacterium
ACATTGTGGATTCCATCCTCCCCGCCGATGAGGCTCTCAGGCGCTTCCGGGAGGGGCGGCCGGCCACCACGGCGCTGCGAAACGGCGCCCCGTCACACGCCGAGCTCGTGCGCCGCTGGGTCGCCGCTCTTGAGAAGAGCGACAGCTCGGCCCTCCTGCAGCTGAGCATTGATCGTGACGAGTTCGCCTGGATCATTTATCCGCTGTCGCCTAACGCTGTTCCACCGTTTTATAGTCCGCCCGCTTTTGCCTGGGACCTGCTGCAGCATCCTTCTCGGCAGGGACATCGACGCACTCTCGACCGGCTCGGCGGCACCCCTTTGGGATTCGTGAAGTTCGTGTGCCCCGGGAGCGTGCGGAAGTTTAAGGACTTGTCAGTCTGGCAGGACTGTGGAATCATCCGACGGCTGGGTTCCGGCGACACCATCACCCAGACGTTGTTTGGCCCGATCGTGGAGTATCGTGGTCAGTTCAAGTTCCTCACGCTCTCCTCCGATTTTTAGACGTCCCGGGTCGTGCCCTTAACCACGTCGGTTGCCCCCCCCGGGCTCTAATGGTGCGCTGTGGAGAATCGCTCCTGGGGAGTAGCCCGCGCAGGGAGCTGATTTTACGTTGGGTGGAGCAGCGAAGTCGAAAGCATGCGGCCTCCGGACTCGACCAGCGCCGACAAGCAGCCACGCCCACACCGTTGCGCCCGCCATGAAAGCTCGAACACGTCAAAACGTTCTGGAACTGCGACCGGATGAGGAGGGGTCGAGGACGGTGCAACGTCTCGCGTCGATCGACATCGGGTCGAACTCCATCCGGATGATTGTGGCTGACGTGTCCCCCGATGGACGCATCAAGGTCGTCGATGAAATGAAGTCCGCTCCACGCCTGGGGAGCGGCGTCGACAAAGTCGGTCTGCTGAGTGAACCGTCCATGCGTCACGCGATCGAATCGTTGGGCCGCATGGCCACCTTGGCGAGTCGGCAGGGTGCCGTGCGCGTGGATGCCGTTGCGACGAGCGCAGTACGGGACGCCGCGAACTCCCGCGTCTTTCTCGACAACATCCGCCGCGAGACCGGACTCAAGGTTCGAGTGCTCCAGGGCGTCGACGAAGCGCGACTTGCTTATCGGAGCGCCCTCGCCCACTTCGACATGGTGGGTTCACGCGCCGTCGTTATGGATATCGGCGGGGGGTCACTTGAACTCGCGCTGAGTGCCGACGGACTTCTGGAACGACTGGAATCATTCCCCTTTGGTGCCATCCGTGTCACCGAGCAATTTCTTGGCTCGCGCCCCACACGCAAAGATGTGCGCCGACTGCGGAAGTTTGTGCGCGGCGATATTCAGACTGCCCTTCCACTCAAGGACTGGCGGGGTGCCACGCTCATCTGCTCAGGGGGTACGTTTACCAATCTTGCCGGCATTCATCTGTATCGTAGAGGGACCAGCAGCGCCGCCGGCAAAGTACACGGAACTGCAGTTCCCCGTGAGGAGCTGGAACACATCATCGATCTTCTCCAGGCCTCTACGGCAGACGAACGGCTGCAGATCCGCGGTCTGAATCCGGGACGCGCCGACATTATCCTGGGTGGCCTCGCCGTCGCCGCAGAAGTTATGGCGCGCATTGAATCGCGCGAACTGGTTGTCTCCGCGTACGGAATTCGCGAAGGGAGTCTGCTCGACGCGGCAAACATCACACCCACGCCGGCCGATCCCGGCGAAGCACGAGAACGTTCAGTCCTTCGCTTTGCTGAACGCTGCCATTACGAAGTCGCGCACGCTCAACAGGTCCGCAAGGTGGCACTGCAATTGTTTGACGCACTCGGCCGACGATTGGGCCTGGAGCACTCAGATCGCGACGTACTCGCAGACGCGGCGCTTCTGCACGACGTGGGATACCATATCAACTATCGTCAGCACCACAAGCATTCGTATCATCTGATCGTGCACGCAGACCTGCTGGGGATCGCTCCCGACGAGCAGTCTATGATCGCAAACGTGGCGCGCTATCACCGCGGTGCTGTTCCAAAGCTGAAGCATCCGGGGTTCGCCTCACTGGCCGATGATGCGCGCGCGCGCGTGACGACAATGAGCGCACTCCTGCGTATTGCGGATGGTCTCGATCGAGGGCATGTGAGCGGAGTCCAGGGCGTGAAGGTCCGTTGGACCGAGCGTGCCATCAGGATTACAGTGGTACCGCATCCACGGGCGAAGTCGTTGCGGCTTGAGCTATGGGGCGCTGCGCGAAAGTCCGCTTTGCTGGCGATGGTTGCTGAATGCCCGGTGGAGTTGATTGGCCCTGACGGCCGCGTGGTCGCTGCAGACAAGCAGGTATGACGCGCTTGCAACTGCTCTGAACCTTCGGCTTATCGCTCCGCGCCGTGCGGTCGCCGACTGGGCGCGGCGGCCGGGGCTGGGAAAAACGGTGCTGCGTCCCGCATCTCGCCATGATTCGTCAGCATGTCATATTCGCTCAGCGGCATGACCCTGATTTCATTCGTGTGATATCGGGACAACGTTCGATCGAGACCCCACGGGTCACGCAACAACGCCCGGTGCGTACCAATGTCACCTTCGCCGCGGGGTTGTCTTTGAGTGTAGGTCCCCGCTGCGTCCAATTCCCATGCCTGCCGATAGTCTTCGAGGCAAAGATCCAGCAAGCTCTGGAGTCGGGGGTGCAGGGATTTATCGAGAACGGGGGCGACCGCTTCGACGCGCCGCTCCAGGTTGCGCGGCATCCAATCGGCGGAACCGATGTAGTACTCCGCTTCTCCACCGTTCGCAAAGTGGAAGAGCCGGGAGTGCTCGAGAAAGCGTCCGATAATGCTGATCACCCGAATGTTCTCGCTCTTCCCCGGCAAACCCGGGCGCAGGCAACAAATGCCGCGCACGATCAGGTCAACGGGTACCCCAGCGCCGCTCGCCTCATACAAAGCATCGATTACGTCCGATGACACAAGAGAATTCAGCTTCGCCACGATGCGCGATGCCCGACCGGCCCTCGCGTGATCCACCTCGCGCGCAATCAGTGCCAGCATTCCGTCCTTCATGCTGGCTGGCGCCACCAGCAGCTTGCGATAGGTGCGTTGACGGGAGAAACCTGTCAGGAGATTGAACACGTCGGAGGTGTCCGCACCGATGTCAGGATCGCAGGTTAACAGTCCGATATCTGTGTAGAGTCGCGCGGTCTTGGAATTGTAGTTGCCGGTGCCAACATGGACGTAGCGCCGAATGCCGTCCGGTTCGCGTCGCACCACGAGCGCAAGCTTCGCATGCGTCTTGAGGCCGGGCAAACCATAGGCAACGTGCACACCGAAACTTTCAAGAGTCCGCGCCCAATTAATGTTGTTTGCTTCGTCGCCGCGCGCCTGCAGCTCAACCAGCACTGCAACCTGCTTGCCCCGCTGCGCCGCTTCGGTGAGCGCGCGCACGATCGCGGTATCGCCAGACGTTCGATACAAGGACGTCTTGATCGCGAGGACCTGTTCATCTGCCGCGGCGGCTTCGAAGAACCTCTCAACGCTCATGCCGAACGATTCGAACGGATGGTGAACCATCACGTCGCGTTCACGGATCACGTCAAAAATCGATCGCTCGCCATCGCGCAACTCGGGGGGCACCAGGGCCACGTGAGGCGCATCGCGCAACTCCGCCCGATCGAGCGTCGCCAAAGACATCAGGTCACTCAAGGACAGCAACCGGCCGACAGAGTGTACGTCACGTGTCGTCAGCGCGAGGACCCTCAGCTCCGTGTCGTCGCGGATTTCACTCAGCAGTATGTCACGCACGCCAGCCGGCATGTCCTCGCGCACTTCAAGCCGTACCACCTCACCAAAACGGCGCTGGAAGACCTGTTCCTCAATCGACGCCAGTAAATCATCGGGATCATCGGACGCGCTCACCTCCAGGTCGGAGTAGCGAGTAATCTTGAACGGATACGCGCCGCGCACTTCCATGCCACGGAACAGCAACGACAAGTGCTCCGTGATCAGATCCTCGAGGGGCACGAACTGATACGGCGTCCCTGTCGGAACCCAGCGGGGGAGACTTCGTGGCACCTTGAGTCGCGCAAAGTGTTCACTCCCCGTCGCGGGATCGCGCAGTTCGACAGCGAGCGAGAGCGAGAGATTGGAGACGTAGGGGAACGGATGGCCCGGGTCGACCGCAAGCGGCGTCAGGACTGGAAAGACCTCACGCTCGAAGAACATATGCAGACGTGAGACATCCGCGTCATCCAGATCGTTCATGCCTAACACCTTTACGCCGTACTGTTCCAACTGGGGCAGCACGGCCCCGTGAAGGCACTCCTCCAACGCAGCACTCTGGGTGCGAACCTCGATGTCAATGGCATCAAGCTGCGCAGCGGGCGTTAAACCATCAGCCGATGGCTGCGTCACCCCGGCCGCTACCTGACGGCGAAGCCCCGCGACCCGCACTTGATAGAATTCGTCAAGGTTTGACGCATAGATCGCCAGAAACTTCAGCCGCTCGAGCAGCGGGGTGCGCGGGTCCTTGCCTTCGTGCAAGACGCGCGCGTTGAACGCCAGCCAGCTGAGCTCGCGATTGAGGTAGTCGGTTGTCGGAATGATGTCTGGAGTCATTGCGTCGCGCCCTGTCAGTCGTACACTTCTTCACTGCCTATATGTAACGATTCAATGCGCCGGTAACGTCACAATATCGCAAATGTCCTGCACGTCAGCCTGAAGCGGCTCTGCGTAGCGAGGACTCTGATCTCGCTCGTGTTTCCTGGCACGCATGCGAACCGTGCCTGTGCTGGCGAATCAGAAGGCGGGAAGCAATCGGTCCAGCGCCAGCAGCGAGAGCGCACCTATCGCCGCCGCGGCCGGAATCGTCAGGAACCACGCCCAGACGATTCTCCCGGCAACTCCCCATCGCACAGCGCTGATGCGATTGGTCGCCCCCACACCAACTATGGCCCCGGTGATGGTGTGAGTGGTGCTGACGGGAATCCCGAAGCTGGTCGCGAGCAGTATCGCGATGGCTCCACCGGTCTCCGCAGCAAAACCGCCGACCGGGCGCAGTTTCGTGATGCGATTGCCCATGGTGTGCACAATGCGCCAACCGCCAAATAAGGTACCGAGCGCAATCGCCGAGTACGCTCCCATTTCGATCCACAGCGGAATGTGATCGGCATTCTGCAGATAGAAGATCCGGGTCCAATCCGACGAATCGGCGAAGGCGGCCTGCGACGAAACGAGCAGACCTGCGATGATTCCCATCGTTTTCTGCGCATCGTTGGCCCCGTGCGACAGCGAAAAAAGGGCTGCGCTGGCCATCTGCAATCGCCTGAATAAACTGTCAACTCTGCGAGGCGTCGTATTCCGGAAAATCCAGTATGTGGCCGTCATGAGCACGTACCCCGCCATCATACCAACGAGGGGTGACAGTACAATGAACACGAGCGTTAGGGTCCAGCCCGCCGGAATGATGGCCGCGTATCCCGCGCGCAACACCGCGGCACCCGCGTACGCGCCGATCAGCGCGTGGGATGAGCTGCTGGGCAACCCGTACCACCATGTAATGAGATTCCACGCAATCGCACCGATCAAACCGGCAAGGATGACGTTCGGCGTCACGATGTTCACGTCGATCATCCCCGCACCGAGCGTCTTGGCCACCGCTGTGCCCACAATAAACGCCGCAGCAAAGTTGAAGAAAGCCGCCCAGACCACGGCGGTCAACGGCTTGAGAACGCGCGTACCCACGATCGTCGCGATCGAGTTCGCCGAGTCGTGAAACCCGTTGATGAAGTCGAATACGAACGCTACCCCGACTATCGCTATGATGTACGTAACCACGTCAGTCGCCGCTCAGGAATTCTTCAACGAAATGCTCTCAAGGACGATCGCAACGGTCTGGCAACGATCGAGAGACTCCTCCAGCTTATCGTAGATCTCCTTCCATTTCATGACCGACAGAGGGTCGGGAGTCCCCTCAAACAGCGCCGAGACAGCGTCCTGATAAATCACGTCTCCCTGCGTCTCAAGATCCTTGACCACGCGTGTTCTCGTATTGACCGCGCGGGAGTCCTTGATCTCCTTGACCGCGCTCTGCAACGCCTCCGCCTGCTCGGCAAGTAGCGAACTCAGTCGGCGTGCCGGCTCCCGTGACTCACCAATGTGAAAGGCCAGTACTCGGCGAGCGGTTCCGTTAATCAGGTCGACCGCGTTGTCCAGCTGCTGCGCCAAGCCGTGAATGTCTTCGCGGTCCAGCGGCGTAATAAAGCTGCTGTCCAAACGCGTCATGATATCGTGTACGACATGATCGGCACTGTCCTCGTGCCCCTTGATGCGGGCCGCGAGCTGCGCCATGCCGGCCGGTCGCGAAAACATTTCCTTGAGGTCGTGCGCGGCGGCCACCAAATGGCCTGCCATAATGTTGAACAGATCGAAGAAACCTTCGTCTCTCGGAATCAGTCTGAACGCCACGAGAAATCGGTTGGAGGGAGATGACTCCTGCCCAAAGCGGGGTTTGAAGCTCGCTCATGCAGGCAAGAAGGTACCCGAAGGCGGCAGACGGCGGCAGGCCAAATCTGCACCGAATTGTGTCCGTTTGGTAACGGAGTGAGAGCGTTTTCCCGGTGCGCCATGGCGTGGTTGCGCGGACGCGCAAGCTCGATCTCACCGAGTCAGCTTTGAAGTCGGCATCGGCCCCTGACCAGTACATTCCGCCATCGAAACGCCGTTGGAAGTACCAATACGTGTGGCTCCCGCGGCGATCATCGCCAGCGCGGTCGCACAATCGCGCACACCTCCCGAAGCCTTCACTCCCATGGAGTCACCGGCCACTCGCCTCATGGCGCGCACGGCCTCCAGGGTCGCTCCACCCGTGGCGTGAAACCCTGTCGACGTCTTGAGATAATGCGCCCCGCCATCGCGGCCTGCCTCGGACGCGTGCGTGACCTCATCGCTGGTCAACGCTGCAGACTCAATAATCACCTTCACGAGTGCTCCCGACGCGGCGTCGACCACCGCGGCAATATCGCGCCTGACGTAGTCCCAGTCGCCTCGTTTGGCGCTGCCGAGCGCAATCACCATGTCGATCTCCGTCGCTCCCAGCTCAAGCGTGCTCGCCGCCTCGTACGCCTTCACGCGACTCTCATTCGCCCCAAGCGGAAAACCAACGACGGTGGCGATCGCAACCTGTGACCCGCGCAAACGACCGACACACCGTTCCACCCACATCGGATTCACGCACACGGCGGCAAAGCCGTGCTGCAGCGCTTCATCACACAGCTTATCAATGTCCGGCGCAACCGCCTCCGCCTTGAGCAACGTATGATCAATGCAGTCGACGATGCGGAAGTGTTCGCCACCCCAGCGTACCCCGCGAGGAGGACTCATAGATCACCCTGATTGGCGGGAACCGCAAACGCCCGACGGGCATCGCCCATCGCACGGCGGCGTACGACAAGTTCTCTGTCCTGAAAGAAGCGGATAAGCACCACGCCGGCCACAAATCCTCCGACGTGCGCCCAAACAGCTACGCCACCAGACACTTCAGACCGCACGCTCATCAGCTGAGGAAGACCGCTCAACACCTGCCATCCGAACCACATCAGCAGCATCACCCACGCCCGAACATGCACTATGAGGGGAAAGATCAGTATGGGAATGAGCACTTTGACGCGGACTTGTGGATACAGCAGCAGATAAGCACCTAACGTCCCTGAGATCGCTCCCGATGCACCCACGGTCGGCACTGGCGACGCAGCGTCGAAGAATGCATGTGTGGCACTGGCCACTAAGCCACAAAGGAGATAAAAGGCAAGAAAACGGCCCCGGCCCATACTGTCCTCGACGTTGTTGCCGAACACCCAAAGGAATAAACAATTGCCGAGCAGGTGGGCCCAACCGCCGTGCAGGAACATCGACGTAATCGGTGTGACGATGTTCCGCGCTTCGCTGTCGATGGAGCACGCCCAGAACTGCCCCGCATGAGAGCCCATCGGCACTTCAAATCCGAGAGGGGCCAGCCCGGTCAGCTCTCCCGGAACCATCCCCCAGTTGCAAACGCTCGACGCCAGGGCAAACCCATCGAGCCCGGCGCCCTGCACTGTCACCCAGGTTGCCAGCGTCAGGCCGAGGATGACATACGTCATGACCGGCCTTCGAATGGTTGGATTGTCGTCTGATATCGGAATCACATTCGATCCTGGATGCCCGGTTCTGGTCCCACACGTGCTCCTGAGCCTTTCAAAACGGTAGTGCTCCGGCCCTACCCCTTCCGGACTGCCTGCCAAGCTAGCGAGCGCGATAACGGACGCAATTGGCAGCCCTCCCCCGAGCGCTAGCCGAACCGCGGCACGGAACGACTGCCAAAACAGCAGTGAGGGGGCACCGAGCGGCACGGCCTCCGGCCACTCTGGCCACTTTTTTCGGTCCCACACTTGCCCTTATACGGCTGCGAGCCATGGTGCTGAGGGCAGGCACCCATCTATTTCACCGTAAGAACGAGCCTCCAGATGCCCGACAAAGTTATAGGAATTGACCTTGGAACCACGAACTCGGTTGTCGCCGTTATGGAAGGCGGCGATCCGGTCGTCATTCCGAACTCGGAAGGTGGGCGAACAACCCCCTCCGTGGTCGCTTTTACGAAGGACGGCGAACGTTTGGTGGGTCAGATCGCCAAGCGCCAGGCCGTTACCAACCCAAAGAACACTGTCTTTTCGATCAAACGGTTCATGGGGCGCAAGACGTCGGAAGTGGCGGAAGAATCCCGCCGCGTCCCTTATGCCGTAACGACCGGCCCCAACGGGCTGGCTTCGGTAGAGGTATCGGGCAAGGCATACACGCCGCCCGAAATCTCGGCGATGATTCTCCAGAAAATGAAGCAGACGGCTGAGGACTACCTCGGCCACAGTGTGACCAAGGCGGTCATTACCGTCCCTGCGTACTTCAATGATTCACAGCGCCAGGCCACCAAAGATGCGGGACGCATCGCCGGCCTCGACGTGCTGCGCATCATCAACGAACCGACCGCTGCAGCGCTGGCGTACGGTCTCGACAAGAAGAAAGACGAGAAGGTCGCCGTGTTCGATCTCGGCGGCGGAACCTACGATATCTCCATCCTCGAACTGTATGACGTCGATGGCACGCGGCAGTTCGAAGTGCGCTCTACCAATGGTGACACACACCTTGGCGGCGACGACTTCGACCAGCGTGTGATCGATTGGCTGGTAGCTGAATTCAAACGCGATCAGGCGATCGATTTGTCGAAGGATGCCATGGCGCTGCAACGGCTGAAGGAAGCCGGCGAAAAAGCAAAATGTGAGCTCTCGTCAACGCAGGCCACCGACATCAACCTGCCGTTCATCACGGCGGATCAGTCGGGCCCCAAACATCTCAATTATCAACTGACGCGCGCCAAGTTCGAACAGCTGGTCGACGACTTGATTCAGCGGACGCTCGAGCCGATGAAAAAGGCGCTCGCCGACGCAAATCTGAAACCGTCTGACATCGACGAAGTGTTGCTTGTCGGTGGTTCAACACGCATCCCCAAGATTCAGCAGGTCGTCAAGGATTACTTCGGCAAGGAGCCCAACAAGGGCGTAAATCCGGACGAAGTGGTTGGTATTGGCGCTGCCGTTCAGGGAGCCGTGCTGACCGGCGAGCAGAAGGACGTTCTGCTGCTCGACGTGACGCCGCTGTCACTTGGCATTGAAACGCTCGGTGGCGTGATGACGGTGCTCATCCCGCGCAATACAACAATTCCGACGCGCAAAGTAGACACGTTCTCCACCGCAGACGACAATCAGACCACGGTCGAAATTCATGTGCTGCAGGGCGAGCGCGAACTCGCTCTTCACAATAAAACGATCGGCAAGTTCCAGCTGACCGGCATTCCACCCGCACCACGCGGGATGCCGCAGGTTGAAGTGACGTTTGACATCGATGCGAACGGCATTCTCCATGTGTCTGCCAAGGACAAGGCGACCAATAAGGAGCAGAAGATCCGTATCGAAGCGTCGAGCGGCATTTCGAAGGACGAGATCGACCGCATGGTGGCCGACGCAGAGCGCAACTCGGAGGAGGACAAGAAGCGCCGCGAGGAAATCGATTCACGCAATCGTGTGGACTCGCTGGCGTACGAAGTTGAAAAGAACTCCAAGGAGTGGTCCGACCGTCTGTCACCGGAAATGAAGACTCGGCTCGAGGCCGCAGTGGAGCGAGCCCGGAAAGCACATCGTGGCGACGATATGACCGAGGTGAATGCCGCGCTCGAAGAGCTGACCACGGCGTATCAGGAAGCCGGCAGATCGCTGTACTCGCAGGAGCCGGCGGCGGAAGAGGCCCAGGCCGACGGAGCGGCGGAGGCACCGGCTTCAGGTGAAGCCAAGCCAGATGACGCCGTCGAAGCCGACTATGAGATCGTGGACGAGAAGAAAACCACGCCTTGATCGGCAATACGCGGTGGTGCTGTGAAAACGGTGCGGTTCCCGGTTGGCGTGGGCGCCGCACCGTTCTAACATAAAGGGGTGAACTTTGGGACCCTTCATTGGACCTTTCGCCCCAAAGAACCGAACCTCGTGGCAACCAGCGCGTAGAATAGATGTGACGAATTGAAGAACGGCGCACTCGGTGTTTCGACACGTGGGAGCGCGGCAGCACACTCTGAAATCGCAGCCTCTACCTGGAAGGAATAGGATCTATGTCAACAAACTCGCGACTCAAACTTGCCGGTGCGGTGTTGGTGGCCTTTGCCTGCGGCCTCGTCTTCGCCTCCGGATTCGACCTGACCAAGCTCGGGTTCGCTCAAACGAATGCGCCGGTGCGTACCGCTTCGCTGACGCCTGCGCCCGCGTCCGTCGTTGAACTGAACTCATCATTCGTGGGCATCGCAGAACGCGTAACGCCAGGCGTGGTCTCGATCGCGGCGGTGCGCACGGTTGACCCCAACGTGCAGCGGCGTGAACAGGGGCAGCAGGGGCAACCGAAGCAGAATGTGCCCCCAGGCCTCGAAGACTTCTTTCAACAGTTCGGCGACCCTCGGCAACAGCGACAGCCACAGGCGTCGAGCGGCTCCGGATTCATCGTGTCCGACGACGGATATATCCTCACCAACAACCACGTCGTCGAGAACTTCGATCGCATCCGTGTCAAGCTGAACGACAACCGGGAGTTTACAGCGAAGTTGATCGGGCGGGATCCACAGACCGACGTGGCCGTGCTGAAGATTGACGCCAAAAACCTGCCGAGCATGGTGATGGGCGATGACAACACAGCCAAAGTGGGCGAATGGGTGTTAGCGGTCGGCAATCCGCTCGGACTGGAACACACGGTGACCGCAGGGATCATCAGCGCGAAAGGCCGCGGCGGGAATGCCCTACCCGACCTCAGCCGCGACCGCTACTCGATCACCGATCACATTCAGACAGACGCGGCCATTAACCCGGGAAATTCCGGTGGTCCGCTCGTGAACATTCGCGGTGAAGTCATTGGCATCAACTCGGCGATCGCAACGCGCACCGGTTATTACCAGGGCTACGGCTTTGCAATTCCGATCACGCTGGCACGCGACGTCATGAATGATCTCATCAAGAACGGTCGCGTTCGTCGCGCCGTGATTGGTGTGCAGATCCGCGACTTAACGCCTGAGGACGCCGAGGCCGCGGGACTGAAGGAGATCAAAGGAGTGCTGGTGGGTGGGTATTCCAGCGACGACAGTCCGGCCAAGCGCGCAGGGCTTGAGGAAGGTGACGTGATCATCTCCGCCGATGGTAAAAACGCCGACCGTGTCAGCACGCTGCAGCGGATCATTCGCGCGCATGCCCCGGGCGAGACGGTGAGCCTTGAGGTGATGCGTTTCGGAACCAAGCGATCGTTCAAGGTGAAACTCGCGGAGCAACCCGAAGAAGCACAGCTCGTGGCAGCAGCCAACGAGGTCGAGGAGCCTGCGATCCGGCGCAACAGCGGCACGATGAAGGAAAGTAAGCTGGGTGTGACGGTCGAAGCGGTGACCGATGCCTTTGCACGTGAAGCAAAACTCCCCGCGAATCAGCGCGGTCTGGTGGTGAAGGATATCGAAGCCAACACACCAGCAGCTGGCAACTTTCGAGGCAACGGTACCGAGATAATCACCGCGGTGCTTTATCCCCGGCCTCGCCGGGACATAAGGACCACAGACGATCTGGCCAGCGCTATTAAGCAGGCTGGTGACAACGGTACGATGCAACTGCTGATCTATGACATTCAGCAGGAAAGCACGAGAGTGGTATCGCTTCGACTGGGGACGCAGTAGGGTCCCTTCCTGAGCGTACGATGAGACAAAACAGGCCCGTCGACTCGCGTTGACGGGCCTGTTTCGCTACAGTGATGTTTGGCGGAAGTGGCGAAACTGGTAGACGCGCAGGACTTAGGATCCTGTGGGTAAAACCTTAGGGGTTCGAGTCCCCTCTTCCGCATTCTACCGCGCGCAGACACTGGAATCTCTTGTCTGGCCTACCGCACGCTGATTCTTCGGACGGCCGAGCATGTCGATGCGTAAGCCGCAGTCTCTTGCAACTGCTCAGGGCACCCTGCTTTCAAGAGCGGGCCACAACCGCAGGGTGGCCCGTGCTGCCTTAGCAGGATTCAGCGAGGAATGTGGGTGGTCGTTGGAGGAGGTGGGCCACCGCCGCCATCACCGCCTACTGACCCCACGGCCTTGGCGGCCACGGCGACAAAGATCGCTCCGACAAGAAAGACCGCGCCCATAACTGCGGAGCGTTTTTTGTCCAGGATCTGCACCTCAACTTTCTGCTGGTACTCGCGTGGAATCGTCACGGTCGCGCCGGTGGAGGTCACCACCTGTCGGTTCTCGAGCGTGGTCTCCTTGACGTCCAGGACAACGCTGTCCTGATCGACGTGCCTCGCTGTACCAACCACTGCTGTGACATCGTTGCCGAGCTTACCAGTGAGGGCGTCCGTGCCCTGGCGCGTGAGCTCAACCTTGATGACACGATCGTTATAGGTCGCACCCGCTTGCGGCGTCACGTAGGTGAAACACGCGGTCGTCCATGTGGCCATCGTCATGGCGGCCACAGCACGACGGCGTGCCGCGCGCTTACTGCGCGGCACGCCGTCTTTCGTTCTGCTGCTACTCATCCGCACATCCACTCAGCGTAATCAGGTGCAATTCGCTGCCTTGACCACTGGCGGCTGCGGAGTCAACGGGTTCTGCAATCTTTCGTCATACGACAGCGGGAAGAAGCAGGCTTTACGATACGCGGTCTGTGTGGTCAGCCATTTATCCGCCTTCTCACCGAACCGGTAGTGATCTGCCAACCTGCGTCCCTGCATGAAGAGCATCGTGCGACGTGAATGCTTCAGGATTGCCAACTGCGACGGTGTGCCGGCCCAGGGTGCAAGCCCGAAGGTAGCACGCGCCGCATTGATGTTGGTGGTGAAATCGGTCGTGTTGTTTGCGACCATGGCCGCCTCGGCGAGAATAAGGTTCATCTCGACCTTGGACGTGATAATCGGCGACAGGAACTGCCCGGTTGTCTGGCGGCAGCAGTCGTCGATTGCCTTGAGCGTGGCCTTATCCGGTGTGCCATCCACAGGATCAAGCAGCTTTACGCCCGCCACACCATCAAGCGGTCGTGTCTTGGCGGCATTGAGATTTGCGTATTCGTCACCGATCCGCAATTCAAGGCGCTGGTTAATCTCAAAGCCCGTGTTAAAGTACCCGCCGTTGTTCTGTGCGATAGCGACCATCTGGTACTTATAGTTGGTCGGCATCGAAGCGAGGGCAGCCTGCGCCGCAGCTGTGACAGCGGCGTCGTTCACAAGATACGGACTTGCGATCGTCGCCTGATTGCGCGCCGGTCGAAACCGCGTGAGCAGCGACTTGCTGAACAGTGCCCGGGCTTTGAGACCGAGGGCGTTGTTCTTGACATCCGCGTTGTTCAATGTCGTGGCCAGCGTGAGGGCCTTGTTGAAGTACGCCAGCGAAGAGTCGTAGGTCACAGCGAAGGCAGCGTCGCCAATTGGCGGGCCATTCTTCGTGCGATCCGACGAGATCACGAAATCTTCGTAGTTCTCAGCAATAATCAGGTACGCCTGACCCGCGTAGAGATATGCCTTTGCGAGATCGAGACGAGACTTGAGGCCCGGCGATTGCTTGTCGAGACCCTCGAGTACACCGACGACATAGTCGGCAGTCCAACGGGCTTCACCCATGTACGGGAACTGACCATTGGTATACTCGTTGACCGGGTCGGCGATGTCGCCATCGTCGAGCAGTTTCCAGTACTCACGTGAACCTGCCCACGTGAGTTCATCCGAAACGGCACCGACTGTGCCGGTGATCTGGTTGGTGGCGCGTTGAACAATGCCGTACAAGCCATTGACCAGCGGCGCTGCACCGGCCGGATCGCCGAGGGCACTTTCGACCACGGCGTTCGGGTTGTTGATGTCAGTCTCAAAGAGACCGCAGCCCGCGAGGACTGCGGTGGCTAAAGCCACCGTAGTCGTGCGAACCGCGCGCGGCATCAATGCCGCAGATAAGCGATTCATTTGCATGATGAGGTCGTCGCTCCTCATTAGTAGGTGAGATTGATGATCAACGAAACCCGGCGCTGCAACGGCAGGCCGAAGCCATCCGTGTTCACGAGGAAGTTGTCGTCGATGGACGCAGTACCGGAGCGGCCGTTCTCATTCGTTTCCGGATCGGTGCCGGTGTACTTGGTGCGCAGGAAGATGTTCCGTCCCGAAAGCGTCAGGCTGCCATTACGCGCCTTGAGCTTCGAGGCCCACGAACCAGGCAGCGTGTAGGTCGCCGCAAGTTCGCGGAGACGAACGAAGTCACCTTCTTCAGCCTGTGAAAGGCCCGGCTCGAGGAGTCGACGGTTCTTCGTGACATACTGATTAGCTGCTTCCAACCGCTGCTCAGGTGTGGACGCCGGATTCTTGATCGTCGACTCAAGGCGGTCGAACTCAATGAGGTTGGATCCGATGGACGAGTGCTGTGAGCCCCGGAATCCGTCGGTCAAGTTCTGGACCATGAATCCGGTCTTGTACTCGAACAACGTCTGGAATCTCCAGCTCGATCCTAACGAGTAGGTCGCACCGAAGGCGCCAGTCCAATCCGGGATGTTGTCACCGATGCGCTGCTCAAGCACGTTGCCGTTGCCGTCGTAATCCGCCAGCAAGGGCTTGAGCGTGCTCTGCACCGACGAAGCCTGCAGATCGCGCGGCTGCGAAAAGTAAGCGAGCAGCTCGGCGCGGGTTGCCGCAGTGCCACGTCCGTTGAAGTCGATCGGGAACTGGTCGGCCGTGATGCAGGTAATCGGCTTGCCAGCGCTGTTCGTCTTCGGACCACCCGACGGGCAGGCCACCGCGAGACGCGGCGCGTACAGTGAGCCCAGTGGGTCACCGGCCTTCAGGAAACCGCGATACCGCTGATAACCGATCTTGAGCGGCGGAGCGCCACCAAGAGAGGTCAACGTCTGCTTCAGGTACGCTGCGTTCGCGAAGACTTCGAGCTGTGACTTCGCCGTGCTCAATACCTGGGCACGTACGTTCATTTCCATACCATTCGCATCGATGGTTCCGATGTTGGCAAGCTGCGTCTGACGGAAGCCGCCTGACGTGGCGTACTGGTTGGCAACGAGGCCGTCGTTTACGACGCGATCCCAATACGTGAACTCAAGTGCCAGCCGATTGCTGAACAAACCGGCTTCGAATCCACCTTCGATTTCCGTGGACACTTCCGGAACGAGGTCCTGGTTACCCAACTGGCTGGGCTGCAGGCCTGAACCAACATTCGTCACGAGCGCGCCGAACGTTGTGAAGCGATCGAATGCGCCCGGCTGACGGCCCGACTGACCGACCGCCGCACGAATGCGGAATGTGCTTAAACCAAACGGGCTGTTCCAGCCGTTGAAGTCAGACGGAACAATGGAGATCGAGGCTTTCGGATAGAAAACGCCTGGGGCGTTGGCACCGAACGCCGAGCTGAAGTCATAGCGACCACCAACGGTTGCGTGGACAACGTTCTTGAAGCTCGACTGCAGCTGGCCGAAGTATCCGCCGTTGATCGTGGTGCGGAACGCTTCGCCCGTGGTGATGTTCGCGGCACCAGCACCAACTGCTTCGATGCCTGGGCCGGGGAAGTTCTGCGAGCCACCGGTGCGGGAAACCTGATTGTCGTTGAACACCTGCAAACCACCGACGATCGAGTTTTGGAAGACACCGACGTCCTTGTTGATGGCGATCTTCGAGTCGAGCGAGAAGACGCGTCGATCACTGTTGAACGTTGCGCGAACGCCGTCCACAGCTTGCGACGTGAACAAATCGATGTTGTAACCGAAACGCGAGAAGCCGGTTGACGACTGCGCGGTCTGGTCGAGGCCGACGGTGGTGGTGATGTTTGCACCTTCCCATAGCCTGTACTCGGCGTCAAGCACGCCAAGATAACGCTGTGAAGCGGTTTCGTTAATCTGACCGAGTGCTTCGCGGGCCGTCATGAACGCCTGATTACCAAACGGGTTCCCCGGGCCTGAACAAATGCCCGGCGAGACGTACGTCGAAAGATTACAGTTGGCGAGCTCAGGGCGCGCCATGTAGGCGAGCGATGCGACGCCGTAAATGTTGTTGTTGTTCTCGGGCGTCTGCTGCGCGATGTCGTAGTAATTATTGCGCAGACCGATACGCAGACTGCTCAGCGGAAGAAGCTGCAGGCTTGCGCTGGTTTGAATTCGACGGACGAGATCCTTCGCATACTCGGCGCCCGGCGTGGTCGGGTAGATCTCCGATCCACCAAACGGTCCATCTTCATCAAACAGACGTCCCGAGGCGAAGTACGTGTAGCCTGACGTACCGCCCTGAACAGAAACCGAGGCGGAGTTCGCGCGGCCTGTCTCGGTGAAGTAATCTTTGAAGATGTTGACTTCTCGGACTTCAAACGGCTGCAGGCCAGGCATTTTCCAGAACGTGGCCAAGTCTGCCGCCTGCTGAGGCGTGGAGGCGTAGAACGAGTTCGGCTTTACGCCATCGTAGAAGTCCGTGAACGCCTGCTCACCGGAGACCGTCCAGCGGGCTGCGCCCGATGCACCGGTCTTGGTGAAGATCTGAATGACGCCGTTCGAGGCTTCGGTGCCGTACAACGTGGCGGCCGCGGCTCCCTTGAGAACTTCGATGCGATCGATGGTGCCTGGGTCGATGTCATCGAGACGCGACGGTGAACCACCGCCACCAGTGCCGATGCCGAATCCGCCACCATTGTTGATACGCACGCCGTCAACGAACACGATTGGCTCGTTTGACTGCGTGAGCGAGGCGTTACCGCGAATGCGGATACGTGCGCCTTCGCCTGAGAGACCGGAACCGAGCACCGTGGACAGACCGGGCTCACGTGCGGTCAACAGGTTCGAGACGTCGTTGATCGGTGCGTTCTGCGGCACCTGCAGCACAGCAACCGTGTTGCCGAGCTTTTTGACTTCGGTGCGCTGACCGCTGCCGGTCACGACCACCTGGTCAAGCTGAATGACTGACCCACGCACTTCGAAATCCAGTGTCGCGGTCTGTCCGGCCTGTACCACCACCGTTTTCACAACGGGGGTGTAGCCGAGTGCACGTACACGAACGCTGACGGAGCGCGCCGGGGCGCCCGTAATGCGATACGTGCCCTGCGCGTTGGTTAATCCGCCGAGCGTTGTTCCTTCGATGAACACCTGCGCCGCTTCGACTGCGCGTTGGGTCTGTCCATCGATCACTTTGCCTTCGATTAGACCTGTGGCTTGTGCCAACAACGCGCTGGGCAAGAACGCTGCAACTGCAGCCGCCCAGCTTATGCTCCTACGGACATTACTCACCATGATGGGTACCTCCACGTGAGTGGGTGAATTTCCACGGCCGGGACCGGCAAATCCCCAAGTATGTCCAACCCGAGGCGCGGAACACTGCGTACTTCTTGAGCCTTTACAACCAGCAAGGGGCGTGTGCAGGCGCTGCCGAGGATCGTTCGCCGACCCCTGAGCACCCGTCACGCCCTTGTTCCAACTTCATTCGTCGTCGCCAGTATGCTCCTCAAATCCACAAGTGTCAACACTTTGGGACGACACGTCGTCCCCCTGCGTGGACACGTCATCGGTCAGGGTGACGTCGGCCCGCCCGCCTCACGGACGCTCACTCGCCGCTGCGACGCCGCACTCAAACGTTGGGGCGTTTCAGGATTCCCGCGCGCCTGCGTAACTTTGCTCTCATATATATGAGCGACACCGGATCAACTAGTCAGTTAGTAGATGCCCGCCTCTGTCGCGGAGTAACGCGCACGCACGCGAGAACTTTTTTTCTCGCGAGCTCGCTACTGCCGACAGACAAACGTCGAGCCTGCTACGCGCTCTACAGCTTTTGCCGAACCGCCGATGATGTCGTAGACTCGCTCTGCGTTTCGCGCGACCAGGCGCGGTCGCTGCTGGCTGCACACGGCGAGGCGCTTGCGATGGCCGACGCCGGGCATGGCGTCACCCCCGCCTTCAGGGAGTTGGCCTGGGCTGTGAATCGTTTCGCGATCCCGGTTCGAGTCTTCGACGAGTTGCTGCGCGGAGTCGCCTCCGACCTGTCAGTCGGCCGGTTCGCCACGTGGACCGACCTCGAGGCCTATTGTCAGGGGGTGGCCAGCTCGGTCGGCGAGATGTGCACCTATGTCTTCGGTGTGCGCGAGCCCGAGCGGCTGCCACGAGCGATTGAGCACGCGCGCACACTTGGGGTCGCGATGCAGCTGACAAACATCCTGCGCGACGTCGGCGAAGACGCGCGACGCGGCCGAGTCTACCTTCCGGCGGACGAGCTCAAAGCCCACGGCCTGTCGCCGGAAGCAATTCTGGACGCGAGCGCCCTCACGCATCCGGGCTGGCGTCCTTTTCTGGCTTCTCAAATAGAGCGAGCCCGGGCGTATTACCGGGGCGCTGCCCCAGGTTATGCGCTGCTGGATACAAGCGGCGCCGCCGCGGCGCGGGCATGCGGAATCGGG
>JBGTBX010000007.1:0-29350 GCA_041749115.1 Gemmatimonadaceae bacterium
GCGACGCCGGTCTGCGACGAGCTGCGGGCGAGAGCGGCGGGTGGTGCACAGGCAGCTGTCGCCACGACAATGAGAACTGCGGCACTCAGCGTCGAAGCAATTCTGGACACGGCATTGGCGATGAGAAAGAACGATGCATGACGGGACGGAGCTGAATGATACGGCGACTCGCTGCCGCTTGTACACCGGAGCGACAGCATGGAACGAAGCTCCATGCGCTATTTGATCCCGATCTGTCCTTTGACGGATGAGATCAGTTTGGCGCTGTCGTAACCGACACCTTTTCGGAAGACCGTTTGCGTTTCGCGAATGACCCGAGGATCGGCAATGAGATCGCCGCGCAGCAGCACCAGATCGGCCTGCTTTCCGACGGCGATACTGCCGAGCCGTGAGTCGGCACCGAGAATTCGAGCGCCGTTCAACGTCATGACCTGAACGGCCTCACCAGGCGTGAAGCCACCTTCGATCAGGAGTTCGTAGTTTCGCTGATCGCCATACCCGGCGATGACGTGCAGGCAGCAGGGATCGGAGCCTGCGCCGAGCAGGCCGCCGGCCTTGAAGAACGCGCGCTCAAAGGCCATGGTCTTCCTGAGCACTTGCTTAGCTGCGTCGTCTTTTGCGGTGGGACCACGATCGTACCATGCTTTGACCGCGGCGGACGCCTCAGGCATGAGGGCATCCAGCACGCGCTGATCGGCCTGGACACGTGACGGCGTTGAGGTCTCATACACAGCCAGCGTGGAGGTCAGCGACACCTTCTTCGTAATCATGTCGCGAATGGTGCGTTGCACATCCGGATTATCGGTATTCGCGGCTGAGAAGATCGCTGAATCACCAGCAGTGGGACACACGTCCGGTTGCTTGTCCGCGTAGAACTCCGTGTTCGCGAACAGGCCGTGCTCGAGATTATCGATGCCGAGTGCGACGGCCTCGCGATAACCAACAGAACACAGGTGAGCGGTAACTTTCACTCCGTGTTTGTGTGCTTCGTCGATCGCGGCGCCTAACGCGGCGCGCGAAATCTGCGTGTACGCCTTGAACCACGTGACCCCCTCTTCGGCCCAGTAGCGGACCATTCGGCGTGCGTCTTCCGGATCCTTCACAGGGTGCATGGCGCCGGGACCAGCGCCGGGGCCCTGCAGGTATGGTCCGGTAACGAACATGTCGGGCCCGGGGATGGCTCCCCGTTCAATCGCGGCGCGGGTATTCAGTTCCTGATACGAGTCTGTGCTCCCGGCGGTTCGTATTGTTGTGACGCCCGCGCCGAGAAAGAGCCTGGGGTAGCTCTGAAGCATCATTTTCATTGAACCACCAGCGGCCGAACTGTAGTACATGTGGTCGTGCAGCCCCACGAGGCCGGGAATGACCGTGTGCCCTGATGCGTCGACCACAGTGGCGCCCGCCGGCACCGGCGTTGACGCCGTGGGTCCAACCGCCGAGATGCGTTCGCCGTCGATCACGATGGTCTGGCCTTCGCGCGCAGCGGCTCCGGTTCCATCGATGAGCCGTGCGTTCGTGATGGCAATAAGCCGCGCATCCACCGAGGTGAAGTTTTTGACATATTGCGACAAGCCTCGTTCCTGCGCATTGGCTGCGCTACCGGAAGCAAGGGCAACAACAATGGCGGTCGTGCACAATACGTTCGGGACACGCACGGTCTGCATCGGGAGCTCCCAGGTGGAGGTCAACGTGGATTTACGGTAAAATGTGCCATCATTCCGGTGCCCAGATGTTCAGCTATGTGGCAGTGTATCATCCAATCGCCGGGATTCGTGAGTTCAAGGAGAATGTCCATGTCCTCGCCTGCGGGCAATACGGCGGTATCCTTCCAGACGTGATTGTCGATCGCCACACCATTGCGCTGCAGGACAATAAAACGTTGTCCATGAAAGTGAATCGGGTGAGCCATCGCGTGAACCGACGTGGGATCGTTCACAAGGCGAATGCGCACCACGTCGCCCACGGTGAATTGCCAATTGATCCCCATGTTCTCGCGGTTGTTCTCGTCGCGCAAGGTCCACTGCACTTCACGCGCCGTGAGCGGAAAGTTCATCGCGGGCATGCCATCGTTCCAGTCGACCGGCACCGCCATCCCCGACAACATCGCGATCATGTTGGGGGATACCCCGTTCAATTTGAGCCCGAGCGTCAGGGTGTGTTGTGGGGCTTCCGGCACGGCCGGGAGATATCGGGCGACCTCTACGGTAACATCCGGGTGGGCAAGCAGGCGGGCATGACTGGACGCGAGATCTGGCACGGCAGCCCGGGCACTGACGGTTATCACACTGAGGGTGTCGTTGACCGCGCTTGTGGTGCCACGCATGTGGTCCAGCCAGCGCACGCTGTTCAGCATAACAAAACGCCCTGATCGCGGAAATCGGGCTTCCACAATGTACCGTTCAGCGGGCGCAATGACCACGGACTCCACCCACTGTTCGCGTTCGTAGTCGCTGAGGTCGCTCCCGATCAGCTTGAACCTGACTCCGGGTATCCTCACATTAAACAGTCGGGTATTTGACACATTGGTGAGGTAGAACCGAACCACCTCTCCGAGTCGTGCAGACATGCGGTGACTCGGCTCACCATTGACCAGCAACACGTTTCCAAAGCGGCCCATCAAGGCGTGCGTCGCCGTGTCTGTGCCGAAGGGAACCGGCCCGTTTTCATCGAGCAACATGTCGTCCAGCGCCAGCACCTCCTCGCGATGGACTCTGACACGCGCATCGGCGCGGCGTTTGGCGACGAGGATATTGCCATAGAGACCCAGTTCCTGCTGAATGTCCTCACGTACATGAGGATGATACCAGTAGGCGCCCGCGTCGGGGAAACGCAGCACATAGGTGAACGAATCACCGGGGGCAACGGGAGGCTGTGTGAGATCAGGAACGCCATCAAAACGATTGTCGAGGCGCAACCCATGCCAGTGCACAGTCGATGGCGCAGGGAGACGATTCACAAACTGCACGGTGATCTGCGCGGCTTGATTCACCTGCAACAGGGGGCCGGGGTACTGTCCGTTGTAGCCGAACATGGTGAACGTACGCCCACCGATGGTGCGCGTGACCGTACCGGCGACCAGTCGGATGGTGTCACCATCCGTCAACGACAGCACCTCGCGCGGCCTCGCCACCGGCGCAGCGTCTCCGCGCGCGTCCGGGAGCCACGGGGCAGTGCCGGGAGCCATTCCCGCCATCATCGAAGGCGCCAGCCGAGGGTCAACGGGCAGTGTTGGCCAGCCGCCGTGGTGTGCGTGGTCGGCCTCCGCGCTGCTCAACATCATCGGAGCCATCGCATCCCTATGCGCGAGCATCAGGGCGCTGGGACTCGTTGCGCGTGCAACGATTCGGCCAATGCGCACCGGTACGTTAACGTTTGACTCAGCAGAGACAATAACGCGGAAGTGTTCATACGGGAGCTCACCCAGGCTGCGGCTCCCATTGCCAACACTACCGAGCTTCGTTTCACGCCCCATCGTGATGTCGTAGCCCCAGGCGACAAAAGCGCGATAGGGACCAAGTGAAGATGGCGACGGAAGCCCTTCGAAATGTGTCGTGAGCGCGTTGCGAATATGGCCGTCCGGCGCAGCAGCCACGCCGAAGGGCGTGCGTACCCAGCGAAGTTCAAGCATCCCTCGCACGCCCTCGAGATCCGGGGAGGCGACGAGTTCGGCGCAGAACGGTGAGGCGAAGGGTTCCAGACCGAAAGCACATCGCTGATCCGACGCTACCTGCGCACCCGCGACGGTCACTGAACCCGCCACGGGGACCGCGACCGAGCCGACGTACAACATCAGCAGAGCTCTGCTGCCGACGGCGCGAAGCGCGCGCAAGACAATCCTCTGGACGATGATCACACAGGGATAATGTCTTCCGGAGACGATCGTTTGCAGGTCTCAACCTCCGTTAACCATTCCGCGGAGCGCTGGAGCAAGGCGAGCGCTTTGGCCGGTGCAACCCTAGCCCTGTGGTCTGTCCTGTTCGACACGCATGTGCCAGGCAAGCCATCGCGCACTGCAAATTGCTACCTCGTCCGGCATCAGTTGGTCCCGACGCGAGTCGCCGTCACTGGACTCGCTGGATTTGTGAAGCCACAAGCCACAGATTGGTAAGCTGCACGCGCGATAGTACGCGACGTGCCTGCGACTGCGCACCGTCACGCACCACTCGCCCGTATCAGCATTGGCAACCGGCCTAACGATCCTTCATATCGACACTGAGCGCGGCTGGCGGGGTGGGCAACGACAGGTATTCTGGCTCTGCAAAGAGCTGCACGCATTGGGGCACCGCTCATTGCTTGCCGCGCGCCCGGACGGCGTGCTCGCGCAGCGTGCGGCTGCCCGCGGCATCGAGATTGTCCCCTGCGAACCTCGCTTCCAGTTCGATCCGTTCACCGCTGCCGCACTGCGTCGGCGTATGCGACAGGATAGCGTAGACATTATTCACGCACACACGGGATACACGGTCGCACAGGCGGCACTCGCCAAACGTGGCACCACGGCGCACATGGTGATTTCGCGGCGGGTGGATATTCAGCTGCGCAGCAATCCGGCCACGCGATGGAAGTACGCCGCCGCGGATCGGTTTATCGCCATCTCCGGAGCGGTCGCGCAATCGCTGACACGAAGCGGTATCGATTCCGCATTGATTGACATCATCCCCAGCGGCATCGACTTGTCACGCCGCATTCTCCCCGCATCAAGCACCCGCCTCGCGCAGCTGGGCGTTCCGCACGACGCACAGCTTATCGTACAGGTCGGCCAGCTTGTTCCGGCGAAGGACCCGCTGACATTTGTACGGGCGATCGACATTGTTCGGCGCGTGAATCCACGCGTGTTCGGCCTGCTGGTGGGTGGTGGTCCGCTGCACGGTGCCGTGCGTGCAGAAATCTCCGCGCTCGACGCGAGCGGACACGTTGCCGCGCCAGGCCACTGTACCGATCCGGATGAGTTACTCGCCGCCGCGGACGTCTGTACCCTGACGTCACAGCAGGAAGGACTCGGCTCAGTTCTCCTTGATGCGCTGTCGCTTGGCAAACCGATCGTCGCGACCGCAGTCGGCGGCATTCCGGAAACCGTGCCGCATGACGTATGCGGCCTGCTGGCCGACGTGCATGACCACGCACAAATCGCGGCACATCTCGCGACCTTACTCGGCGACGAATCGACCGCGGTGCGCATGTCCAGGGCGGCCCGGGAGCGTTCACTCCAATACTCTGTGGCGGTCACCGCGCGGCGCACGGCCGAGGTGTATCAACGACTGGTTGGACTGCCGGGGACGTAGAGCGGATGGCGATGGTGTTCCCTCACACAGCCGGGTGTGGCGGACCTGCCTAATGGTGCATTACTCGAACGTCGCCCAGTGCCGAAGCGCCTGTTTGCGAAAGGAGCCTGTGGGGGGCGGCGCCATCTGGCGGGTGCAACACGTCGATGCCTTGTCGCATTAGATTTCCCGCGCTGAGCCGTGTTCCTGTTTCCCCTACCCGCGAGGTGCTCCCAATGAAATCACAGTTTATTGCCATCGCTCTTTCGCTTGCGGCCGCCGCGCCACTCGCCGGTCAGAGTTTTATGGGCGAAATGCACCGCGACGTGAACGAAGCACAAAAGAAGATGGTGGATCTGGCCAAGGCCATGCCCGAGGCGACCTACAATTGGCGCCCAAGCCCGGAGGCGCGAACGGTTGGCGAAGTGTTTCTGCACGTGGCGTCTGACAACTATCTCATTCCCATCGCCATGGGTAAGCCGGCTCCCGCAGCGTCTGGTATCACGAGCGACTTTGCCACGGCCGCCACATACGAGAAGCGGAAACTGAGCAAGGCACAGATTGTCGCTGACCTCGAAGCGTCGTACACACATCTCCATCAGGCGATGTCCCTGACCACCGACGCCAATTCCGGAGAAACGATCAAGTTCTTCGGGCAGGATTGGTCGCGGATGCGCGCGATGGTGCTCACTGTCACGCACCTGCACGAACACCTCGGGCAGGCGATTGCGTATGCCCGCAGCAACAACGTGGTGCCGCCCTGGAGTAAGTAGGTCCTCTATCGAAAAACACGCGCCGAATGGCGCGTGTTTTTTTTGTGCCCGGAACCTCGACCAAATCAACGATCCGTTGGTCGCGCGAACGCGTCCCTCTGGTGGGGCAGGGTCAGGACTAGGGGTTCCCCTAGTGTACAGCCTTCAGTGCGGTCCCTACCCTGCTTTTACGGCGTCCGTGACAATGCGGACCCGTGCCGTGGGGGAGGCGGGGGGCGTACTTATGGATACGAGGCGGGGTGATGCGGGGTGGAGGATGGTGGGTGCCGATCGAGCGGGGGGAGGGGGCGAGATTCGGGGCGGCGGGACGGGGACTGGTGGAGGCACCCACCTCCTACGGGTGGTCCGGGACGGTTACGCTCCCACCCGGACAGAAACAGTTACAAGCGGGGTCGCGACCGCGACCGTGCCATAGAGCGGTCAACGCTTCTTGAACTTCTCGGCGATGGCTCCGGCCTGTTCGCTCGTGGCCCCCGACATGGTGAATGCGACGCGTACTTCGTTAAACAATGTGAAGTCCGGCCGCACCGGATGTCCGCGATCCACCTTGCCGTAGATCTCACAGCGCACAGCAGTCAGCGGGATGGCGTCTTCCCGAGCAATGACCTGGCATAACTCAACGCCACAGGCAGCCACGGACATGAGGAAGGCCTCCGGAGGCGTGATCGCCTCACCGGGGCAGCCGTTTGGCACTGGGCCGTCGATGACGATGTGGTGATTGCGGGCGCTGCAGAGCACCCGGCCAAACACGTCGGTAGAAACTCCAACGACAGCGGCTTCCCGAACCTGGCTCATTATTTCCTCTGATGAGGGAGGGGGAGGAGGGGAGGCAGAGGGGGACCTCGCTACGGCGAACATACCGACGTTCCGCGACAATGTGAACAGCGGACCTTCGATCTGGCAAAGAGTGCCCACGTGTGGTAGCTCTGTCGGACACAAACGCTGTCGACCCTGCCCATCCTGCCGCTCATGCCTACCGCCGGTCTAATCGGCCACAAACCAAGCATGCGGAAAGCCGCGCCGTCCCCCGCTCTGCCTGCAGTTCTCCTTGTCCGGCGCTCCCGCCCCCCTCTGCTCCCTGACCCATGAAACGAACGGTAACCGCTGCTTTCACCATACTTTCGCTGGTAGCGTGTCAGGAATCGGCACCTGCACCGGCCGAGGGCGGAACGTACCTCACCGGGTTCACGCTGATTGACGGCACATCAAGCGCACCGGTGGTGAACGCCGCGATGGTGGTCCGGGACGGTCGCGTCGTCGCAGCCGGTCCATCCGCCGATATTCCCAGACCGGCGGGCGCAGAGGAAGTGACGCTAGCGGGCAAGTTTGTCATCCCCGGATTAATCAACGCGCACGGGCACGTGTCTGACAGCGCGCGGGACCTGCGCACCTACGCTGTTCACGGCGTCACAACCGTGGTGAGCCTCGGAGGTGAACCACCTGACGTATTTGCAGCACGAGACTCCCAGAACACGGCCCGGCTCGCGCGAGCGCGCGTGTTCGTCGCGGGCCCCGTGCTTACACCAACAACGCCCGAAGAGGCGCGCGCGCAGGTTGCGGCTGTAGCTGAGCAAAAAGCAGACATCGTGAAAATTCGCGTCGACGACAATCTTGGTACGGCGACCAAAATGGCTCCTGAGGTCTATCGCGAGGTCATCGCCGAGGCACATCGGCGTGGAATGCGCGTCGCAGTGCATGTGTTTTATCTGGCCGATGCAAAGGACCTCCTCGCACACGGCGCTGATTTTATTGCCCACAGTGTGCGTGACGCTGCAGTGGACCCGGAAACCATTAAGCTGCTGAAGGACGGGAACATCTGTGTGAGTCCTACGCTGATGCGGGAGGTGTCGACGTTTGTGTATGAATCGACGCCGGCGTTTTTTGAGGATTCGCTGTTTCTGGCATACGCGGACGCGGCCCAGATCGCGGCCAATCGTGACCCAAAGCGGCAGGCGTCCATTCGCAGCAGCACATCGGCTCAGCGCTACAAACAGGCACTGGTTGTAGCCAAGCAGAACCTCAAAGTGCTCTCAGACGCCGGTGTAACGATCGCAATGGGGACGGACACCGGTCCGGCGGGAAGATTCCAGGGATATTTCGAGCTGATGGAGCTCGAGCATATGGCAGATGCGGGCTTGACCCCGGCGCAGATTCTTCGAGCGGCCACGGCTGACGCAGCGCGTTGCATGAAGCTCGACGCGGACCTCGGCACCCTGACTGCGGGCAAGTGGGCCGACTTTGTGGTGCTCGACGCTGACCCCCTTCAAAACATCTCGAACGTCCGACGGATCGCGTCCGTATGGATCTCAGGTCATGCCCTGTCGCGGTAACGGCACCTTGCGATCACCCTCCGCTCCATTCACGTTCAGCGCACCTCGTTTACGGACCCCCGGGAGAAACACATGAACAAGTACCTGGCTGTCGCGCTCGGCGCGGCGTCTTTGGCAGCAATCGCTCCACTTTCCGCACAGGCAACTGCAGCCGGTCGCAACATGGGCGGAGGAAATTGCGCCAACAATCCGTATAACTGCGCCGACGCGCCGAATCCGTTACCGGCGGCGACGACCGTGTGGATAGAAGAAATGACGTGGATGGACGTTCGGGATGCATTAAAGGCCGGCAAAACGACTGTGATCATTCCAACGGGCGGCGTAGAACCGAACGGACCGTGGCTCGTTACAGGTAAACACAATTACGTATTGCACGCGAATTGCGAAGCCATTGCGAGAAAGCTCGGGAACGCACTGTGTGCTCCGATTATCAAGCTGGTACCTGAAGGGGCCATTGAGCCGGCATCCGGACACATGACGAGTCCTGGAACGATCAGCGTGCGCGAAGAAACCTTCCGTGCAACGCTCACGGATGTTGTGCATAGTCTCAAAATGCATGGATTTCAGAACATCATCCTGATCGGTGACAGCGGTGGCAATCAGGCCGGACAGCGTTTTGTCGCGGACTCCGTTACAAAGCACTGGAACGGAAGCCCGGTGGTTGCACATGTTCAGGAGTACTACGACTACGCCAGCGTGGCGAAGCACATGGAAGAGAAGGGTTTGAAGGACGGCGCTACGGATGGCCTGCACGACGATCCGGTGATCACACTGAACATGTTTATCGACGATCCGAATTCGGTTCGTTACGACGCACGTGTCAAAGCGGGGAAAGCATCAATCAACGGTGTGTCACTCGCTGACCGTGCCAAAGCCACGGCATGGGCGAAGGAAGTGGTGGCGTTCCGTGCGCAGGTGACAACCGACGCGATCAAGAAAGCGATTGCCAACAAGGGTACGCTCCCTGCACCGCCGCGGACGCGCCCGTAATCAGCTGTCGCCGAAGAGACCATCGGCTTCCTGCTGTGCATTCATCTGACGAATAACCATGGCGCGATAGAGTCCTTCTCGCGCCATGAGTTCGTTATGGGTTCCCCGTTCGACAATGCGCCCGTCCTCCATGAGGAGAATGAGGTCCGCCCTGCGAATGGTGGAGAGACGATGTGCGATGACGAAGGTCGTGCGTCCGGCAAGCAATGTGGTCATGGATTGTTGAATAAGCTGCTCGCTTTCGGTATCGAGGTTGCTGGTGGCTTCGTCGAGGATGAGGATCTGTGGATCGGCCAGAATGGCCCGCGCGATAGCCAGCCGTTGTTGCTGGCCGCCTGACAACTTTACGCCTCGCTCTCCGATGAACGAGTCATACCCATGGGGGAGCGGGGCAATAAACTCATGAGCATTGGCTCGCCGCGCCGCATCTTCAACTTCGGCGTCCGTCGCCTGGTGGCGCCCGTACGCGATATTGTCGCGCACCGACCCATCAAAGAGAAACACGTCCTGTTGCACCACGGCGAGAAGTTCACGGTATGAGCGCAGCTTGATCTGCCGAAGGTCGATTCCGTTAAGCAGAATTGCACCTTTGGTGGGATCATGGAATCGTGCGACCAGATCGGTGACCGTGGTCTTGCCGGCGCCACTGCGACCGACGAGCGCTACCACCGTTCCCCCGGGGACCGCGACCGTGAGGTCGTGGATCACGGGCCGATCGTCTTCATAGGCAAATTCCACATGATCAAAAACGGAGTTCGTGGACGACTGGCGGTGCGTCGACGGCATCAGGACGATCCGGCTTATCAGATTCTGCCTTGAGCACATCGAACACGCGGTCCATCGCTGCCAGTGAACGCTGCAGTTCCGAAAACGAATTGACGATGTTCCAGACCGGATCCATCAGCAGGAACGTGTACCATTGGAAGGCCATGATGTCGCCGATGGAGGCACGGCCAACGACGTTCAGGTACCCACCGAACCAGATGATCACCACATTGATCGCGGCCGTCACCAGTCCCCATGACGTCCATAGCAGCAGTTCCCTTCGATGCGCAAACAGCTCTTTCCGCAGAACCGTATGCCGCCCGCGCATGTAATCGAGTCGCTCGCGCGCCTCACGTGCGAACGCGCGTACCACACGCACACCACTGAACACTTCACCAACACGCCCGTCGATGTGTTCGACGTCTCTCCGGACCACGCGATAGATGGGACGGATGCGTTTTGCTGATGCAAAACTGATGAACATCGCCGCGGGAATCACCGCCATGGCCATCAGCGCGAGCCGCCAGTTCAAAACCGAAAGAATGCTGATCGCGATGATCAGGCGGATGATCGAGAGTGATGGCGAGATAATCGCCATCTGCAGCAGACCGGTCGTTGTATCGACATCACCGGTCAATCTGGAAAGAATCCCGCCCGCCTTCATTCCCCAGAGGCGCGGCAAGGGCAGGCTCAACATTTTGTCGTACAAGGATCGCCGCATTCCAAGCATCAGATTGGCATTCAGCAGGCGCTGGCGATAATCCTTGAGAATCTTCAGGAGGTTCGTAACGATGATCACTACCAGAAACGCGCCCCCAACAACATTAAGCCGAGCCATGCGGGATGTGGCGTCGAGCTGTTGGTTCAACAGCACCTGATCGACGATGTAGCGCATGAACAACGGTTCGACCATCTGCAGGCCCGCCACGATCAACGCCAGCGTAAAGACAAGTGCCAGCGTCGCCCGGTGGGGGCGCAACCAGGCCATGTAGTCCCGGATATACGCACTACGTTTGCCCCTGAAGAGCCCCTTCCCCGTTTGCTCATCTGGAGTGACCGGCTGCTGATTGTGTCGATCAGCGATGGCATCGAGGCGCTTTTGTCGATAGTCGTCGACAAACTCTCTATAGCGCTGTCGCGAAGTGCGGCGTATCGTCATTCCCTTGCAATACCGTTGTTAAGAGGCCGGGCGGAGGGATGCAGCCTCGCGTCAGCACCGACCCGTGCACATATCACTCGCACAGCAATGCTAGCACCCTTCGATCGTCGCCGCCCGCTGCAGACCAGACGGTCACCATAGCGGGGCGTTGGCGAGGGTGCTATCGTCGGCGTCCATGCGCCTGCACCAACGCCCTCAAGTACTCACCGGTATCCTCGGCCTTATCCTCCTATCGTCAGGCTGTGATGGACGGAGTGGAGTCGCGACGGTTGGAACCGCCGAGCAGCGCGCCACGCTGGCAGACACGATCCTTGCCCGAACAGCTCGCCGGGAAGCGTTCTCCGTACCGAAAGAGACGTCACAGGGATTCAGCCCACTGGCCGATATGGCTGCCTGGCGTGACACGCTCATCGCCGCGGACAGCGAGGAGAAACTGTTCTACGCGATCCTGCGGATGAGCAATGCCCGTCGCGATCGGCATCTGGCAGTTGCACTCGTACCGGACGGCATCAGACCGGAGTTCACAGACGGCCTCGATGGCGAAGGCGGCGTAACGACACTACCGCCACGTCAGGTTCCCATCAAAATCATGGCAGACTTCGCGGAACCGGGCAGAACGTGGTTCATCGCGGATGTGGCAGAGGGCGTTGACGGTCCGACGCCGGGAAATCGCGTGACGGCGATCAACGGCAAACCGGTTGCATCGTATGCAGACGCGATCAGGCCCTATCTGCGTGCCTCCAGCCGCGAGGGATCGCTGTGGCGCGTCGCGGAGACCATGACGGTGCGCACAGCGGAGATTCCAGCTGCGTTTTATTCAGACGACTTCCGCATCGACGTTGAGAGCGACAGTGGTTCGGCGACGTACACGTTCCCCTGGCTCGCCGCCGATTCAATTGTGTGGCGTAATCTGTCAGAACCAGCCTATCCCGGATTCACGTCGAAGCTCAAGACTGGCACCTACGACCTGCTCGTGCCCGATGACGGTCGACCGGTACTCATACTGATCTGGCACGGATTCCGGGAAACGCTCGTGCAGGACGTCGACACGTTGGTTGCCATTGGTCAGCGCAGCGGCTGGTTGAACCATGCAATGATCGTCGACGCGACGCGAAGCCGAGGAGGTTCACTGGGCGCGTACGCAGTTCAACGCCTCCAGCCCAAACCATTCAAGACCACCTTTGGCACCGTCCGCATCAGTGACATTGTACCGCTCATGATGGCGGAGCGCGCCGGTGAATTCGCGCAGGGCCAGGTGCTTGATGCCGGCGCCTCTGAAGCAATGGACAATGGCCGCTGGCAGCAGGAGTGGTTTGAAACTGACCTCCGCGAAGCTATAGCACGCGGTGACTCAATCACAAAACCGGTTCCCTTTAAGCTGGCCCATGCCTCGAAGGAATCCGACGGCATTCTGCAACCCGCCGCTGTTCACTTCCGCGGACCGCTGGCCGTGTTCAGTGCGCCTCGTCGGGGGTCTCACCTCGACCAGTTCGTATCGATCGTCACCGACAACAAACTCGGACAGGTTATCGGCATGTCTGCCGGCGGATATTCCAACACGTGGGAGTGGAGTGAAGTGCTCACCATGCCCGGCACGGGCCGACCGCTTGTGTCATTCATGTGGTCGATTGGGCACAGCATTCGCCCAAACGGCGAGGTCCTCGAAGGGAACGCCGCGCTCCCTGACGTTGCGCTGCCACTGACTGCCGGTGAAGCGCTGACCTGGTACAGTTCACTCTTTAATAAAGCTACGGCCTATTTCAACAGTGTCGGCCATCCCGCCGGACGGAGCAGAAAATAGTGGCCGTGCAGTTCAAGCCGGGGCTGGGCACACGCATCCTCCTCGGAATGATTGTTGGCGCAGCAGCGGGAGCACTGTACGGCGAACGAGTTGCTGTCATTGAGCCGATCGGGGAGATCTTCATTCGGCTGCTTATGGTAGCGGCGATTCCCCTGGTTTTCTTCAATCTCCTCGCCGGCCTGACCGCACTGACCGATCTTCGGACCTTTGGACGACTCGCCGGCAAGATCGTGTCGTACTACATGCTGACCACAACGCTCGCCCTCACGCTTGGAGTTGCCGTCATGACGCTGCTCAAGCCCGGCGTGGGCGTTGAACTGACCACAAGCGTACCGGCGGCGGTTGGCGACGTGCCGTCGATCGGCAGCGTGCTGATTGATCTGGTACCGATCAACATCTTTGCTGCATTCGCCGAAGGCAAAGTGGCGCAGATTGTTGTGTTCGCCATCCTGCTCGGCATCAGCACACTATTTCTTCCAGCTAAAACGAGAGATCCGCTGCGATCAGGCTATGCGACCGTTGCCGAGCTGTTTCGCAAGCTGGTCGACATCGTTCTCATCACCGCACCGTTGGGAATCGGCGCCCTCTTTGCAGTAACGGTCGGCCGATACGGAACCCAGCTCTTCGGACCACTGGCAACGTTCCTGGGCGGGATCTACGCGGCGCAGCTCGCGATGGTCGTTGTGTATATGATTCTGCTGCAGCTGCTGTCGAACACATCACCCTGGCAGTTCTTTCGTGAGACGGGAAAGCTGTGGGCCACCACCATCGCGACCACATCGAGCCTCGCCTCGCTCTCGGTATCGCTGGAGGTAGCCGAACGGATGGGCCTGCCGCGATCCGTATACTCGCTGACATTACCACTTGGCGCACAGATCAACAAAGATGGCACCAGCATCATGCTGACGGGCATTCTGCTGTTTACTGCTCAAGCGGTTGGGGTCGACTTTTCGCTTGGGCAGATGATTTCCATCCTGCTTGTGGGCCTCCTGCTTTCAGAAGGATCAGGGGGAATTCCTGGAGGCGGCCTCGTGATCGCATTTATCTTCGTCAAAGCGTTCAATCTTCCCCTGGAGGTTGCCGGCATCGTGGCCGGGATCTATCGGCTGATCGACATGGGGATCACCACGGTTAATGTTATGGGAGATATGGTCGGCACGACAATCGTCGCGCACTCCGAGGCGAAACGCGCGGCACGGGTGGCACGGGTGGCAACATGAAAAATGTGAGAGATCTGTTTCCGGGCGCCTTGCACCGGATTTATCTGGATGCGGGTGTAACGGGTTTACTGCCCACACCAGTGCGCAGCGCGATTGATCGAGTACTCGACGACTGCACCAACGGTACCAGCAACAAGGACGACCTGCTGGCTATGGTCGAGCACACCCGGTCTCAGTTCGCAGCGTTGATTGGCGCCGAGTCAGACGAAGTCACGATCACGAAGAACGTCTCCGAGGGTCTCAATCTTTTTGCATCCAGCCTGCCCTGGCGGGCCGGCGACAACGTGGTTGTGTGCCCGGAGCTTGAGCACCCGAACAACGTGTATCTGTGGTACAACCTGCGGCGTTTGCGCGGCATTCAGGTGCGTGAAGTTCCACCGGATGGCGGTCGTGTTCCTGCTGAACGCATGGCGGCGGCGATAGATGAGCGGACGAAACTCGTGACGTGTCCGCACATCTCGTTCTCACCGGGATTTATCACCGACCTCCCGGTCATCACATCCGCGGCGCATCACAATGGTGCTCTCGTTCTGCTCGACGCCGCACAGAGTATCGGTGCGTTGCACTGCGACGTGAGGTCGTTGCAGATTGATGCGCTGGTCGTTGCGACCCAGAAGAGCATGGTCGCTCTCTACGGACTCGGCTTTCTCTGGATTCGGCGCGCCGTTGCCGAGGAGCTGACCCCGGCCCATGTGGCACGCTACGGCGTTGATCTGGGAGCCGGTGCTCATGAAACGGCGCTCGGCCCGGGCGAGTTTGTGTTCAAGCCCGGAGCGAAACGTTTCGATCTCGGCAACTACAACTATGTAGGCGTGGCTGCGGCATCTGCGGCGATTGAACTGTTGGCGTCCGTTGGATCTGATCAAATTGAGGAACACGTTCGCGGACTTGCGGCACGACTCGCAGACGGGCTTTCCGATGCCGGATTGCCGGTTGTCGGCGGGAAGTCCGGTCCGCATATGGCCCACATCGTCGCGGTGGGTGCGAGCGGTGGTGGACGTCACTATACAGCCGACGACCCGCGGATGAATGCCTTGTATGAGCACCTCGGCGAACACGGCGTCAAACTTTCGATCCGCCGCGGAGTTCTGCGCTTTGCCACGGGAATCTGGAACGATACGGCCGACATTGACCGCGTCATTTCTTTGTCCCGTGCGTTTGTGTCGTAGTTTCGTAATCGATAATTTTTCCCTCGTCTCCGAGCTGCTGATCATGTTCTGTTATCACACAACTCGTCGGAAGTCGGCAGCAGGCTGCCTTTTCATTAAACAGGCTTTGCGCGGTGTGCTGGCCGCCGGAGTGGTTGCCGCCGGACCCGCGCACAGTCAGGCCGTGCGGGCGCCACTTACGATTGAGCGACTGGTCGCTTCACCGAGTCTGGCGGGAACATCGCCCACGGCACTTGCGTGGTCGCCGAACAGCCGATGGCTTGCCTTCCTCTGGAACGCGGAAGCGCGTCCCGCTCGTGAGATTTGGCTCGTTCACCGCGATTCGCTCACCCCGCGTCGGATTACGGCGCCTGGGGAGGGCATCAGCAGCTTTATGTGGAGCCCCCACGGCACTTCGCTGATCATCAGAAAGGGCGAAGCCATCACCCGCATCGGACTGGATGGTTCATTACAGAATAGTGTGGCGCAGGGAGTGGGTGGTGCGTCGGACGTACGACAGTCGCCGGACGGGAAGGTGATCTCGTGGCTGAATGACGGGGATTTGTGGATGGCCCCTGTTGACGGCGGTACCGCGACGCGTCTGACGTCAGTTGGCGTTCCACCGATCGCCGCGATTCCACTTGGCACCTACTACGCACCGGATGTCGAAATCGGCGCCGGAATCTGGGGGGGGCCGAGTTACACGTGGTCCCCGGATGGCAGGCATATCGCGCTGCATCAGGTCGATCGGCGCAACGTGCGCAAAGTACCGTTCCCTTACTATCTCGGCGGCGAGGCGGTGCTGAACATGCTCCGCCGCAGTTACCCCGGCGACACCAACGAAGTGCGCCGAGTCGGGCTGCTCAACGTGTCGACGAAGAACATTCAGTGGCTTGACCTGCCAGACGGTGCAAACCATCGCGTGGTGACACTTGAGTGGTCCCCGTCCGGCCAGCTGTTGATTGATCAGGAAAGTGATGACGCCATCGACCGATGGCTGCACATCGCCTCGGCAGATGGTGAAGTTCAGCGTGTCTGGCGTGACAGTCGGGACACGCGCATTTACAACGATATTGCGTCTACCTGGCACGTCGACGGTAAGCGGATTGTCATGACAAGTGACCTTGGCGATCGGTATCGGTTGTACGCCATCACGCCGGGTGACACCGTGGCCCGGGCGTTGACCAGCGAGGAGTCGGACGTTGCCGGGGTGGCTGTGTCGAATCGAGCGACGAATTCCATCTTTTATGTGTCGAACGCGGAAAGACCTTCAGAGCGACACGTGTATCGCATCGCTTCGCGCGGCGGCAGCGCCACGCGACTTACGACAATTCCTGGCGTGCATGCGCCGAATGTCTCGCCCGACGGTCAGATGCTCGCTCTCGTGTCGTCTGACGATGTGTCACCGCCCGAACTTTTCCTGACAAGTGGTGTGGCAGCGCAGGCTCCACGACGAATTACGCGATCGCCTTCGGCGGAGTTCGCTCAACATCCCTGGATTCGCGCACGCTATGTGTCGTTCCCGGCTTCCGACGGGCCGTACACACTTCACGCACGCATTGTTGAACCACCGAACCTTGACCGTAGTCGCAAGTACCCGGTGTTGTTCGGTCCCGTGTACTCAAACACGGTACGCAATCGCTGGGGTGGACTAAATGGCATGGTGCAACAGATGATGGCTATCGAGAAGGGGTACATCACGGTACAGGTGGACGTGCGCGGCAGCACGGGGTATGGCCGCGAGTTCCGCGAGAAGTTCCTGATGGATTGGGGAGGCAGCGACCTGAACGATCTCGAGGCCGCCGTCAACTATATGAAGGGGCTACCCTACGTCGACGCATCGCGCCTCGGTATTTGGGGGAGCAGCTATGGAGGCACCCTGACCGTGTATTCGCTGCTCAAGAAGCCTGGACTGTTTACTGCGGGTGTCGCGGGCGCACCGGCGACGGACCCCTTCACCTTTGGCAGTGACGACGTGGCCATCGCACGTCGACCTCAGACGCACCCGGAAACATTCAAGCGTGGTGCGGCGCAATATGCAGCCAACCTGCGAGATCATTTATTGATCATCCATGGCATGCAGGACGATGTTGTACCGTTCCGGACATCGGTCGACCTTGCCGAGGAACTGATGCGTCAGGGCAAAACTTTTGACTTTGCTTTTGCACCGGCTGCAACGCACGGTTGGACGCAGCGCCCTTACTACGCGCGCTATCTCCTGCAACGGATGGTGGACCACTTTGATCGTTACATGGGCGGTGGGCCGCGTTAGGCGAGAGCCTCGGACACCTGCACGCAAGAGTGCACGTGGTTTCGGGCCAGTCTCAGCACTCTGCGTTTGGTGGTTCTACAGAGTTTGCGTCGTTCGCCAATCCGCTGGTGATCGGGCTTGTCGACTGTCCGCCATATGTTTGTTCTGATCAGCCACCTGTTTGGTACCAAAGTCGGAATGGCTACCCCCAAAGCCTTGGTTGACAGGTCGAGGGCGCTCGATAGACTCCCCCTCGTGATACAATCCGCTGATAAATTGCGCGCGGGGGTGCGGATCGAGCGCCACCGACGCCGTTCGGGCTTCACCATCATTGAGCTGCTGCTCGTGACGGTAGTGATTGCGATTCTCGCCGCCATCGCGATCGGGCGTTACCGCGATATGAAGTTGCGTGCGTACGTCGCAGCCGTAACCGCAGACCTGAGCGAGCTCCGGAATGCCGAGGAGGCGTATTGGGCCGAGAACCAGGTGTACACGGTGGACCAGTCGCTGCTCGACTGGAAGCCTTCATCGAGCGTGACGGTGACCATCTCGACCGGCGACCCGTTGGCGGGGTTCGATGTCGAGGCACTTCATTCAGCCGCTCCGGGACTCCTGTGCAAGATGTATGTGGGGCGCTCGGTCAACGCTACACCGAGTGGCGAGGTAAACTGCAAGTAGCCCGTACCACCGGTGACGGGAACATGCTCCCTCCTCACCGTCAATGTGCGTTCATCGGCGCAGCGGGGCGGTCTCAAGTGGTCGACTGATGCAGGCGCGGTGGATGGCGGCAGCGAAGGTATCCAGATCAAAGGGTTTCTCGAGATACTCAACGACGCCCGGCGTACGGCGCATTTCATCGGGGTCACGATACATGCCGCTCATAAGAATGCAGGGCACGGCAGTGTGCGCGGCCATCCATGTGGCCAGATCAACGCCGCTTTTGCCCGGCATACTCAAATCCGTAACCACCACACTGATCTGTACTCGCCCTTCCTGAAGTACCCGCATGGCGGCTTGGGCATTCGGAACGGCATAAGCGACGTATCCCAGATGAACAGCCATGCGCTCGATGAGTGTTCGAACCTGTGCGTCGTCGTCAATCACAAGGACCGCCCTCCCCGCAAGCGGAACGTCGCCATCCCCAGCGGCTGGAAGCAATACATCAAACTGCGTGTATTCACCAGGCGACGAAATCACTTCGATGTCCCCACCATGAGCGCGCACAATGCCAAGGATGGCGGAGAGCCCGAGTCCGTGCCCATCCTCTTTCGTGGTATAAAATGGATCGAAGATGCGGGCGACAACTTCGGGGGACATACCGCAACCGGTATCGTGCACGCGGAATCGGCAGTACCTCCCCGGCGCCAGCACATGCCCCGGGATTATCCCCGAAGCCCGTGATTCGATCACCTGCTCCACCGCCGTCGATACCGTGACCACACCGCCTCCGTTCCCAATCGCATCCGACGCATTGGTCAGCAGATTAATAAGAATCTGATCGAGCTGCACCGCATCGACGATCACGTCCGGCATCGGCTCGGAAAAGTCCGTGGTCACGTTAATGCGATCCGAGCGCCGGGGACCCAAGAGGCGGACCATCTGCGCAACAGCATCGTTCAGCACGATCCGCTTGGCCAATCGCTGCGCCTTGCCGGCATACGCAAGCATCTGTCTGGTCAGATCTGACGCACGCGACAGGGCCTGCTGCACCTCCGCCAACTCTGTTGCCACTCGCGGATTTCCCGAAAGTGCCACATGCATTAAGCTGAGATTACCCAGTGCAACGCCAATGAGATTGTTGAAGTCGTGCGCGACACCTCCCGCCAGAACTCCGAGACTCTCCATTTGCTGGGCACGACGCAGCCCCTCCTGCGCAGTGAGGCGCTCCAACGTCGACGCGAGGAGCCGTGCCAGCGCCGTCAGGACCGCGCGCGATTCGGCTTTCGCGAATTCGTTGTCTTTCGACCCTGCATTGAGCACGGCGATCACGCCGTTGTCTCCGTGCACCGGAATCGACACAGCTGACTTGAGACCAGCCCTCGCCAGATTCGCGTGCAAAGCCCCTTCAACCACGGATAGGTCTCCGTGGTAACTGGCCTTCCCCGTCGAGAATTCCTCGGCGAGGCCGCTCTCCTCAATGCTCAGCACTGCGCCGGCCGGTGCCGACGTTGTTTCTCCCCGCACCGCGAAGATCCGTGTATGACGGCGGTCGGGCTCGAGCAGCGCTATGCTGAATCGATCAGCCCGTACGATTGCGGACGCCTCATTCGCCACCACGGCCAATGCCTCGTCGCGCGATACCGCGCGCGAAAGCTGTTCAGCAACGCGGCCGAGTGCTTCGAGCTGTTGTGCATAAAGCCGCGTCGTCGCTACTTCGCCTCGTGTGCTCTCGAGCAACCGCAGCCGCAACAAGGCGGCTCCGGCGACCCCGCCAGCCTCAGCGATGATCGTGAGGTCTTCATCGGGAATCGGTGCCGGAGTCGAGCGCCCCACATTGATTGTTCCCAGAACCTGTGTTCCGGCAAGCACCGGAACATTCGCGATGGAGATCAGCCCAACATCGCGCAGAGTCTTGGACTCGAAATAGTGCGGTTCGGTCAGAGTATTCCAGCGGTGCGGCGCAGAGTCCCTGATCGCGATTCCAGCGGCGGTTCCGTCAACCGGGAATTGAACGCCGAGCGGGAGGTTGCCCGTCTCACCCTCCAGGGCGAGCACGCGCAGGCTTGTACCGGTCGCATCCAACAGCGCTAAGCTGGCACGATCGGCGACAATGATCCGGGAAATACACTCAGCGATAGCGCTGACGAGTTCCGTTTCGTTGTCAGCGCATCCGGCCGCAGCGATAAAGTCGCCCAAGGCGGTAAGAACACGGAGCGGCACCATTTCGGTACCGCCGACGAACGTCGAGCCTTGCTGAGAATTCTCCATTCAGGGAACCTAGCTCCTCCCCTCCAAACGGGCCGTCTTAGGATCGTAGACCATCTGGGTGATCGATCCATCACGAATGCGCGTGACCGCTTCGTCGATCACATGCAGCGGAACGAGGAACCACTCCCTCGGACGAACAGGATTGCCAAAGCGATCCGTGATCGTGAGATCGAGCTGCGCTGGAGCAAAGATGCGGTGGAAGAGATTCTCCAGTTTAGAGCGATTGATATCCGCCAACTTGTATGTCGCGACGACCTCCACCTCCGCGAGCAGGTACGTGGCATCGTGAACCGCGTCGGCGACTCGCGATTCCACCGTGCCGCCGGTTACTCCAATCTTGTGAATAAGCTCGCGGTGTTCCGCTATGAACGGGTGGCTCGACTGGCTACGCAGTACGTATATTGTACCGGAGGGAGTGTCGTCGTCCTCCCAAACGTCAGAGAAGAGGGGTCCCATGTCGGGATCGGTAACCCGCCGCCCACCTTCGTCTTTGTAGAGCGCTCGCTGAAGTGACCAAAGCAGCAGGTTACTCTGCGTCCCATTAGAGTAGATCACGCGAAGCCGCGCGCTCGTGCCCCCGTTAGGCGCCTTGAGGTCCTCTCCGCGCTCAGCTACGTAGGCCAGCTGGCCACTGAGAACGAAGAAGTCGCCTACTCCAATACTGGTGTCCTTTCCGAATCGCCGTGTCTGACGACGCCCAGCGCTCAAATCGCTCTCTACTTGTTGAAACAGGGGCCTAAACTCGTCAAAATCGCTACACGCAGTTCGCTTTGCCACGTCGTCAGCTGCGCGAATCTCTGAGCGCGATTTCACGTGTTTGAGCACGGTGATATCGTCCTCGTCGCTCATCGACGCATCGAGCTCAGCGAGCAGTTCGTCGTCACTCAGTGCTTCAATTTCCTTAGCTGCGCGCTCTTTTGACTCGGAGAGAAGTCCCTGATAGTCGATCGACGTCAACAGCTCCTTTGCTTCCCGCAATGCACGGATGCGCTCAAGGCGAACCGCATAGAGCCGCTCGAAAATATCTCGGCCGTCGCCATGCAACGGCTGACGACCATTGGTCTCAACGAAGCGCTGAATCTCCTCGAATCCTGCAATGATGCGCTCTTCTCGAGCGGTGTGGCCGTCGCTTGATTCTGCTTCAACGGTGACACCGAGCGCCTCAAGTAGTTCGTCGTCCGTCAAATCAGTCATCAATCTTCCTCATCCCCTGAGGCTGCAGCTTTGGACTGAGCGTGGAAGCGCGCGAGTGCGGCCACGCCTTCTGCCATCCGCCGCTCCCATGGATCCTGCGCATTGATGTCCGGAACGCGGCCACGCTCATTCTTGAACTGCAGCGCGCGCTTAGCCAAGTCACGAGCATCCTCAGGCGAAATGTTCACACGCTTAGCTGCTATCGTCGCCTGTACCTGGCGAAGTGTCTTTTCGTCCATCGCCTTTGCCAGGACCGAGTAAGCAGCGTCAAAGGGGTTAATGCGATCAATCAGATCAATGCTGAGTTCGCGCACATCCATGGCAAACTTGCGCACGCCTTCAATGAACGCCGTGTTGGGTTTCGGCTCTGTTGTCTCGTCCTTCCCGAGCGCTAGCTGCTTGGCCTGCTGCGTTACTGACAGCGCCGCCACTGCGTGTTGGCGAACGGCCTCTTGATCTTCCATGCTCAAATCTGGATATCGCTCGCGCACGAGCTTCCCCATCTGGACTTGCGTCAGGTCTTCAGCATATGTGTTCTCGCGATCGAACATGCCGCGTTCCAGTACATCCTTGTCTTGGACGAAGGCTGTGATGACCTCGTTGAGGTCTTCCTTACAAATGCGTTTTGCCTCAGGTGTTGCAGGCATCGCAAGCCCGGCGATCTCCATGGCGATTTGGCCCGTTTCCAAGTTGACGCCGACATTCGTCTTCCCTTCGGCATATCCCGAGGAGCCATAGTCGAACCCTTCCTGGGCGCCAGCATTCTTTGGCGTGAACTCAAAGCGTGGCGCCAGCACTTGTTCCATCAACAGGCTCGCCGCGATCGCTTTCAGCGTATCGTTGATTGCGTCAACCACCGTCGCCTCGGCGGCATCAGGCTCCGCGATAAGGTTTGTAAAACGAGCCCTCTCTTTACCAGGTGCGTCACGGGTGGCGCGACCAATAATCTGGATGATCTCCGTGAGACTACTGCGATATCCGATAGTCAGAGCATGTTCGCACCAGATCCAATCGAAACCTTCCTTGGCCATTCCCAGCGCGATGATGATATCGACGTGATCCCGATTCTGCCGCTGCGCGGAATCTTTCAGCGCTGACAATACGTTGGAGCGCGCACTCCCGTCGCTGTCGTCGACAAGGTCCGCTACGTTGATAACTCGCCCTTGCCCGCCTGGGAGTTCGATACGATGAAAGCCGGTGACTGGATCGACACCAAGCCATTTCCCAAGTGAATCCAAGATCTCCTCGACCTCCTTGTGCTTGTCGCGCAGCGACTCACGGGAGTTCACGCTTGGGATGTGAACAATAGTCTTGAGCGACGGATCCAACACCTTCATGATCGCGTCCAGATACCGGCCAGTGTAGAAGAAGTAGCCGATGTCCAGCGACTTCAGGTGTTCGTAACCGTTGAGCTGTTCGTAATAAGTATAGGTAACCGTCTCAAAACGAGCTTCATCTTGTGGGGAAAGAACGGCGTCGGCATCACCACGGAAATACGAACCGGTCATGGCGACGATATGTGTCTTGTCGCGTGCGATGATCTCACCCAGCTGGCTGCCGAGCCGGTTATCTGGATTGCTGCTGACATGGTGAAACTCGTCTACAGCGATGAGGCGATCATCAAACGCCTCTACGCCTAACTCCTCCACAGCAAATCGAAATGTCGCATGTGTGCATACCAGCACTTGGTCGGTGCCCGCCAGGAACTCGCCGACGGCTTTGACCTTCGACTTCGCAACCCTTGGTTCATCCGCTCCGGGAGCGTTGCACAAGTTCCATTGTGGCTTCACGGTCCAGTCTGCCCAGAAACCGTGCTCGGTCAGCGGTTCGTCTGCGAAACTACCGCCGATGGAACGCTCCGGCACAACGATCAAGGCCTGCTTAATGCCCTGATTATGCAACTTGTCGAGTGCCACAAACATGAGCGCACGCGACTTGCCGGAGGCAGGCGGTGACTTGAGCAGGAGGTACTGCTCGCCGCGCTTTGAGTAGGCGCGCTCTTGCATGGCGCGCATACCGAATGCATTCGCTTTGCTTGATGCTCCGGTGCGCGCAGTCGCGAAGGAAACAGCCGGAAGCGTCCTCTTGTTTGTCGGATTGTCGACAGGGCTCATGGCGCCTTTTTCCTGTGTGTCTTCGCCTTGGGCGGCGTGGCGATCATTTTTGAGTACATATCGAAGAGTTTTTCCAGACGCTCTGTGTCATTGCGAAAGCGGCGGCCGATGTAGATGCGTTCCAGCACCTCATCGTTGCGCTCGTGTGCGTGGCGCAGATTGTCAGGCATGTTGTCGGAATCGTACAGGTCTGCGATGGTTGCCGGAAAGTGGACTTCACGCGCTAGCAGAATGTCCTCGGCGCAACGTGTGAGATCTGCCTTGTTTGCCTCAGTTAAGATAGGAACGGGAAAAGTGTTCCAGCCGAGCGTGTTGGAGTATGAGAAACGCATTTCGAGGCGCACGCAGACGGTTCCGATCCACACCCAGTGTAGTCGCGATGCGATTAACGCCATGTTCCAAAGGGGGGCGTCATAAAGTGCGAAGTTCCGGTCGCCAACGATCGTAGCAGCACTCTCAACACCAACCGGTAAGAACTCGCGTAGTTCCGAACTGACGCGAGCAACGACGACTGAATAGTGGCCTGCAACTGACTGGATTTGACGGAATCGGTGGGGAAACACGGACGCTCTACGCGTCTCCGCAGCCTTGCTTGCGGTGCGAAAAGCAGCAACACCTTCTATCCGGCTACGAATCGCTGGAATTCTCTCCGCTTCCGCGCGATGTTCGTCGTCGATCCATAGGCAATACCGCTCTTGTCCACGCACGAATTCTAATGCCCCGACGAAGCGCCTAACGAACGACACAGCTGAGGGGTTCGCCGCAAGCAACTGTGCTCTCTCCGACGCCGTGAGGAAAAAGTTGCCGCCATCTGTCGGCTTGTTTCCCCACTCCATCACGGCTCGCTCGTCTAGTGGCTTGCGGACCGGCGCAACCACGATCGGACGGCCTGGGACTAAGTATGCGTTGATGTAGTCGGCCTCCCGCTCGAAAACTTGGCCATCGGCAGAGGTTGAGAAGAGCCGCCGCGGGCCGGATGGCGACCTGGATATCCCGACTATCGAAACCGTCACTCCCGCATTGTGACTCGCGAGATTCTGCCATCGAAAGCTCGCGTGCGCGAACTGGATCTCATGACCCGTCGCGAAGATGAGAGGCCAGAGAATAGACACCTGCTCACCCTGACAGATGGAGTTCGTGCTAACGAACGCGGTCGCGGATGCTTCTGTAGTCCCGTAGTCCGCCGCCTTCATGAACCACCCACTCACGTAATCCAACGACTTCCACGTCCTGCTGCGACTCGCGAATACGCTCTGGAGATCAGCTTTCTGATCCGGCGACTGCCACGTGAATCCGACGTAAGGCGGATTGCCGCAGATGTACGTTTCGCCTCCCTCGTTCTCAAAGTCAACTTGTGCTTGATCTGGCGGCAAATGAAACAGATCTTCGGATGCGAGCCTTACGCCACTCCCAGTGGGCGGGCACAGGCTGAACCAATCCAGCCGTAGGGCATTGCCGCATGTAATCCAGTTCATCGCGTCCAGCGGCAGGAAATCCTTCAGTGCTTCATGCTGGCCGCGGTACTGCACATCACACTGATACTCGGCGATAATCAGGGAGAGTCTAGCGACCTCCGCAGGGAAATCTCGCAGTTCAATCCCTCGAAAGTTGGTCAGAGGAATCTCACTCTTCCGTTGTGACTCACCACGACGACGGTTGATCTCCGCCTCTATCGCCCGCATCTCCTTGTAGGCAATAACCAGAAAATTTCCGGAACCACACGCGGGATCAAAGACGCGAATGCGCGACATGCGCTTGCGCAAATTCAGCAGCGTGCGTGTGCTGTCGCCAGCTGTATTCAGCTGCTCACGCAGATCGTCGAGAAAGAGTGGATTGAGGACCTTCAGGATGTTCGGTACGCTGGTGTAGTGCATCCCCAAAGCTCCGCGCTCTTCATCGTCGGCCACCGCCTGAATCATTGAGCCAAAAATATCCGGATTAATTTTTTTCCAATCAAGTTCTCCGGCTCTCAGCAAGTATGAGTGTGCGACTCTGGAGAAACGCGGTACATCGGCGCTTCCCGAAAAGAGACCTCCATTTACGTAGGGAAATTGGCTCACCCAGTTCGGCAGCGCCGCGGTCGGACGATCCGGGACGGCGGTGTTCATCGCGCGAAAGATTTCACCGATCACGTCGTGCGTGTTGATGGCCTCCCGCGCAGTCATTAAGTCTACGGTCTTGCTGAAGAGCCCGCGCTCAACAAGGATTTCCGTGTCTTCGGCGAAGAAGCAGAATATCAAGCGCGCCATGAAGTGATTCATGTCGGGTTGGCGCTCCTCCGTGGCCCACTCCGGGTTCTCCTTGAGAAGTTCGACGTACAGCTTATTTAGGCGTCCCGTCGCCCGTATGTCGATGGGATTGTCCTTGATCTCTCTTGTTGTGGTGATACCGGCTAGCGGCAAGAAGAAGCCGAAATGTGTTGCGAAATCCGGGTAGGTCGACGCGATTGTCTCGCCGCTGTTCAGGTCCTCGGCCTCCAGCGTGTGCCCGTCGGTGGCGAGAATAAACTTGACCTTGGCGGATGCTGTTCCAGGGCTCGCACGCAAAACTTTCAGAGTGTCGGATACTCTTCCTTCGTCGCAAACCGCCAGATGAATGTTGCTGCGCTGTAGCACACCGCCAGCAACGTCAGAGGAGTTCGATTGGCCGCTCTGCAGGCGTTTTATTGTGGTATCTTTGTTTCCGAAAGCTCTCAAGAAGGCAAACGGAAACTCAGCACTGTCGAATGGCGCCTGCGCCAGCGCGGATACGGCGGCTTCGATTTCGACTGCGTTCATCTATGAGCCTGATCTCGATGAATTCGCCGCGGCAAAGGGCCTGCTGCCCACTCTATCGTAAACACGAAGTAATCTAACCTGCGCATCCAGGCGGTGGCTTGGGCCGTGAGACCTGATGCACGAATTGCTATTTTAAGGCAGCTCTGCGTGCCGCCGCGACGCGCCAGGAGTCAGAGACTCCTCGTGCCTCACCCCATTGTTGTCAACGACTGCGCAACAATGGCGCCGTTCTCCGAAGTCATTCCTTCTCCTGATCTCACCACTTTACGAAAACCAGGTCAAGCTCCGCCATCCACATCAACGCTTTTCCTGCGGTGCAGACCACGAAAGCTACGCGCCGTCTATTGCGCGAAGCACCTGAGCGGGGTGCATTTGACTTGTGAACCTCGGAATGAGCGCCTGGTCCTCTGGGCCGACACGAGAGACGCATTGACCAACCCAATTGCCAAAGCGCTCCCTGTGAGGACTCTTCAAGTGACGCGGCCGCACGCCCAAGTTTGCGAGCAAATAGGAGTGTGGCAAGAGAAACCGCTCTCGGTACTCAACAAATGAAAGCGGAAACGGAAGGGTCTCGTCATCGACTTCGGGGAGCAGGAACTTGCTGGGCAGCAGACCCTGACGCAGCGTCTCGAGCCGTTGGTCGTATTCCTTTCCTGTTGCCCTGAGCGTTTCCGGATTCGCCGGGGTGACAGCTGCCATCAGCACCGCTTCACACGCTGGCTGGCGCTGATCTGAATGATCAACATCGCAAGACGCGTCTAGTATGATGACGTCCGAGCGCATCCAACGCAGCGGATGTCGAAAGAATCGCGCTCTCGCGAAGGTTCGAAGTTATCCGTGAAGTTGAACTGAACCACGAGGAGGTTTCGGAAGATGTCGCCCTGCCGCAACCGTCCCGCGGAGGCCAGCTCGTACCAGTGCTCCGCGACTTGTGCGCTCAAGGCCTAGAATTCCCACTCCGGTGCCTTGGGCTCACCCTTCATCGCCTTGACGACGGTGTAAGCGCGTGCAGTCAGGCGATTCGTAAAGGCGGCGAACTCGAAATGATCCAACGTAAGACGAGCGTCGTCTCCCTCTTCGACGCCGAATGTCTGAAACTGCGAGATGTGCTGCGGAAATATTACCGATACTCGTGCGTCTCGTAGCTGCGGAGCCCAAATATCGGCAGCATCGGACTCGTACGCCGACGCTATGGCGAGAGTTGCAGGTGTTTCGCGGATTGGCTCAAGATCGAAGAGCACTAGATCACCGTGTCGAAGAGGTTGCGTAACCGATCAGTAATGCACGCCTCGAAGATCGCGTTTTCTGCCGCATGCGCCCTGTCGAACCACTCGCGTAAGCTGTCATAAGCCGGCGCACTATCCGGAAGAGGGCTGAACACATCAATATCCAAAAGCACTCCCAACTCAGGCGCATCGCCAACCATGCGGCGCTCGACATCTATCCTCGACACGCCAAGGGTTGCACTCAACCCCGGGAACCCCTGGATCTCCCACCAGGTCTTTCGAAGCTGAAAGGTCGCAACTTCCGTCAGAAGAGGAGGGGCCGTCATCCCAACATTTAGCCATGACTCCAGGCTCAGGTTACCGGGCAAAGCGAGGCGATTCAGATAGCGCAGGCCCGAGCGCGTAGGCCTGAGGTGTGCATAGCTACCAGCAAACAACTGTAACGCGGTACCTAGCGATTCACTGATCACCTCCCAGCCGACGTAGTCGCCGGCGGGCCAATTTTGCGACCGGACCATGTTAAGAGTGAGTCTTTCAGCTTGCGGACGGACAACAATCGGAGTGCCTGCCACCATGAACTGGTAGCCTTCGAGTTTCTGAGCCGTTCGTGCTTGACCCTTCGCATTCTGGGCAACTACGAAATCTACCGTCGTCCTCTCGATCTTTGCTGCAGCTCCGTATCTCGCGCCTGCTGTAAGGACCCCCTGCAGCTCATGGTCGGTCAGAGCGCCATTGAACAACACATCGGCCACAACTTCATGAACCGATGGGTTGCCGTAACGCCGTCGCTCACCTGACGCCTGTAGCGACGTGATTCCTGCATCTGTTTCAAGTGGCATCGGCCCCATTATACACCGAAGACTCGGAATCGCCACGTCTGAAGGGCACAAGGAGGAAGCCCTTGCACGCACAGTCTACAGCCGCTCGGCGCCAGAATCACGCGGGCGCGAGAAGCGCGATATCCCTGCAAACGCTCTCGGTACGAAGACAGCTACCGTCTCGCATGCCCATTCTCGCTCCGTGGCAGCGCGAGAGAACGCGCGGCGAATTGCATGTGACCGCTGGACAGAAAGTCTCCTCCATTGTTACACGACTGGAAGATTCCGTTAAACCATTGTAGACCAACTACTTACTGTGAACTGGGGCGGCTGGATTCGAACCAGCGACTTCCTGATTAACAGTCAGGCGCTCTGCCAGCTGAGCTACACCCCATCACACCCGGTCGCCCGGGGGAGCAGGCAATCTTACACAGTGCAGGGCCCGCGGCAACGGCACGCGGACCCTGATTCTCGTCGAAACGGTACTGTGGTACAGCCCTGCCTAGCGCTCGATCACACCGCGCAGGGCGCTTCGAATTTCCGGGTCATCAAAGCGTCCAAGGGCGCTGACGGCCTTCTTTCGCGTCCCTGGTCGACC
>JBGTBX010000008.1:0-11292 GCA_041749115.1 Gemmatimonadaceae bacterium
TTCACCCCGATCCGGTCGACGCAGCCCCGGCATGCGCGCGCCCACCATCGGGACCTCCGCCCCATACGCCAGCTTATTGACGAGGAGAAAATCCCCGATCTGCAAGGTGCCTTCCATGGATCCCGTCGGGATCTTGAACGCTTCGATCAGGAAAACGTGCAGAATCAGAAAGAAGACGAGCGCCGTTGCCAGAGACCGTGTCCAATCCCATAAAATCCTCAGCGGTCGCATGGCCCCGCCGGATGTGCGAGGCACGGCAGTCTCGACTCCGGCCGACGGCGGCGGCCCTGTTTCGTCGTTGTTCACGCGCGCTCCGTACGGCTTAATGGCACGCTGGACCTACTGATCGCCATATGTATCAAGCTGCGCCCGCTGCAGGCTGCCGGAATAATCCACGTAACACACCTTCGTTTCGGAATAGAAGTCGTACACCTCCCATCCTCCTTCGCGATGACCGTTCCCGGTCTCTTTCACGCCACCGAACGGCAAATGCGCCTCGGCGCCGATTGTGGGAGCGTTGACGTACGTAATACCGTTCTCCAATTCGTTCATCGCCCGGAAGGCCAGTTGAACGTCCCGTGTGTAGAGAGACGACGATAAGCCGTAGCGGACATCGTTGTTCACCCGGAACGCTTCGTCGGCATCGTCCACGCGGATGACCGACAACACGGGCCCAAAAATTTCTTCCTGCTCCAGCCGCGACATCGGCTTGACGCCATCGAAGATCGTGGGAGAGAAGAAATACCCGTGCTCGAGCCCCGACCCACTCGCCCGTTCGCCCCCGACAACGAGCCCGGCACCCTCCGCTTTCCCGATTTCGATGTATCGCTCCACCTTTTCCACGGCCTGCTGATGAATCATCGGCCCAACGTCGATGCCCTCACGCCGACCGTCTCCGAGCCGAAGCGCTTTCACGCGATCGACGAGCAAGTGCAGCATCTGGTCATGGATCCCCTTCTCCAGAATCAGTCGGCTGGTGGCCGTGCATCGCTGGCCCGTCGTGCCAAAGGCACCCCACAACACCCCATCGACCGCCAGATCGAGATCTGCGTCATTCAGCACAATCTGCGCATTCTTTCCACCCATCTCGAGGGAAAGGCGCTTGTGCATGCGCCCGCATGTTTCGCCAACTATGCGTCCGGTCTCTGTCGATCCGGTAAAGGAAATGACCGGAACGTCCGGGTGATTCACGATCGCCGCACCGACATCTTCACCAAATCCGTGAACCAGCTGAATAACTTCGGGAGGTAACCCGGCCTCAAGGAGGATCTCAACCAGCAGGTGCCCGGTGTGCGGCACATCCTCGGATGGTTTGAACACGCAGGCGTTCCCGCACAGAAGGGCAGGAAACATTTTCCACGTCGGGATTGCCATTGGAAAATTAAATGGCGCGATGATTCCGCAGATGCCAATCGGACGGCGCACACTCATCGCCCACTTGTTGCGCAGTTCACTGGGTACGGTGAACCCAAAGTGACGCCGACCCTCGGTGGCCGCATAGTAGGCCGTGTCGATCCCCTCCTGTACATCCCCGCGCGTTTCAGCGAGCGCCTTCCCCATCTCACGCGTCATCGCGTCTGACAGTTCCTCTTTTCGTTGGCTCAGCAGATCTCCCACGCGACGCAGAACGTCACCGCGCAGCGGCGCCGGAGTTGTACTCCACAATGCCTGCCCGCGGCGTGCACTGGCAACTGCCCGCTGAACGTCCTCAGCCCCGGACCGGGGGAACGATCCGATGACGTCGCGTCTGTCGGCTGGATTAATGTTCTCGTGGTACAGTCCGGTCGACGGTTCAACCCACTGCCCTGCGATGAAGTTCTTGAACTGTGGCATCACTCACGCGATGGAAGAAACCTTCTTAATCAACGGACTCCCGCACGGTGCAGTGCGTGCACCCGCAACCGGCCGGGATAACTGGAATATGGTCGACGCACGCAGCGAACTGCGGCGCGCCAGAACTAGAAGTATACCAGAGTGGCTCGGCGCTATGGAGGCGGCGCACATCCCTGCCCCTATTCGCAGAACCAGACGGCCGGGTGCGATTCCGTGGGAATAGCGTAGCCCACGCGGGGAAGAACCTCGCGCGCGGCCAGCCCCAGCCCCCACAGCGTGAGCAGCAACGAGAGCATGTGCGCCTTGCTGCTGCGGTGCCTCCACGTCCAGACGGAAGTCCATAATCCTGCCACGGCAACCGTTCCGGTGGCCGCGAGGTAGCCGAACAGGCCGGTGCCGCAGCGTGCGCTGTACGGCCAGAACCAGATCCCGACGCCAAGTGCCACGGCGAGAACCAGCCGCAACATGACACCGAGGGTGCTGGTCGACTTCTGCGTCTTCACCGCCGCTGCCTTCGCTTCCGGAGTCTTCGCGCCCTTCGTCGGCAACAACGCTTCGTCAGAGATCGACTCCAACGATCGGTCAATTTTTTTCAGCTCCTCATCCCAGTTCCGGCTCATCGCTCACGCTCCAGACCATAACGTTCGATCTTCTTGTACAGATTCGACCGCGGCATGTCGATCGCACGCGCCGTTTCCGAGACGTTCCATCCGAGCTCACGCAGTTTGTGCAGCAGAAAGGCGCGTTCAGCTGCATCCTTGAATTCTTCAAAGGTCTGCACATCGAGCAGCGTACCGAGCGGTGATCCGTCAACCGGGCGCGCGCCCGAAAGCCGCGTGACGTCGGCAGCACCTATCCGTGGACCGGACGCGAGGATCAGCAGCCGTTCGATAGTGTTGCGCAACTGCCTGACGTTCCCCGGCCAGTCCATGTGCGTCAGGGCCTCCACTGCGGACTCGTCGAGTGCGCGGGCGGTTGCCCCCGACCGTTCACCGAGTGTGGCCACAAAATGTTGTGCGAGCAGCGCCACATCCTCCCGGCGTTCGCGCAGCGGCGGAACGTGCAGCGGCACCACGTTCAGCCGATAAAACAAATCCTCGCGGAACCGCCCCTGAGCGATCTCTTCTTCGAGATCCTTGTTCGTAGCGGCCAACACCCGCACATCAACCTGCACGCGTTTGTTGCCCCCGATGCGAGTTACCTCACCGTCCTGGAGAACGCGCAGCACTTTGGCCTGCGCGTTGATACTCATGTCGCCTATTTCATCGAGAAACAATGTGCCCTTGTCCGCCTGCTCGAACTTCCCGGCCCGGTCGGCAATCGCTCCGGTAAAGGATCCCTTCATGTGTCCGAACAGTTCGCTCTCAATCAGCTCCGAAGGAATAGCTGCACAGTTTACTTCGATGAACGCCTTGCTCTTTCTTGTCGACAGACGATGAATCGCTCGCGCCACCAGTTCCTTGCCGGTACCGTTCTCACCCGTAATCAGCACACGCGCGGGCGTCACGGCGACTTTTTCGATGCGCTCGGTCAATGCCCGAACGGCGAAGGACTTGCCAACGATCTCGTAGCGCGACTCGATGGTCGCGCGTAACCGATTGTTCTCCTCCTGAAGCGTCAGATGCTCCAGCGCGTTGCGCAGCAACACCAGGATGCGATCGGTGTCCAGCGGCTTCTCAAGAATGTCGTACGCGCCGAGCTGCGTGGCTTCAACAGCCGTCTGGATCGTGGCGTGACCACTGATCATCACCACGGTCGCGCCGGGATCGGTCTCCCTGAGCCTTCGCAGCGCCTCGAGTCCGTCCATGCCGGCCATCTTCACGTCCATGAAGACCAACTGCGGGCGCCACTGCTCATACGCCGCGAGCCCGTCATGGGCCGAGCTTACCGCCTTCACTTCGTACCCTTCGTATTCCAGGAGCTGGCTTAACGCCCCGCGCACCCCCTGCTCATCATCAACGATGAGAATCCGTCGGCTCATGGCGTTGTTTTATAAAGGGTCACGCGACCGGCTGAGACACGCACATCTCCGATGTAGCGCGGCAACGGGAACGGCAGGAATGACGCGTCGGCGCCTGCCTGCGACTGACCAGTCAGTCGCTCAACGAGAGTGGGATACAACGCTTTCGGAATGATGACCTCCCCAACCTTCACCTGATCAACACGCAGAATTCCTGCTCCAGCGGAGCGCACCGACGGTACCCCTTTGATGGCGATACGTTGCGGACCACTGAGTTTGCCGATGATCCCCCCGATCCCATCCAACCCACGAAACGCCGATGGATCAACCCGTCCGCGTACCACGATCGCATCTCCGTCGGTTGTTACCTCGGCGTTCTGCACCTGATTGGCAAAGGTGCTCCCCGCTTGATTTAACAACAACGCTCCGAGTTCGGCGGCCGACACAGTAACAAAAACCGGGCCCTTGTCCCGCGAGAGGGACCGGACCTGCGCCTCAACCGTCGCGAGCGATGCGGTATCCACTCTTTGCCAAACAACCGGGGCATCGCCTCCACGGACAACGGGCAACCACGCGTCACGCGTCATCCACGCGCCAAGCGAAACAAGTAGAATCCCTACCGTGCATCCGATGCCGCGAAGACAACCTGAGATCATGATGTCAATCCGGTGAGCCGAGGTGAGAAGTCTTACTCTCTACGCAATGCGTGCCGCAGAGATTCGCGCGTGCTTCACTCACTTCTGTCCACCATCGCCAGGAAGTTCCACGGCCACGTGCGTGAACCCGCACGCGCGCGCTTCACTGATCAGCTGCAATCGGACCTGCGCCGTGAATTCCGGCGCAAGATGCTCTCGACCTTCAAGCCGCACGACAGCCAGCCGATCAAAACACTCGATCTCGGCGTCATATCCGAATCCTGCGAGCCGTGCGATAAGCGCAGCCACCCCGGGTTGCTCAGCCATCGGCTCGGACTCCCGCCAGCACGTTGAGGGAACCCGATCGAAACCCCGCGAGGTCAAGTGCTACCCGCTCGAACCCAGCGGCAATCACGGCGCGCTGTAATTGCGCAGCCCGCTCCGGCGTAAAAAACTGCTCGAGCTCGTCCGCGCCAATCTCCACACGGGCCAAGGGTCCATGGAAGCGGACTCTCATGTCGCCCACCACACCAAGAGCGCGCACGGCAGCTTCGGCGCGCTCAATGCGCTGCAGTCGCGCCGACGTCACCTGCGTGTGATACGGGATGCGCGACGACAGGCAGGGCGACGAAGGCTGCGACCATGTCGGAATCCCCCGAGACGCCGACAGCGATCGGATCTGCTGCTTAGTAAGCCCCACGTCGGCCAGAGGGGAGTGCACACCCAGCTCCTTCGCCGCGACGGCGCCGGGCCGATAATCGCCGAGGTCGTCCGCGTTGGTGCCGTCCAGAACAGCAGACAGGCCGCGCGCCCGCGCAATCGGAACCAGCACGCTCCAGAGTTCGCGCTTGCAGAAGTAGCACCGGTTTGTGGGGTTGGCCGCGTACTCGGCGTCCTGCATTTCATGGGTGTCCGTTTCGAGCAACGGCAGATTGAACTGCGCCGCGACTGCGCGTGCCGTGTCCCACTGCGCCTGAGGATACGACGCCGACCGACCAACCACGCACAGCACCTGATCGGCGCCGAGTACCTCGACGGCGACACAGCTGAGGAACGTGGAATCCACGCCGCCGCTGAATCCGATAAGCACCGATCCTGCGCTCGCCAGCCAGGCACGCAGCGCACCCTCGCGCTCCGCGAGGACCGCCTGATCGTTTGGATTCACCGCAGCAATGCCTGTCATCATGCAAAGCTAGTGACATCGCGGCCACCGTGGCGCAATCACCCCGTCCCGCTGCCACCATGCTCCCCTGATCGAAAGAACAACGCCTCGGCTGCGTGGTCCGCATCGACCTGCACCGCTCCCTCGAGGTCTGCGATGGAACGTGCGACGCGAAGTACCCTGTGGTAGCCGCGCGCAGAGAGCCTGAGGCGGTCGCCAGCGGATAAAAGCAGGGCCCGTGCCTGATCTGCCACCGGTGTATGCGCTTCGAGCCAGGCGCCCGACGTCAGCGCGTTACAGCGACCGAGCACATTGCGTTCGTGTTGCCTGCGTCGAGCAGCGGCGACGCGCTCCCGGATGTGTGGCGACTCAGCGGTCGTGCGTGGCGCGGAGAGAGTACTCAAGGGAACGGACGGGACCTGCACCGTCATGTCCAAACGATCCGCGAGTGGTCCGGAGACCCGCGCACGATGCTTTTGCACATCAGACTCGGGACAGACGCAGGAACGTCGACCGTCCCCGGCATAACCACAGGGGCAAGGATTCATGGCTCCGATCAACGCGAAGCGTGACGGAAAGGCAACACGGTGCTGCGCTCTGGCTATAACGACGTGCCCGTCCTCCAATGGCTGGCGCAAGGCGTCGAGCAGTGTGCGCGGCATCTCCTGCAGTTCATCGAGAAAGAGCACGCCGTGGTGCGCCAGCGACACTTCACCCGGCCTTGGGACACTTCCACCTCCGATGAGCGCGGCCGACGAGAGGGTGTGATGCGGGGCGCGAAAGGGGCGTTCGACAGTGCTGATAAGGCGTCCACCGAGCAGTCCTGCCACTGAATGTACGGCGAGCACCTCAAGCGCCTCCTGCTCACTCAACGGCGGCAGAATCGTCGGCAATCGCCGTGCGAGCATGGTCTTTCCCGATCCGGGCGGCCCGATCATGAGCAGCGCGTGCCCTCCCGCGGCGGCGATCTCCATCCCCCTCTTGGCTATTGCTTGTCCCGTCACGTCTCCGATGTCGAGTCCCTCGTGCGGCGACGCTGTCCGCAGAACTGCGTCCGGGGAAGCGTCTCCCCAGGAGGGGTTTGTGGCACCCCGTGTGCGACGCAGGTGATCCACAAGTGTCCTGAGATCCGGGGCAGGCCAGTTCGTTAATCCGCTGACGAGCTCCACTTCGCGCTGATTGCCGGGGGGGATCACCAGAACGGCGCGCGGCACACCGGCGGCACATCGCATCGCAACCGGCAGCGCACCGCGGATCGGGCGCAGGGATCCGTCCAGGCCAAGCTCGCCTAACGCGACAATCGCAGCGAGGGCGGCTGGATCCAGCTGCTCCGTTGCGACGAGCACACCGAGTGCGATCGGCAGATCGAAGGCGGTCCCCTCCTTGCGTTGGTCTGCCGGAGCAAGATTAATGGTGTAGCGCCGCGGGGGGAGGGAGAAGCCCGAGTTCAGCAGTGCAGCTGAAACGCGCTCGCGACTTTCCTTTACGGCGTTGGCAGCGAGACCCACGAGGGTCCACTGCGGCAATCCTCGCGTGGCGTCAACCTCAACGAGGACGTCGTAGGCATCGACACCGAGGGTCGTGGCAGATCGCACGGACGCAAGCATGAGACAAGGCTGTCCACGATGCCTCATGAGACACGAACCGTTGCCTTTCGGCTGGCATCACAACGCTGCCACAGCCTCTTCGGGCTGCTGCGCGCCATCGATGCAGTCGGCGTGCGCTGCGACTCGACTGTGGTCACGCATCATCGCAAGGAACGCGCGGGTCACATCGGGTTCGAATTCGAGACCCGAACGCCCTTCGATGTACTCCAGTATCGCGGCCTCTTCCCACGCAAGGCGATAAGGCCGATCGTGCGCAGCGCATCGAAAACATCACATACGTGAACCAGATGACTCGGGGCGTGGCATTCACAGCGCTGCTGGCGGACCGGATAACCCGAAATGAGGTGGTGCTCAAAGGCGAAGGGGTCCGACGCCCCGGGGAGCCGGTCAGCGGCCCAGCAGCTTCGGCAGCTCGGAAATCAGCGTTGCCGCCCCCAGGGCCGACATGACGACGGTGACGCCCCAGCCGGCCAATGCCAGCCCAAGGGGATGCCGGTAATCACCCACGATGTCCGATCGTCGCGCCGCCAGAAGCATGGCCGCGAGTCCCACCGGGAGCACGAGGGCATTGAGTGCCCCCACCAGAATCAGCGTGCGCACCGGCCTCCCGATCACGAGGAAGATCGCGCTGGACAGGGCGATGAACGCGATAATTACCCGGGGCCAATGCCGCTCAATCACGGGGTGCAGCGAACGCAGAAAGGAGACAGAGGTGTACGCGGCACCCACCACTGACGTAATGGCGGCCGACCACATCACCAGACCGAAAATCCGGTAGCCGATTTCGCCCGTCGCGATGCGGAAAACAGACGCCGGCGGATTGCTCGGATCGAGCAGGTGTCCGCGAGCCACGACCCCGAGCGCGGCCAGAAAAAGGAGCACCCGCATGACCGAAGCCAGTCCGATGGCCTGCCCCGCGGCTCGTGTGACGCGGCGCATCGTTGGGGCGCTGCCGCCATGGACACCGGCATCGATCAGGCGATGCGCCCCAGCGAACGTGATGTACCCGCCCACGGTGCCGCCCACCAGCGTGACGATGGCCAGCACATCAATGCGCTCCGGGGCTATGGACCGCAGCATTGCCTCACCGAGCGGGGGAGCCGATGTCACCGTCACCAGTGCCGTTAAGCTGATCATGACGACGCCTAACAGCTGAGTAAACCTGTCCATCGCGCGTCCTGCTTCCTTCACGACAAAGATTAATACGGCGATCAGAGCACTGACCGCGGCTCCGGTGCGCACATCAATGCCCAGCAACGCGTTCATGCCAAGGCCGGCACCGGCGACGTTGCCCGCGTTGAATGCCAGACCACCTAACGTGACAAGCACCACCAGCACGTGACCCAGTCCCGGACGCAGCAGGTTCGCCACGTCCTGCGCCCGACGGCCCGATGCGACAATCACCCGCCACGTCGTCAGCTGCGCACCGAGATCCAGCACAATGCTCGCCAGAATAACAAAACCGAAACTGGCACCAAGCTGCTGTGTGAAGACGGCGGTCTGGGTCAGGAACCCGGGGCCAACCGCCGAGGTCGCCATCAGGAACACCGCGCCGAGGACGGCGGTTCCCGCGACGGCAGAGACCGGAGAGCCGGAGGGGGCTGCCTCCGGCTTACTCACCAGGAGCGCTCGGCGCTACTGCCCGTGCCCGGTTCACGACGCGCCAGATCGCATGGTGCCGTCCGCCGGTGCCGTGAAATCTTCGCCCGGATTAATAAACGCGTCCTGTTCGGCGCCGTACTGCCGATCGTGCAGATCCCGATACCGCCCGTTGAGTACCATGAGCTCGGCATGGGTTCCGCGCTCCAGCACGCGGCCTTCCTCGATCACGAGAATCTGATCCGCACTCTCGATGGTCGACAGGCGGTGGGCGATAACGAAGGTGGTCCGTCCCTGTCGGAGCCGGCGCAGACCGTCGCGGATCATGGCCTCACTTTCGCTGTCGAGGCTCGACGTGGCCTCGTCGAGAATGAGCACTTTCGGGTCGGCGAGAATGGCCCGCGCGATCGCCACACGCTGACGCTGACCGCCCGACAGCTTTACGCCGCGCTCGCCGACGATGGTTTCATATCCTTGCTCCCACTTGTCCACAAAATCATCGACGTGCGCAATACGCGCGACCTTCACCACGTCCTCCAGCGATGCGTCGGGGCGCGCAAACGCGATGTTGTCCCGGATGCTGCCGTCGAAGAGAAAATTGTCCTGCATCACTACGCCCAGCTGCGACCGGTATTCACGCAGCTTTACATCGGTCAGATCCACGCCATCAACCAGCACCGTGCCGCTGTCCGGCCGATTAAATGCCATAACCAGTCCGATGATGGTGCTCTTGCCCGCTCCGCTCGACCCGACCAGCGCGGTCGTGGAACCCGCCGGTGCAGTGAACGACACGTCATTCAACACGGTGATCCCTTCAACATACGAAAATGTGACACCACGAAACTCAATGTTGCCCCGCATCGACGGAATCACACGCCGCGTGACATCAAGGGCATCTTCCGTCGCGATCTCCCGTACTTCGCGTATCCGGTCGAGACCGGCGAAGGCTTCGGTAATCTGCGTGCCGATTGACGCCATCTGCACCAGGGGTGCTGCAACCATCCCGATGAAGAAAATATACATGATCAGATCGCCAAGCGTCCACGCCCCGGACATGATCGCCCCCCCGCCCATCACGGTCAGCAACACGCCGATGACGCCCACGATCACCGTGGTCAACGCGCCAACCGCGGAGGTACCGGTGATGGTTGAGCGCACGTTGTTGAACAGCCGCTCCGCGCCGAGTGAAAAGGTGCGTTCCTCGCGCTCTTCTGCCGTATAAACCTTCACAATGCGCACCCCGCCAATACTCTCCGCCAACCGACCCGTCACCTCGGCGTTGATCTCACCCCGCGCGCGAAAAATCGGTCGCAGCTTTTTGAACGCGTACGCCATCATTCCGGCGAACGCCGCCAACAAAACAATGGTGATGGATGTGATCTGCCAATTGAGATAGAACAGGACACCTAACGAGAGAAACGCGGTCAGAAATCCTCCGGTCAGTTGCACAATACCTGTCCCGACCAGATTCCGTACCCCTTCAGCATCCGTCATGATGCGCGAAATAATGACGCCCGTTTTGCTGCCATCGAAATACGAGACCGGCAACCGCATCACGTGTTTCTGGACATCAATCCGCATATCCGTGATCGCGCGCTGAGCGGCGATGCTCACGACCTGCGCGAGCAGGAACGACGTGATCGCCTGAACCACCGTTGCGCCCCCGATTGCCAAAGCGAGCGGCCACAAGAGATCAACTCGCTTCTCCCCGATCACCGTATCAATCAGGAATTTCGACGACCCGGGCATCACGAACCCGGCGAGACGGCTCACCAGCATGAGCGCAAAACCGATCGCCAATGAACGGCGGTGGCGCCAAATCAGCACCTTCGCCTCTGCCCAGGCGCGGTTCATGTTGATCTTCTTTTTGCCCTTCTTCTTCGTTTCTGTCATCGCTGTGCGCCGCCGAACTCGGTGAGGGAATTGACGGAACCTAGTGCGAACACCTGTCGTCGCCTAGCAGCGGAAACGGAGCGTTCATGGCGCCCCCGCGACGTCAGGGCGCCCGCGTGGCCCACCGAAACTCCGCACCGCGGTCGACGTATGGTGGATCAGAACCAACCATCCGGAGCCGACCCATGTGGACGCTGATCGCAAAGATTCTAGAGAAGTGGGCGCTTTTTAAAGTGCTCCGCGGGCTCGGCCTTCTGGCCTGGTTGATTCCCGTCGCGCTTGTCCTCAAGGCGATTGGACTGCCTCTCCTGATCCTCCTCGCTATTCTCGCCGTACCGATTCTGATCGTACTCGCGGTGCTCGGCTTGCCACTGCTGTTGATAGCGGTCGTGGGCGGCGCGATGCTCATGATTCTTGGGTGGATCGTCAGCCTTGGCATGATCGCGCTCAAGCTCGCTCTGCCCGCGATTTTGATTTACTGGGTGATCAAGTGGATGCTGTCCTGGCGTCGCCCAAACGATCCGTTTGACGTGCGCACGCCGCCACCGCGGAGCGACGAGGAGTAGCGCTTACCCAAGCGACGGAGCGCGCTAACCACGGGAC
>JBGTBX010000009.1:0-4135 GCA_041749115.1 Gemmatimonadaceae bacterium
GGCGAGCACCGCCGACGTGATGGGGCGCCTCACGCCGAAGCTCTCGGGCTTCCCGGAGAACAGCATCGCCCTCCAGACCGGCCACGCGACGGCGCTCAGCCGCCTGCTCGGCGGCAGCGAGGCCGACCTCGCGGTGCGCGTGACGGGCGAGGATCCCGATTCGGTGTTCCGCTTCGCGCAGGAGGTGGAGCGGCGGCTCACGGCCGTTCCGTCGATCACCAACGTCCAGCTCGGGACGAGGCTCGGCCAACCCGAGGTGCTCGTGAAGATCGATCGCGAGAAGGCCGCATCATATGGTATACAGCCGAGGGTGGTGCAGCAGGCGGTTGATGACAACCTGCGAGGGGTGCGCACTGGCCAGCAGTTCGTGGACTTCGACCAGAAGATCGACCTCGTGGTGCGGCTGCCCGAGGAATCGCGCGAGCTCGCGACGCTGCAGGAGATGCGGGTGATGGGCGTGCCGCTGCGCGAGCTCATTACCATCGAGGAATCGACGGGCGCGTCGGAGATCCGGCGCGTGGACCAGACGCGGATCGTCGCCGTGCATGCCGATGTGATGACCGGCGACCTCGCCGCCGCCACGAGCGACATGGAGAGGGCCCTCGCGGATCTCCCCCGCCCTGGCGACGTGCGCTGGGAGATCGGCGGCGAGAACGAGGAGATGCGGCGAAGCTTCCGCGCGCTCGCCTTCGCCATGATCCTCGCTGTGGTGCTCGTCTACATGATCCTCGCGGCGGAGTTCGAGTCGTTCGTGCACCCTTTCACCGTGCTGCTCAGCGTGCCGCTCGGCACGTTCGGCGCGGTGATCGCGCTCTGGATCACCGGTGCGGGGCTCAACACCGTCAGCTTGATAGGAATGGTGGTGCTGGTCGGCATCGTGGACAACGATGCCGTGGTAAAGGTGGACTTCATCAACCAGATGCGTCGCAAGGGCATGAGCGTGCGGGACGCGATTCGCGAAGCCGGCCACGCGCGTCTGCGGCCGATCCTGATCAACACGATCACCGCGCTGCTCGGCCTGCTGCCGATGGCGCTGGGCATTGGCCCCGGCGCGGAGCTGCAGGCGCCGCTCGCGATCGCCGTCTTTGGCGGACTGCTCACCGCGACCGCGCTGACGCTGATCGTGATTCCGGTCGTGTACGACCTGCTCGAGGAGGGCCGCGGCCGGGTGCGCGAAGCGCTCGGCTGGTCGCGGACCCCGACAGGGATGGCTGTGCCGCAGGCGGGGGACTGAGGCTGGGACTCCTTCCCCATTCATTTATCACAACGCTGCGGACTTACACACGCGTCATCGGCGCAGCGTTTAGGAAGGGGAAAGCTGACCACAGGCTCGAGCTGAGGGGGTACTGCCCCAAATCACGACATGGTATTGCCGCTGGGGCGGGCGTTGCAGCACGCGATCGCTGTCTACAGCACGGGCGCGGGGGAGACGACGGGCGCGAACGTGATACTCCCGATGTGCGCCCTGGAGGCGCATCGGGCAACGCAGAATCTCGTGGCGTCGGCGAAGGGCGACTGGCGGGACGCAACGTGGCCCGGGGCGTGGGCCCGAACCGACGAGATCGACGACGAATAGAATCGAGCGCCTCCGCGCAGGCGCGAGAGCCGCGTGCATAGCGGCGGCGTCGACGCGATTTAGTGGTTCCGGTTGGAAACGTCCGCGAAGGGTGACCCGAGAAGTTCACTTGTCGGCTGCGGCGGTCTGTGCCCCCGTTAATGCCTCGCACAATTGGCGTGTACTTCGAATCCAGTGGTAGCCGCAATGAGCTCAACGAAGCGTGCAGTCATTGACAGGAAGGCTACTCAACTCGTCCGCCGGACGATTCGCTCGATATACCAACGAGATGCCGACGAGATCGTACGTGCGGACAGCCATCTGGGGACGCAGATATCTCATCCGCTTCGCCCCTCAGAATCCACACCTTTCCGGAAGAGGCCGAACCCAACCCCCTTGTTCTAGAGTGGGCTAATTCGCAGCGACACGATTTCTACGCGAGGCAGACCCGCGCTGTCCACCACGTAAGTGGCAACGCGTTGATTCGAGAGTGTGTTCAAGACGAAGGCATCGAGCGCACCTCGCGCCACCACTCGCCCCGTCGCAGGGTTCAGGACTTCAATCCGTGTGGCGAATAGCTTCTCAAGCGCGATGTCGCGCATTGAAACTTCTCGCACGCCCGCTGAAGTTTGAGAAGGCCAAGCGTCCCGCCAGGTGGATGCAGCCACGCGCACGAAGACCCACACATGACCGGACATAGGGTCCTCGTAAATAGCCACGATGCCGCTGGGGGGAGGCGAACTCGGAGTACCGAGCGAGCCCCCTGGGCTGGAATTGAACCACGGCGGGCGTCGCTCAAGCGTTTTGAGTTGTTGACCTTGGAGGCTCCAGAGCGTCAGCCGGTACTGCGTGACGTCTGCTGACCACAGCCCCCCGGTTCGTGCGGCAGCGAGTTGCTGCACGTTGACCCCAGAACGGCCTGGAAGGACCGTGCCGTCGCCAGGGCCGAAGTGGGCTGACGCAACCGCCTCTGAGCCAACCAACGAAACTATATGCAGCGGCCAACCCACCCCGGCTGCCGTCGTCAGACTGCCGCTCAGGATTACCTGGCTGGGCCAACCCGCAGCCAGCCCGCCCATCACTTGGACAGGGGTCCGGATCAACCGGCTAATGCTCAAATCAGGGGCGACCACTGTGGTGCGCTGTGCCGGCCCGTCGAATATGGCAACTGAATCTCCGGGGACAACCATCGCAGTCATCGCACGGATGAACTCGCCGGGACCTTGCCCGCGCGTACCGATCTGCTTGATGAATCGGCCCTGCCTGTCATAAACGACGGGCAGGGCGTCGGGCGAAAGGGCCCAGAATCGCTCGCGAGCATCGGCCAGAACGTATGTTGGCGGCCCCACAAGGCTTCCGGGACCGTCGGCACCCCCAATGGTGGCCACGACCTCGCTCACGATTCTGCACCGTTTACAGGTCGGCTCATCCGGGATCACTGTTTTCGGTGTCGGCTGGCCACTCGCGGGAATCGCGACGACCAGACCCAGAAGGACCAAGCCTCTAACCTTTCCAATCATGTTGTGGATCTCCACAGAGCGTCCTGAGTTAGTCCTCGGTCCCGCGCTCCTAGCGTGTTGCGATGCGCCACGGTCCGCCCGGGCCGGCGGCGACGGTGCCGGAATGCCGAGGCAGGAGAGTCGCGAGGCTGGTTTGTGTTCCTGGCTGCAGCGAAAGATTTGCGACGATCTGATCTCCGTCGCAGGAAGCAATTTGGATCGAACGCCGCTCGGGGTTGAAGCGCACGAATTGGGGGACGAGCGGAGCGTAACGCAGGACGGCTTCAACATTCCCTGCACCCGCGGCCTTCATCATGGCACCGTAAGCGACGTTTTGAACCGGCCCGCCCAACATCAGGCTGACGTTGCAGCTTGGATGACAGTCCTCCCGCGTGGTCCCTTCCGGGCCAATACAGGTATTGCAACCAGTATGCGGAAACTGCACCATGCTCATACCGGCGAACAGGACCTCATGCGGCTCCGACATTCCGGGTCTACAATCGTAGAACTGCCCGCATTGTGCCGCCGCCGTTGCTGAGAAAACGAGGACGAGTGCGACGCTGGTTGCCGTTACCGCCAGGAGCTTCTTCATTGGGTCTTCTCCGTTGACTTTGGGTGGTACACCCGACCGCCGCAATTGACGCCGTCGATATGCACTGCATCGTGACTGTTTAGCAACATCAACGGTTTATAAGGATGACCACCCCTTCGATATGCAGCGCTGCCCGAATAGCGAAGACGGCCACTTGGCGCAGTCCGTGCCGGGAACGGTCGAGAACGCCAACCCAACTGTCAAACTCCCGGACCTGTGGGTACCGTATCGGTGCAGGCTGCCGCGCGCAATCAACGGCATATCCCTCCGGGGTTCGGAATCGGGGGGGGCAACTCGCCTTTCTGCGGATCAGGCAACCGGCAACTCTTTCAGCCCCTTGCAGCATCCAACGCACCGTCCCACGTACTTCCGGAAGCGTTCTACTCGCTCGACACCTCTTGCGCGCAACCTTGACCGCCCGTGTCCCCATTTGTCAGTCGACTGCAAGTAATGCCGTCTCCGATGGAGTAGCGGCTGTGCCGACGTCTC
>JBGTBX010000010.1:0-3314 GCA_041749115.1 Gemmatimonadaceae bacterium
TATGAAACTCCTAATCCTACTTCTTTCCATCCCGGCCTTCGGGCAGGTCACGATCAGCAATGTCGTTTCCAACGCCGTCACGGACCGCAGCGCGCGAGTCAACGTAGATTTAAGTGGTGCGGCCACGGTATTCGTTCAGTGCGGCCCAACCACTTCCTATGGCCAGCGTTGCGGTGCAAGCAGCGGTAGCACCAATTCGGTTATTTTGATCACCGGACTCGCTCCTAGCAGCACCGTGAACTATCGGGTCTGCCAGACCGGCCATACTCCTCCAACAGGCTGCACGGCCAACCAGACGCTCAACACATCGGCAGCGGCAAAATTCACCCCCACAGCGCCAGTCGTTGTTGACACTACGTTTCCATCCAGCTTTGCCAATACGTTTCCCGTTAACGCGAACTGCACCGACCTATCAGAGCAGATAGCTCTTGCCGCCGACGAAGACGGCGACGACAATCAACTCGTCTCCATTCCAGCCGGAGCCGAGTGTGGCGGAATCACGACGCTGGGGGCGAAGACCGGGGAGAACCCCAACGGAACTGGAGTTATCGTGATTGCCTCCGATGGCGTCATTAGCCCGGTTGGTACAAGAATTTCGGAAGACTCAGACCTCCTGATCCGGGTGAAATCAATCTGACCCGAGTTTATAGACGAGCGTGAGTGAAGTACCGGGGAAGACGGTCTGCGTAGCATTGAGTTCGTCGAGCAGGTGTTGGATGGCCTGATCGTGAGCGGCATGGGTGAGATGGTGGAGCCTGACGGTCAATGTATTGGCGGTGAGATCGGGCAAAAGATCCGCCTCGTTCTGGAAAATCTGCCGCAGCAGGGATCGGGCATCGTCAGGGCGGGCGAGATGCTCACGCAGCACGGAGGCCATGCTCGTCTCGGCGCGATAGGCGATCATTTTGATCGTGTCAAGGAAGTGCTTGCGCTCCGTGCGCAGACGCGTGAACCGGTCCTCCTCGGGCAGCGAATTCACCGCCATCCGATGCGGGGTCTCCTTGCGCCGCTGTTTGCACGCCGCAATGTCCAGGTCCAATGCCTGAATCGCTTCCCGCAACTCCTGCTTGCGCCGCTGAAATCCATGGAGTTCCGATTCCGTGGGGTCTTCCGATAAAGCCAGCGCCCCGAACCGGGCTGCCAGCCGATGCCACTGGCCGGTCTTGGACCGAATCTGGCTGTCCAGCTTGCGCCACGCCGGATTGACGACCTGAATCGCATCAGGAATCAGCTCCGTTCCATACTCGGCCAAGCGGTCTAAACCATAGTGTTCGCGCATATATCGGAAGAAGTTCTCCTGAGACCATCTGGCCAACAGCGACACGGCCAGCGTAGTCATCGGCGACTGAAAGTTCGTCGTCAGAATCGCAGTCTGATGCCCGTCCTCACCCAGTTTGCGGATCTCGCGCAACCACAGCTTTTTGGCCAAATGCGTGCCACGCTCGGCCAGTTGCATCGTCACCACTTCGCCCGCGGCCAACCGGACCGTGTGCGTGGTGAACTCCTCGGGCCGCCAATCGTCTTCGGGAAACTTGTGATAACTCAGAATCGCGATCCGCTTCCGGCGCATCGCCTCGAACAACTCCGGACTGTAGCCTTCGCGGTCGAACACCACGGTGAACCAATGGGCGCGCGGATCGTCGGCCAGCCGCCGCTCCTGCTCGGCGGTCTTCGGCACGCTGGCCTCCAGCCACGGAATCACATCCTGTTTGAGTGTGGCGATCAGCCCCGGGTCCACTTCCTTATTCACGTAGAGAAACGGCTGGCCGTCCATGGCGTTGATCCAGTAATCGACCGTCGCCCGCAGACATAACTTTTCGCGGGCCACATGGTGACGCGGCAGTTTGGTTTGGGCTCCGTGATACACGCGCACATGGCCGTCGCAGTAAAAGTACTGTTCGCTCGAGTCAAGAGGGGCGATCCATTCCTTGGCCAGTTCCGCGTTCCATCGCATCGCTTGCCCCAAGTCCTGGCACAACAGTTTCACCTTCTCCCGCAAGGTCCGCACCTCCGGGATTCGATCCAGGCCCAAGAGTTTCCCCCACTCTCCCGGCGCCTGGTAGCGAAGCTGTTCCAGCGACCGGATGCGCGCCAGCGCCATTAGCGCCAACAGCAGGAAGATGCTGTCAATCCCATAAAAACCGTTGGGCAATTGGTACATCGCCGGCCAGTGGCGCAGCAGGCCGGTAGCCAGCAGCGCCGGCAGAGCCAACAGCACTCCCCCCTGCGCTACATCGCACCCCGGCTGAAACGCAATCGGTGCCGCCGCCAGTTCGCCCATCGCCGCCGCCACTCGTTCCAGCGAGCGTGTGGCGCCATTTCCCATCGGCGCCTCGCTGTCGGTCTGGCCGCGCTCGCTCTTGTTGCTTACCGGGGGGGCGCCGCCTTCGTTTTTTTTGGAGACGGCCGCAAACGTCCCGCACGGATCGCCTTGTGCAGTGTGTTCGCCAGCACCCCCAGCTCCTGGGCCACTTCCGGCACGCCGCGCCCTTCATCGAGTAATCGTTGCGCTTGCCCGATCACTTCCCCTTTCAGCACCGACGCCGAACTATGCCGCGGCTTCGTTTCGTAAAAACCTTTCGGTCACCGGTCCCGGTACAGCTTCACATACCGTTTCACAGTAATCATCGGCACCCCGAACGTTTTCACGATTTCTTTAGGTGTCACCGTCCCGCCCGCGATCATCTGCCTGGTGAACATGCGGAAACTCCGCACGTCCGCCTCTTCGTGGTTGAATACCGGCAAGTGCCCGTGGATGCACCCTATCGTGTTCGCCTCCTTCCGCACCGCGATTCTGCTATTGATCTCCGTCGCCCCGGCGGGGAACATCGGCAGTTGCAGTTGCGGCATCCTTCTGTTTTACCCCGCCACACTCCGTTTCACAAATACATTTTCCGATCATTCTGTTTTCATCGCTCCATGCTGTTTGCCGGGCGACATCAGGAGGTCTGAGACTAGGTTTTTTCACAGCCCCGTAAGGGAGCGGACAGCTTGAGTCCGAGGGATTGAGAAAGATATGAACGTAGCGATCATTGGAACCGGATATGTTGGGTTGACGACGGGTGTTTGTCTGGCTTACCTAGCGGGACTTTCCCAGGGGTAAGGCAAGAAAGCTGGGAAGTGCCGCATATTTAAGCAGTTGGCGTGGCCCCTCTGTATATACCACGGGATCAACGGAATGCGGGCACGGCGTCAAGAGCCTGAGCCAGAGTCTTCCGTTGCTGGTCGATTTCTTCCATCTGCCAGCGCACGCGCGGTCTTCCCTTTTTGCCTGTCAGATCGGCTAACCGGCAACAGCGCACTTCCGCCAACGT
>JBGTBX010000011.1:0-12878 GCA_041749115.1 Gemmatimonadaceae bacterium
GCATCGCTTTGTCACATGGGAGCATGTCTTTCAGCGTCCCAAGTTCGCAGACGCCGTAATCATCAGCACGCCCGATGACCTGCACTACGGTCCGTGCATGGAGGCGCTGCGGTTGGGGTATGACGTTCTGCTCGAAAAGCCGATCTCTCCGTCCGAGCAGGAGTGCCGACACATCCTGGCCAGGGTCCGGGAGACCGGACGAGTCGTGGCCGTGTGCCATGTCCTTCGCTACGCGCCGTATTTTGTGAAGTTGCGTGAACTGATCCAGGGCGGTGCGGTAGGTCAGGTTGTGAGCCTGCAGCATCTCGAGCCGATCGAGCACACGCACATGGCGCATTCATTCGTCCGTGGGAACTGGCACAACAGCCGCACCACCACGCCCATCATACTGGCCAAGTCCTCCCACGATCTCGACGTCCTGCGGTGGATGGTGGGCAAGGACAGCCGCAGCATCCACGCATTCGGCGAGTTGAGCTGGTTCCGGCCTGAGAATGCACCGGCTGGAAGTACCGACCGCTGCACTGATGGGTGCGCCGTGGAGAGCACCTGTCCGTACTCCGCCCTCCGCACCTATTACAGGAATCGACAACGCCTGTATGTGTTCGATTTGCCAGCGGCCCCGGCCGAGCATGGTCCCGCCATTCTGAACTATCTACGGACGACCAACTACGGCCGCTGCGTCTATCGGATGGAGAATGATCAGTGTGATCACTACATCACCAATATCCTCTTCGACGGGGGTGTAACGGCGAGCTTCAGCATGGAGGCATTCACTCCGTGGGGTGGTCGGCGAACCCGCGTCATGGGCAGCATGGGCTACATCGAAGGGGATATGAACCAGATGGAGATCCATGATTTCCGATCGGGCGAGCGCACACGGCTGGAGACGCGCGTCCTCGACGTTGATCAATACTCAGGCTCCGGGCACGGCGGCGGTGACTGGCGCCTCGCTGCAAACTGGGCCGAAGCGGTAGCGAAGCAGGACGCGTCCCTGCTGAGTTCAACGGTCGATGTATCCATCGAAAGCCACATCATGGCGTTTGCGGCTGAACATAGCCGTGCCAATCAGACTGTAGAGACCATTCGCGTGTAGGGCTTGCGTTGTGCTCTACCACGTTCGTGAGTTGTCGGGAGGCGGACGCGCATACCTTTGTTCATGATGCCGGAACGTACGACGCTCGCTCGCTTGCTCGTCGTCAGTGCGACGATGCTCACGCCATTAGTCGGTGGCGCCATGATCTACTACTCGCTGCGCAGAACGCACCCCAGGATCGCGGACTTCGCCAACCTGATGAGCGTGGCCGGCTTCGCTGCATGGAATGCCGTTCTGTTTTGGGATTGGGCGCGAGCGGACGGCCGCTTCCTGCTCGGCATACTCGGCATGCTTGGCCTCGTGGCCACAGAACTCGCGATTCGAGTGACCCGGCAGACCGAAGAAGAGGGGGAGCAAGCCACCACAGTCGCGGGGCCGCCTACCGGGGAGTTGTAACTGACCGCGCTCCGCTTCGGACCGGGGCAGGCTCGCTGCGCTCGGTGGCCGCTATTATTGTGGTGCACTGCAGCGACACTCCAATCGCGCTAGGCGGAAGCAATGCTACGACTCCTTCAGTACGGATACATAGCGTTTGGTGCAGCCGGGCTTGGCTACGCCTTGTTCAGGGGCCACAGCCGCCGGCGTTCGCACTGGGCTCGGCGCTCCTGGCTGACTTTCTACGCAGCGTTCACGGTTGCAGTGCTCTTGTGCGCTTCGGCGGTTGTCAGCGGCGAATGGATCGCGCAGGGAGCTTATGCCTCGCAACCCAACCTGCGCGGCATTTTGATCGTCGCCAATCTTGCGCTGCTTTGTTGCGGCGCTGCGCTCCTGGCGCTCCTGGTCTCGTGGTTCGCTTACAGCACGCCTCAGGGCACGTTCCCCGATGCATTCCGCGCCAGCATCCGTCAAACGCTTTTCCCCGCTCCGCCTGACAAGAAGTTGAAGCCGACGGCGACCCCAGGCAATTTGGTTGAGTAATTCACGCGTGCGCTGCGACGGCGCGACGGGTCGATGCCTCAACCCAGGTTCCACGCATGGACGTTTTTCCGATCATCCCAGCTTCCAGCACCCGTTGGCTTTGGGCGGTCGTCGTCGTGCTCGGCGTCGTCCTGATCGGCAGCGTCTACGTGCTCGTGCGCACGATTCGCGGCGCGCAGCACAGCAGCTTCGAGGTGTCTGGCGAAGGGTTGCGGCTGCGTGGTGATATCTACGGCCGCCTCATTCCTCCGACTTCGATCCGGTTCGACGGCATTCGCGTGGTGGACATGAAGGCCGAGCCCGAGCTGGCCCTTCGCTCGCGAACCGCCGGCACCGCGACCTCCGGCTATCACGCGGGGTGGTTCACGCTTCGCAACGGCGAGAGGGCGCTCATCTACCTCACCGATCGCTCCCGCGTCATCTACATCCCGACAACCGAGGGGTACAGCCTGCTACTCAGCACGACGGAGCCGGCGCGCATGGCCGAACGCCTCCGAGGGATCGCGACCAACTAGCTTCGCACGGCCCGACGAGAAGTGGCAGCTGACGGCTCATTCCTGTGACGTGAGACGGACGTTCATGAGTTACTCTGGAGGAACATTCATGCGAATTCTGGGCATTATCCTGATTATTCTGGGCTCCCTTGGCCTTCTGTACGGCGGTTTTTCGTACACGCGGCAACGCGATACTGTGCGATTGGGACCGATGAGCGCGACCGTCGAGCAGCGGGAGCGTGTGCCGATTCCCCCGGTTCTGGGTGGCATCGCCATCGTTGCCGGCATCGCTTTGCTGCTTCAGAGTCGACGGAAATCAGGCTAGAGCGAGCCGCGCATCCGACCGCGCGCGCGTCAGAACCGCCTTTATGGGTTCGATGACATGATCTATCGTGTGCGTCCACACCTGCCTGTCGCATTGCTACTGGGAGTAGCGTCCTGCCTTGACCCGCAGCCGCCCTTCCTTCGCGGCACGATTACTTCCAGGGCGGCGGACGTGTATGCAGTGCAGACGGGGTCCGGCGTGCGACTCGATTCGACAGCCGCGATGTTCGTCGACGGTGGCCCGAGCTGCGATCAGAAGGCGAAATTTTTCATTGGCGGCAACACCCAGGTTTTTCGGCGCGGGCTCCCAGCAGACACAGGACAGCTCGTTGTGGGCGCCGTTGTCATTGTCTGGAACAGCGGCATGGTGCTTCAGTCGTGCCCTCCACAGACAGGGGCGGTGCGGGTATCAATCGAGTAATCCCGCCGCGATTTCACGAGGAGTTGTACTGTCGGCGCCTCACCGGGCGTCTATCTTGCGAACGGACTTACGGTTGCCAGGCCGAGCCAATCGCCCGAGAAACTGGAGGAGTGTGGAGATGTCTCTGGTCACGTATGCCCCATCTGCCGATCCTCACGGACTCCGTTCGCCCGTTCCCGCGGAAATCGCCAGGGCACTTGCGCGCGTAGCACTGGGCTGGTTCCTCTTTCATCAGGGGTGGGGGAAAGCGGTTCGGGACTGGACCGACGGCGCCGGATCTTTCTACCGAGGGAACCAGTTCCAGAACAGCAACCCGGAGTGGCTTCCAACGCTGATCGCTGCTCCGTATGGCTACGCGCTACCCTGGGTCGAACTGGTCGCCGGTGCCTTGCTCTTGGTTGGCGCATTCAATCGACTTTCGGCGGGTGTCGCAACCCTGGTCTTCCTCAGCATCGCCGTCGCCTGGCTCGACGCGGGCAACCTGCTTCCGCGGCACATGCTCATGGTCTTCGCGCCATTGGGCGCTTATTTCTTCTTCACGGGACCTGGACGTTTCAGCCTGGATGCGGCCCTGGCAAGACGAAAGGCTGACATCTGAAGCCCCTTCACGACTCACGCTCCCACCGTTTCGCAGCGCTGGCGGCTGCCCTGGCGATTGGTCTCGCCTATCCCCATATCGAGCTTGCATGGAAGTGCCGCGTCGCGACGTCGGAGGCATGCGTTTGGGGCCGCGCCTACTTGCCACTCACTCGGTGGCTCGAGCCTCTCATCGTCGCACCGATCGCGTTCCTGGTGATCGTGCTCGTCATACGCTTCGTTGGAACGCGAGGTCAGGGAGGGCCGCCGTCTGCCTGACGAGGAGGTTGCTCGGTTCTTCTGATGACTGAAACCCCGAAGCGATTGGCTCTTCTTGCAGCGACTGTCGCGCTGCAAGCGTGCGGCGACGCCGCCGGTCCGTCGCTTGACGACACCGTGGCCGCCTCCATCGAGATCGAAGCCGCCGTCGTTGCCCTGGAGTCTGGAGACAAGGCGCAGTTCACGGCCGTCGTGCGCGACGTCGCCGGTCGAGTCAAGCCCGGCATCACGGTCTCATGGAGCGTTTCCGACGCCGCCGTCCTCGGCGTCACCAGCATCGGCGAGGCCACCGCGCAGCCAGTCAGCGCCGCTACGGAGAGCATCGTCATCGCCACTCATGGATCGCTGGCCGACTCGTCGACAGTGTCCGTGGTGCCACTCGCCTTTCCCACCCGGCGGCGTCCCATACTCTTCATTCACGGGTTCGGGGGTTCATCACAGGAATGGCTGCCAGTCATCGCGCGCTTCCGGAACGACGGCTGGTACTCGCGCGAACTCGTTGCGGCGACCTACAGCTCCACGGTGTCCAACGTTCACGTCGCGGCGGTCATCGACAACCGGGTGGATTCCGTGCGGGTGGCTACCGGGTGGGATCAAGTCCACATCGTCGCCTTCTCGATGGGCAGCTTGTCGTCGCGCTACTACCTCAAGGAGCTGGGCGGCACCGAATGGGTGGAGTCCTGGACGTCCGTCAGCGGTCCCAATCACGGGACGTCGACCGCCAACCTGTGCTCGCTGGTGCCGTGCATCGAGATGCGGCCCAACTCGAGTTTCCTGACCCTGCTCAACGCCGGCGACGAGACGCCCGGCGAGGTGCGGTATGGCACCTGGTGGTCGCCTTGCGACGATGTGGTGAGCCCGCCGTCAAGCACAGTGCTTTCCGGAGCCCAGAACACACAGACCGCGTGCCTGACGCACGCCAGCATGTTCACAGAGGCCAACTACCAGCAAGTGCGCGATTTCATCCACCCGTAGGTGGCGCTCGCAGCGGCGTTGGATAGTTCGCGTGCGTATGGCATTACTTGCGAAGCAGAAGCAGCTTATGAATCTTGTAGCATGGCTCACCGGTGTGCCTGACAGCTGAGGACAACTTTCGGGATTATGGCCAGACTCACGCTGCGCTTTCTGCTTCTCGGTACGTTGGCCGCGATGATCGCTTGTCTGGATCTCACACCGCCGCCGAACGCTGCACCGGAAGTGCCGGGACCCGTTGTCTCGGTCGGGCAACTCTCCCATCGTTGGACTTCCGACTCCGGGGTTCTCGTGATCGCGCGCAACCCGCAGAATGCACCAGTCTACTTCACGTGCGGACCGCTTGACCTGCAGATCTATCGGAACGGCTGGCAACTCACTCCGCTGCCATTCGGCTGGATAAGCTGCGGGACCCGCCAGCTGACGCCCCCCGATTCCTTTGCCATGAAACTCAGCCTCACGAACGATATCTTTCCGACCAGTGGATGGTATCGCCTTGTCTATCGCTTCTATCGGGATTCGGCCTTGACCAGCCCTTGGCCCGAGGCAAATCGTGCATCTCCGGCCTTCGAGGTCCGGCCCTGATTCCTCCACGGAGCGCCTGACGAAGATGAACTGGTTAGCTCGCCAGCCTTTCGTTCGAGTTGTGCTCATGGCCGCGGCGTGGCCGCTGCTTGTGATTTGCTATGCCTTGTTGTTTTTGTTCCTCCCGGTCCTCGATGGCGCGCTGCCGGTTGGGGTCAGTCTGAGCGTGACAAGTTGGCCGCTCCTGTTTCTCACGGTGTTCGGCCCTTCAGCCGCCATTGTCACCCTGTGGTGGTTTGCTCGCAAGCTTCCGCCACCCGCCACCTGACGGTTTCCCCCGGAGCGCCGTGGCTTGACTCCGGCGCGCTAGCCGACCAGAATCGCCGAGTGCGACCCTCAATTTCACTAATCGCCCTGGCTATCGTTCCTGTCGCCCTCGGCGGATGTCGAGCATGCTGTATCGATGATTTTGGCATCAGCGGGCACGCTCGGATCGAGGGAACGGTGACTCGCGCCAACAGCCAGCCTTTCGCCAACCGCAGCGTGTTCTTCACGTGTGGCCCAGACGCTCCAGGTGCATTCGGCTGGAGCCTACCGACGGATACTACGGGCGCGTATCACATTGACGTTGACGCTCCTGGGCCCATTTCTATCCCGGCATCTGGCGTACTGCACTGTCGCGTCCAGGCACCAGCTGATGCTCCTCCGATCGCGATGGCGGAACGTGCTGTGCCTTTCAGCACTCAGGGGACTTCGCGACCCGTCACAGTCATAGACCTGATTGAGCCACAACCATGACACGCACCGTGGTGGCGGCCTGGCGAGGAGTTGAAGCGACGGCACTCCCAAGCCGTTCGGCAATGCTCCGTGCCTCGCTCCTGCTCAGCATGCTCGTCCTGGCTTGCTCGGATCGAGAGGCTCGAACGCCCGCCGCGCGCGTTTCTGAGTACTCGAGCGTTGGTCTCACGTTCGCCACTGCCCTGGCCGGTCGTGACTATCCGACCGCGTATGCCATGACCTCGAGTGACTACCAACGCAACACTACGCTCGATCAGATGCGAACCGCATTTGAAGCCATCATCCCGACTGATTGGCCTACAGTGGGGCCCGTCGCAGTTGGCCACACGATGGAGATCTGGCCGGCCAAACAACCGTCGGATGTCGGATGGGTTTACATCAGCATTGGGGGCGACGTGTATAGTGAGGCCGTGACGGTGATCGTGATGGAGGAAGCCGACACGCTCAAGGTCCGAACCGTTGAGTTTGGCCGCCCCTGACGAGGTCACCTTGATCCGATGAATACGCCAGTTTCTGGAACGCCTCGACTAGTGCTCCGACTTGAGGCACTCGCGGTGCTGATCGCATCGGTCACAGGGTATGCCTCCCTCGGCGAGTCCTGGGTGCTTTTCGGCGTGGCCCTGCTCCTCCCCGACGTCGCAATAATCGCCTACTCAGCCGGGCCCCGGGTCGGCGCGGCAGTCTACAACGCCTTCCATTCCTATCTTGCTCCAGCCATGCTCGCGACCTGCGCGCACTTCACATCATCAGCGATGTTGTGGGCCTTAAGCTTGATTTGGATCGCGCACATTGGGATGGACCGTGCTCTCGGCCTGGGGCTGAAGTTCGCCAGCGCGTTCCGTGATACGCATCTCGGCACTGTCGGCCGACCTGCACCGACGGCATAGCGCTGCCGCTCCGCAGGCCGCGGGTGTTGTTGGCTGGCGAAATCGCGACCGTTAGTGCATCGTAGCGCCTGGCTGCTTCGCCGCAGCTCAGCTGCAATCGCGTTAGACGCTCATATGCCACGTACAAGGATGGTTCCGCGTGCGGTATAGCGTTTGGCACCAGGGTGCTCCAATAGGTTACGTTGACCTTCCGACCAACCGTTTGTGGTCCGGCGGGCTATTGGAGCCCACCGACGGCTTTGCGAACGTCAGCGACGTTCTTCGCGCGCTCGCGACCGTTGCCAATCACGATGCGCTGGCGCAGCTGTCCCGTCTTCCCGCTGACCAGGCGCCCCATACCGCCCATATGTCGCCCGCAGCTGTCGAGGCACTGGTGCGAGCGGCGGCACTGACGTTTGAGCTCCGGGACGAGTTCGGACGCGCCGTCGCCACGGACGTGGTGCGTCTGGTAGATCTCAACGATGGCACTGGCGTACGCGTCAGGGCGTACTTCCGTGAGGCCACCACCGGAGCGCCCGCGTGGCTCCCACCAACAGAATGGCAGCCGGGGACGGACGGTGAATCCGATTGAATCCGCCGGCGGGTTGACCCCGGCACGCCAGGCGGTCTTCCCGCAAGTATGACTCATCGCGTCTCGCCCGATGACAGGCTCTTTGTTGCTCAGCTCGAGGCTTCCACGCTGGCTCCGACTCAGTTTGACCATCGTGCGCATATTCGCGCCGCCTACGCCTATCTGGTCGAATCCGATCCCGACACGGCGACTACACGTATGCGCGCAGCCCTGCTCGCGTTTCTTCAACACCATGGGATCCCGGCGTCGAAGTACCACGCCACGATCACCAAGGCATGGATTCTCGCCGTCCGCCATTTCATGGCACTGACGCCGGATGCGGACTGCGCGGACGCGTTCATCAATTTGAACGCGCAGCTTCTGGACAGCTCGATCATGCTCAGTCACTATTCCGCATCACTGCTTTTCTCGCCAGAGGCGAGAGCCGAGTTCGTGGAGCCTGATCACAACCCGCTTCCCAGGCATCATTGAGGGTCTGACTGAAGCTGGCAGGAGGGTAGACGACGTATGACGTTGCGCATCTTCAGCATCAGCCTCGCATGTGCATTGGCCGCGTGCGACGGCGCCGACGTCGACCAGCAGGTCACGATTGTCGTGCCCGCCGGCATCGAATCCATCGCGCAGGGCTCTCTTCATGTGTCGCTCTTTCGATACGATCCACACTTGATGGATTCACCAGCGACGAGGGCGTCGTTCAAGTCCATCCCGTTCACCCACACGCTCGGGAGCGCGACAATGGCTCGTGTTCATCTGCGCGCGGACGGGGCGCCGGGAGACCGCTACTACCTCTCGGTCGACGGGTGCGTCGGAGAGGACGCGGTGCTGTGGGGCGGCTTCGAGGTCGAGCTTCCCCGTCTCGTGACGATGCGCTTGCGGCCACATCCGGCGCCCTGCGCGGCCGACATCGAGAGCTAGCGCTCACCGCTGTGGGCCGTCATCAATCATCTGCGTTGCTCGCGGCGCTCCTCGCGCTGTTCGCGGCGCGTGGCCTCGCACCTGAAGCACTTGATCCGTGGAGAGCCTGGGTGGTCTTCAAGCAGTTTGCCCGGGAGTATTCGGAGCACCCGGATCATGGTGTCAGCGTTCAGATCGCCCCGGTTGGAGATCGACACCCCATTCACCTCTTTTTCACGCGACAGGTACTCGCCCCCGATGGGGATCGGTTGGAGCCCGTAGGCGCGGTGGCATGCGAGTTCATCTTCGCGCCGCGTCACCGCGCACCTCCGGAATGGTGCGAGTGGAGCTTCGATCACCCTACCTTCGAACGCTTCGTGGACGCCGTCGAGCAACATCCGCTATTCGCTGAGCTGCTCCTCACTCGGCCGCTCAGGACCGTGGTGTATTGGGAAGAGGCCTCGTGATCGCGGACTTCATCGGCGGCCGGCCGCACTCCTTGATCGTGCGCGACCGTATCCGCATGGTGACTTGTTTTGACGCTCTCGCTGCGGCCGGGCAGCTTCTCGCGGTGTCGGTGCGGCCTGGCCCCGGAACGATGAGCGAGCGTCTGCTCGTTCTCTTCCAACGAATCTTGGCGGCGCGCGCGCGCCGCCTCACGAGGAGTTGAAGCTCACGGCGCACATGAAGACTGCTGGCAGCCCACCCAGGAACATCGATGAGTACATCGCGGGCTTCCCGCGCGATGTGCAAGCACTTCTCCAACAGCTACGCACTACGATCCAGAGAGTCGCACCCGACGCAGCGGAAGCGATCAAGTACGGCATTCCAACGTTCGTCCTGAATGGAAACCTGGTGCATTTCGCGGCGTTCAAGAACCATATGGGGTTCTATCCAGGCCCGGCCGGCATCGAGGCGTTCAAGGAAGACCTTTCCCGGTACAAGAATGCGAAGGGTTCGGTCCAATTTCCCCTCGATCAGCCAATGCCTTTGACTTTGATAGAGCGGATCGTCAAGCTCAGAGTACAGGAAGCTCGATCCCAGCTGGGGACCAGGAAGGGACGCTGAACCACAACGCTGGACGGACGCGAGGAGGACTCATGGTCAACATGCGGCTGGACACTCCAAGCACCCGGCGCGAGTATCACCTGGAGCTCATGATCGTGTGGCTGTTCGTTGTGCTCGCGACAACCACCACGCTGGAATCCGGGTTTCGCTGGACATTCTGGATCCTGCCGCTCGGCGCGGTGGGAATGGTCGGATTCCACGCCATGGCACTGCGGCGCGGTGCGGGTGGGAAGCCCAAGGCCACACCCAGCGTGGAAGCCGATGGCGTTCCCAAGCAGTTTGGTTGAGTGCATCCACACGTGTCGTCGGTCTTGAGTCCGGCGCCTCAGGTCGACGACCCATGTTACCAACACTGCATCGTGCCGACACAGGTCCACTGTCAATGGCGCCCGCCACGCGGCGCCGCGTCGTTATCAACACGTCCACTGGGATACTCGGCCTGGGGATGGCTGCAGTGCTGATTTATCCCAAGGTAGTGGCGCTTCTTGGCGGCACGCTCGCTCCTCTGGGCTTGGGAGCGGTTGCCAATCTGGCGCTGGTCTTTGGCAGTCTGATGTTCCTGCGCGAAGCCCAGCGCGCGCGCAGGCGGATCGCCCCGCGGCCACACGACGAGTTGGAGTCCGCGGCGTCTCAAGGCAGCTTGGCTGAGTAGTTCACATTTGGCGCCGCGGCCCACCTTCGGCGCGTCGGGCGGGCTTCGTTCATGCTCACGATTTCTGTTGTCATTCCTGCGTACAACGAGGAACGCTGCCTGCCGTTGCTGCTCGGTGACCTGGCCGAGGCAGGCCGACGCTATCGTTTTGGGGCTGATGCCGTTGATATCATCGTCGCCAACAACGGATCAACGGATGGAACTGCTGCCGTCGCCGAGCAATTCGGCGCCAGCGTTGTCGACGTGGTTCCGCGACGCATTGGCGCCGTCAGAAACGGTGGAGCCGCCGCGGCACATGGAACGATACTGGCCTTCGTCGACGCCGATACCCGGATTCATCCTGAGACGTTCAACGCGATTGCCGACCATTTCAGCGACACCACATATGTCGTTGCCGCCACGGGCATCCTTCCAGCGCGCCGTTCCCTGGGAATCGACGTCACCTGGTTGATCCTTGGCCTTGCAACTCTGCTGCTCCGGTACGGCATTCCACGCGCGCGACATCAATGCGCACCAACAGGGCTGGTTCGCTGCCGCCGGGCGGACTGGAAGGCCGTCGGTGGATACTCCGAACGATTGCGATTTGCTGAAGACGCCCGCTTTCTTCTCGATCTCAGGCGCCTTGGACGACGAAGGGGTCAAGTCGTCGGGTGGCTGCCGAATGTTCCTGCGATCTTTTCCGCGCGCAAATCCGATGAGCATGGCGACTGGCACTACGTCTTCATGCCCTTGCGATTCGTCCTGGGACTTCTCTGGTATCCCGCGCTACGCTCATGGGCAGAGCGGTACTGGTACGGTTCGCAGCGCGATAAGACCGGGCGCACCGCCCGCTAACGACAGCAACACCTGCCTGGTTACCACCGCGAGCCGACGATGCCATTGGACCTGAGGTCTGGTGCTTGAGATCGTCGCAGAACTCGGGCCCGAGTTACCGCGGTCCGACGCCAACACGCGATCGGTGGTGGGGCGACTCGAGGAGGGGCTCAGAGAAGTGCTCCAGAGGATTCAGTAGCCGCGCCGTAACGCGACGCCGGTGTTGGCGCCAGCAAGCCCGGCGCGGATGCAGCCAACAGGCGTGTGAGGCCGAGTGGGTCGTCAGGGGTACTGGCCAGCTTGGCCGCCGAGCGGCACTATTGTCGCCAAGTCGGCGCCGTCTCATCCCCGCCCGGGACGCATGAAGCCGCACGGCGAGATCACGCACACGCTCACACCCACCGCGCTCGTTGATGAGGCCTACCTCGCGCTCTTGGAGCGATCGAGGAGTTGAAGCCGAGCCCGGAACCAACCATGCACGAACCGGTCATTCAGCTCGAAAACCTTTCCCGGCGCTTCGGCCAGAAGACGGCGCTCGAGGACGTCACGCTCCTGCTGCCGCGCGGCAAGGTGTACGGGCTCGTCGGCGCTAACGGGGCCGGCAAGACGACGATCATCCGCCACGTGCTCGGTCTGCTGCGCGCCCAGAGCGGCACCGTGCGTGTGTTCGGGTTGGACCCTGTGGCGGATCCAGTCGCTGTCCTGTCGCGCATCGGCTACCTCTCGGAGGAGAACGACCTGCCGGCCTGGATGTCCGTGGGTGAGCTGATTCGCTACACCCGCGCGTTCTACCCCACCTGGGACGACGGCTACGCGGAGGAGCTGCGCCGTGCGTTCGGGCTGGAGTCATCGGCGCGAATCCGTGACCTGTCGAAGGGACAGAAGGCGCGGGCGGGACTGATCGCGGCGCTGGCTCACCGGCCGGAGCTCCTGTTGCTCGACGAACCGTCCTCGGGGCTCGACCCGATCGTGCGTCGCGACATCCTCGGCGCCGTCCTTCGCACCATCGCGCACGAGGGACGCACCGTGCTCTTCTCGTCGCACCTGCTCGATGAGGTGGAGGAGGTGGCGGACCACGTCATCATGGTCAGCGACGGTCGCGTGCTGCTCAGCGGGCCACTGGGCGAGCTGCGCGAATCACACCGCGATGGGGCGCGCGTCCCGAGTCTCGACGAGCTGTTTCACTCACGGCTGGCCACTCCGGCCTCGCCCGTCCCCCGCTGATGGAGAGCGCTCACGCGGCGACCTTTCGCTGGGAGATGATCCGGCGGAACCGCTGGGGATGGCTTGTCGTGGCGGGTTGGCTCGCGGGAGTGCTGACCTTTTTCCTGGTCGTCAGCGCGCGGGCGCAGCCGATGACGACGACATGGGGGGCCGCCTTCGCGCTGTCGACCGTGGCCCCGGCGGCGGTCGCGGTCTACTGGTTCGTCGCCATCTTTTCCTATGCGGGCGATGGCAACGTGTCTGCGCGCGAGTCCATGTTCCCACGCCGGCTCTTCACGCTGCCCGTCACGACGACGTTCCTGGTGACGTGGCCCATGGCGGCTGGCGCACTGGTGGTGGCGCTCTTGTGGACGCTGATGCGCGCGATCG
>JBGTBX010000012.1:0-7590 GCA_041749115.1 Gemmatimonadaceae bacterium
ATCTGCACATGATCTTCGATGACCGCGACGACGGGCGCGCGGACCTGCGCGAACGCAACACCGCGCATCTGAGGGATGGGAGTGTCCGCGTCGACTTCAACCACCGTGGCCCACGGGAATGCCTCACGAGTGCGCACAGCAAAATCAACGCCGAGTCGTGTGACAACAACAACTTCAATCGAAAACATGCGTCGCTCACGATCGATCGCACCCAGTGTTTTACTGAGGTCCTCAAACGTATTCACTGCGGGAACAACGAACGAAATCTGAGGCATCGGGCCCGATGTTTCGCTGCTCATTGTCGTGCCATGCGGCCTAACGCGGGGAGATGCACGGCCTCTCGCGTCTGCGTGCTGCGGCGCACCGCGTGCGCCAGTTCGATGGATCGCAGTCCGTCGTGTCCGTCGGCGATGCGCACGGAGTTGTCGCCGCCCGCGAGGCGCAGGAAGTCAGCCAGTTCCTCCTTGAACGACAGCAGCGCGGTGGACTGCCATGTGTAGAGCTTTTCGCGAACCATGATCTGCGGGTACAGGTTGCGCTGGCGGCGCCTGGGTCGCCCCGGCGCGTCCTGTGTAATCAACAGTGATTGCATGGGAGCGTAGGCACCGCGCGCCATTCCTTTGTCGCCATAGGCCTCCACATAAAACTGGTAGCCTTTCCACTCAGTCCATGTGGCTTCGTACGAGGCGGAGACTCCGCTGGGGCTGCGGTACACCGCCTGCGCAATGTCCTCCGAGCCCGGTACTCCCAGCACTCTGTCGGCCAGCGCGCCGTACACTTCGGTGATATCTCCCATGAGAAAGCGTGCGACGTCACTCATGTGAATGCCGACATCCCACATCGCTCCGCCGCCCGAAACGGGCGCCTTGTACTGCCAGTCAGATGCAAAATTGTGCAATCCATCGTGCCCGCCGAAGACTCGGACGTGATCGAGCTGTCCGATCGATCCGTTCATCACGGCATCTTTTACAAATGCCACGGACGGGTAGTAGCGCAGATTAAAACCGACGCCGAGCGCCCGCTTGGCCTGTTCAGCAGCGGCGACAATCCTCCGCGCGCTTTCGACCGAGTTCGACATCGGTTTTTCGACGAGCACATGGCAGCCTGCTGCAAAGGCGCTCGTACAATGCGCCTCGTGCAGTTGAATCGGCGACGAGACGATGACGGCGTCGAGCGGCACTGAAAAGAACTCGTCGTCGCGTGTGCACACACGTGCTGATGTGCCCGCAGCCGCTTTCGCCGCCAGTTGTTCGTCAATATCGAGGACCGCAACGAGTTCGCAGTTTGCGTCTTCCTTCAGCGAGCGGGCACGAAGTTGTCCGATCTTTCCAGCGCCAATAACTCCGAATCGCATGTTTGTTTTTGTTAAGACTCTAAGGTACAGGAATCGCCCTCACCGGGCGTCCGGGAGTGGACGGTCCGCCGCACGTAGAGTAACTGTTGTGGAGGCCGCGCCGCACGCGAGTGTGCGCCGGAGCCCACTTGAATCACGGTCGCAGTTGCGGCCTCTCTCACGCAGCGTCAAGGAGACATGAAGGATCAGTCGAAAGAATTACCAGGCCGCCGCGACGTCGTGCTGGCGACTTTGGGGGTTGCGCTCGCCACCGGTCTCGCGACGGGCCTCGTGCATGGAACGGCTCTCTTCGTTTCGCACCGCGTGTTCGGAGGAATCACGTTTCAGAGTCGCGACTTCACATGGATGGCGCCGCTGTCCTATGCGGCGCTTTTCCTGGGAATCGGCATCGTCTTCGCTGTGGTCGCTCTGATACGGCCGCGCCTTGTTCCGACATGGGCGGTCGCGGGTTTCTTCGTCTTTTTCGGCGTGTTCGGCCTGATGCTCCCGATCGATCAGGTGTCCAAATATGCGTCGTGCATTCTGGCGCTCGGCGTGGCGGTCCAGGCGGCGCGTGTCATGCGACCGTCGAGCGGTCGGTTGGGTGGGCATGCATGGCGCGGCGTGGCACTGCTCGCAACCGTTGTCGTGGCAATCTGGGCTGCCGGCGATTGGCGTACGCGAACGGCCAGGGACCGTGCACTTGCTACCCTGCCGGAAAGCGAAGATGGGTCGCCTAACGTGTTGTTACTGATTCTCGATACCGTCCGTGCATCGAGTCTGTCGTTGTACGGATCGCAGCTGGCAACCACACCGTTGCTCGACGGCTGGGCCGCGCAGGGTGCAACGTTCAACTGGGCGATGTCCACGGGTCCGTGGACGTTGCCTTCCCATGCAACAATGTTCACCGGCCAGTATCCCGCCGAGACTGACGCGAGCTGGACTCGGCCGCTTCCCGATAGTCTGCCGGTGTTGGCGGAGATCTTCCGTGATCGCGGTTATCTCACCGTCGGAGTGGTAGCGAATCAGGATTACGCCGCATGGGATTCGGGGTTGGCGCGCGGCTTCTATCAGTTCGATGATTTTGTGCGCGGAGCCGGTGAATTGCGATTGAGCAATGCCTGGATGCAAACAGAATTCATGGGCCGCTTATGGGGTGCCCGCCGCCCGGTTCAACTGTGGAACGCGTTTCGCGAGTTTGATCTGGATCTTGAGGTGACGCGCCAGAATCGCCCGCGCCGCGCCGACATGGTGGTGGACGGGTTTCTCGAGGCGCAGGCTGCCCATCCAGATCGACCGTTCTTTGCTTTTCTGAATTTTTTCGATGCGCATGCACCGTATTATTCACCTGCTGAATTCAAGACCATCGATGCCGGCGATGACCTCCGATCGGAGTATCATAATGCCATTCGCTGGATTGACTTCTCGGTCGATCGACTATTTAACGAACTAAATAGCCGTGGCGTGCTGGACAACACGATCGTGATCATTACGTCGGATCACGGTGAGATGATCAACGAGCGGAATTTTACGGGCCATGCGTATTATCTCTACCAGCATCTGTTGCATGTCCCTCTGATCATCAGGTTTCCTCGCGCGGTGCCGGCAGCTACCCGCATCGATCGCGCTGTCTCGCTGCGGGATCTGCCCGCGACCGTGCTCGATCTCGCGGCGATCAGTGATTCGCGGATTCCGGGCAGTTCACTCGTCCCGGTCTGGCGCGACTCCACCGTTCAGCTGTCGCCGGTCTTTGCTGAGGTGGCCAGAGTGCCGAACATCGCACCGAGGTTTCCCACGTCGCGTGGAGCGCTCGATGCAATTTTTGATGAAGAGCTGCATCTGATCAGGGGGCCCGGTGATTCCGTGGAGGTATACCGCTACAGAACCGATTCGCTGGAGCTCGCTCCGATCCCAGCGTCGGACACGGTGGCGGCGCCTGGCATCAGCAGCCTGAAACGTCTCGTCGAATCGATCCGCAAAGTCCCGGGCGCAGGGGCGAAATAGTCGACGCAACGCGCCGCCCCGACATGGTTGCACCCGGGCATATTCGCGCGGGCCCCGTCCTTGCAATAAGCAAAATGCCCCCGTTTTGGGCGAGTCCGAGCACACTCCGTGCCCTGCCTCGCGTGTCGGGCGTCACTAGGGCGGCAGCCCCTGTCGTATACCACATCAACCGGAACCTCGGCGACACGATAGCGGCGCGGGTTGTGGTACATTTTGACCTCTTCTTTCCCTACTCGATGATCGCGACACCGAGGGACCGTTGAATTCTCAGAGCGGACCGTTCGGGCAGGCAGGCCGCAACGCCGGAAGCACTCGTCAGGCGCAGCTGCTCCTTGCCCTCGGCGTACTCTCGTTCGCCGTCGTGGCCAGCAGCGGGTCCATCGGACGCATCATCGCGGATGCATATCCGCAGGCCACCTGGTGGCATGTGTGGCTGTGGCTGCCGACCTTTGTCGCCGCCACGTGCTGGTTGTTGCTTGCACCGGGATTGTTGGTGGTTGCAGGGCTCAGCGTGCAGCGCTCGCTTGCGGTTGTTGTGTTGTTCGGATTTGCCCTATCCCATGTCATACTGATCGCTGCGACCTCCATTGCGAAGGTTGGCGGTGCGCTCCCGTTCACCAGAATACACTTTCTGGTGGTCCTCGGAATTGTTAATCTGTTGGCGCTCCTGTGGTACAGGATGCGCGTGGCGTCGGGAACAGCCCGCCTCTTTACGAAAGCAGATCTGGGAGCGGCAGTTGCCCTGCTCCTCTCGGCGACGTTGATCGCTGTGCTGCTCGTGCCGGAGATCTTCTGGGTCGACATCAGTGCAGACGGTTTTGAAGCCGTCGAGATGGGGCGTGCACTGCAGTGGGTTGTTGTGCCACGGTTTCCGTCGCGAAGCGGTTTTCTCGGCATGGGCATTGGCATGGTGACCATGACCTGGTCAAACCACTGGTGGACGCTCCTGATCGGCCCGATCGAAGCTGCGAGTCGCCTGCCCCTGACGTTGCACGCCGTCGCCATGCTGGCCGGGATTGCGGCGCTTGCCGAGCATGCACGGGTCCGGTTGCTGGCAACATCGGAGTGGCTGGCCCTGGCGTTGACGCTGGGTGCCGTGATTGCCGTGCTCGGGTTCAACTCGAGCTACGACCCGACGATCGCCGATTTGTCCTCGCCGACGGCGTTTGAGGCGTTGACGATCGCGATGATGTGCGGAATGATTTACGCTGCGTGGACACGTGCCTGGGCCTGGTTCGCGCTTTTTGCTTTGCTGGCGGTGCTGGCGCGACCGACAGGGTTACTCATTGGTGGCATGTTTGGCGTGGCGATGGTTCTGGTGGACCGCAAGGAGTGGCGCACCGCTTCCATCGTGATTGGTCTCACTCTGCTCGCGTTTTTCGTCGGGTGGCTCGGCTACGAGAAGATTGCGGCACGACTGCTGGGTGAAGGAGGTGTGGGGTATGGCAGCGATTCGCTCCTCTCGCGTTTCCAATACATCACGCTTACGGAGCCGAGTCGCTTGCTGTGGGTGGTGCTGCCGGCAGGTGTGGTACCGTGGCTTTCGATGTTATGGTGGCGCCGCCTTGAGGCGCAGGGGCGTCAGCTGACGCTGGTCACGCTGATGTATACCGCGCTCTTCCTGCCGCTCTCATTTACTAATCTGCATCAGTTTGTTCCGGCGATGGTCTTTCCGGTGGTGGTGTTCTGGAGGTTGGCGCTGGGGAGTGAATGGAAACGTGGCTGGTCCGTCGCAGCGACTGGCGGCGCGCTGCTGTCGTTCGCATTTGCGCTCCCAACGGAGCGTCGTGTCGACCGGGAGCTGCGGCACGTGGGGTATTCCATCGACTACCGTATCGGATCGTTCAGCGAAGGGTTTCGCGAGTATCGCGACGCCGTGAATGCGCAATCGTCGGTGCAGGTTATTGTGCCCGAGTGGGACATCTCCGATCTCACGCGCGAGCGGACGGGTGGAAACAACCTGGTGTACTATGCCATGCAACCAAAGCCGCCCGGTACCACGATCAACTATGTTGTGCAACGCCCGGCCGATCCACCTCCTGCAGGGATGATTCAGGCGGGTGCGCGCGGTCCGTGGAGGACATTCGTCGCCGATACATCGCAATGGCGCGATGACCGGGAAGGCGACTACAACATCCATTGGCGCCGCGCTCCTTATGAAATTCCCCGCACGTCCATGTTCTCCTTTCTCGGTGCCCCGGCCGGATCATACGACCTTGATCTGGCAGGAGTCATTCGTCGCATCCGACGAATGGTATCGTGATCACGCTTCCGCATTCCCCCCCCCCCGGTCATGCGCTTTGTAGACTTCCTTAAACTGTTCATCCCCAACCCGATCGGTGCCCTGCTTCTGGGTGTCGCGGTCGCGGCGATGGTGTTCGGCGACCGGCGCCGCGTATTCAGCGGTCGCAACGCGGCCCTGGCTGCGCTGTTCCTTCCGGGCCTGTTTCTCTTTCATATTCTGACATATCGCTACGACGAATCACCGCGTATAGCTGCCGTGCTCTATACGGGCGTATTTCTGGCGACGGCCGCTATGACGGCATGGGGCTTCGCGCTCGCGCGCAACGGAGGTCCGCGTACAGCATGGGTTCCGAACATGCCGGTTGGCTCACTGCGGGCGCTGCTCGTGGTGCTGCTCGCACTGGACGTTGTGGTGGTGCTTGGTCGTGCCCCGGATGATGCAGGTATCTACACCAATCTCGGGGCGCGCCGATGGGCGGAAACCGGAATCCTTCCGTACGCTGACGCAAAGTTGAAGGGGCCCGATGCTCCGGCGTTTGGGGCTGCCGGGACGTACGGTCCGCTTCTGTACCTCAGCCACCTGCCTTTTCAGGCGTTAACCGGTGCGGTGCGCAATCCACCCGAAGCCACTCCCAAAGACAGCGGTGGCGCGAACGCCTACGTGTGGCCGCCAGCGATGGCTACCAAACTCACCAGCCTTGCGTTCTTCCTGCTTGGCATGTGGTCGCTGTTTGTTGTGGCGCGCCGCGTAGCGGGGGAGCACACCGCGTTAGGCATCGCCGCGCTCTGGGCGTCGAGCCCTTACGTGATCGGTCTGGGAGGTGATCGCTGGGTGATCAGCGGACTGGGTTTCGTCTCGCACATCGCGCCTTCGGCCATGCTGCTCATTGCGCTTGCCCTCGCGGGCCGTGCATTTCTTTCGGCGATGGCGTTCGCGGCAGGAGCGGGACTGCTGTTCTTCCCAGCCTTCCTCTTTCCCGCGTGGATGGGTTGGTGGTTTAAACAACCGAACGGCCGCTGGATTCGATTCGTGGTCGGGTACGGCGTCGCCGCCGCGGCCATCGCAGCGATCGTCATTGCGTTCACTCCCGAAACCAATGGCAAGGGACCGATCTCCCTCTTCCTTGAAAGTACGTTGGAGCATCAGGAAGGAACATCGACGCGTGAGTATGGAGCGAGCATCGACTCGTTCTGGGGGACACACCCCGGCGCTGCGGCGTTCTGGCAGAAGCCTCTGTTCGGAACGACATCGCTGTTCAAGCCGACCTTTCTGATTTTCGCCGCTGCCGCCTTTGCAAGTGCACTCTGGGTACGAGGGCGATCCATCGTACAACTCGCCGCGATAACCGCCGCACTGGGTGCAGGGATTCAGCTGTGGAAGACGCACGCTACCGGAAGTTATGTGGAGTGGTACATGCCGTTCCTGTTGCTTGCGCTCATCGCCGGTACTGCGGATGAGAAGCGGGAGTCGCCCACTGTATGAAGCGTTGGCTGCTTGCCGCGTTGGTAGTAGGACTCCTGGTTCGCCTTCCGGGAGTCTTTTGGGGATTCAACTGGCCAGGGGCAGATGGATTCGCAGGGCATCATCCCGATGAATGGACCCATGTGGTGAACGCGGAAGTGGTGATGAATCCCAATCTGCCGCCACGGTACGAACACCCGTATCCCAAGGCGCTAGGCGCTATCGTAGGCGCACCGGTTCTGGCGTGGGCGATGCTCCACGGTCGATTTGGAGGTGACAGGCCCTCACCGCGTTGGACGATCCTCGTCGGCCGCGTTGTCAGTGTGCTCTTCGGTGTCGGCGCCATCCTGATGGTATTCCTGATCGGTCGGGATGTGTTAGGCAGTGAACGCACAGGAGTGTTCGCCGCCTGGTTGCTCGCGCTCGGCGGGTTGCATGTCACACAGAGTCACTTTTTTGTAGCCGATGTGCCAGTTACCACATGGCTCCTATTGTCGCTGTGGCTGATGTGGCGAGATACACAGACAACCGAAGGCCACGAAGCGCT
>JBGTBX010000013.1:0-4272 GCA_041749115.1 Gemmatimonadaceae bacterium
CCGTCTGTCGGTGCTCGCGGGGTCGGCGATCGCGTCGGATACTCGACCGACCCCGATCCCAAACCATGAACGATGGACCACGATGCAATGGATCGTTGAACACCAGCGCCGAACTCCATCGGAGACGGCGATGGCCGAGAATCAAAAGGGCCGTCGCCAAATCCGTATACTTGTAGAACCGCTCGTTTTCGTGGGCACCTATCGGTGAGCGTATGATCGATGGGCGTTTGCGTTGTTTTGTGGGCGGGGCGCCGCCTGTTAGATCGGCTGTCAGGTCCTCAACCAAACAATTTGGAGGCCTCCAGGTTCGCGGCCCGATCCGCGGCACCCGCGATGGCACGCGCTTCGAACACATCGCGACCCAACAATCGCAATAGATTGGGAATCGGCCGCCTGCGCCGCCTGATCCTCTGTTTGGGAGTCGAACTATGTCGCGAGCATTCCTTCGAGATGACGCGGAAGGGGAAATGCCCCGCCGCAACTACAACCTCCCCGAACGCGATGACCCCGACTACGATCGGGCCGCGGCTCGCGCACTCGTCGAAGCGGCTGCCGTGAACGAAACGCAGCTGGCCGAGCGTGCGACCGGCTACCTGTGGGGCGAACCGAAACTCAAACCGTACGTCGCCGTTGTGGTTGAAGAAGCGGTGGCCGCCAACGACGAACGGCTGGAACAGGTCGCTCGGCGCTTCCTTCGCTGACCCCCAATCGGTATCGCTGCTCAACGACCCCGATGGCGATTCAGGCGCGGCCCGGCACCGGCACCCCTTGACTAACTAGGTATGCGTTCGCCATCGTGTACCCATAGACCATCGGGGTATATGGCAAACGCGACGGAACTCCTGCACGGCACACTCGACACGCTCATCCTCCGCACGCTCGCATGGGGCCCTCGGCACGGCTACGCGATCGCGCGCTGGCTCGAGTCCACCAGCGATTCCGTACTGCAGGTCGAAGAGGGATCGCTCTACCCCGCCCTCTACCGGCTCGAACGTCGCGGATTGATCGAAGCCGAATGGGGTCTCTCGGACACCAAGCGCAAGGTAAAGCTGTACGAATTAACAAAAGAGGGTCGGGAACGCCTGGCCGTTGAAACGGCCCAATGGGCGCGATTTGCCGCCGGTGTGGCACGGGTCCTCCTCCCCGAGGGCTAACGACAATGCCCGAACTCGGACGTTACGCGCGCCAACTGCGCACACTCCTCTGGAAACCTTCGGTGGACAACGAAGTGAAGGACGAGCTGAACGCGCATATCGAACAGTTGGAACAGGACCTGATCGCCAAGGGTGTAGACCCGGCAGCCGCACGCGCGGAGGCCACGCGCAAATTCGGAAATGTCGAACGACTCGCCGCCGAGTGTCGCACGCTGGGGGAAGAACGCGACGTGGCGCGACGACGGGCCAGTCGTTGGCTGGACCTCACCAGTGATGTGCGCTACGCGCTGCGGCAGCTTATTGCTTCGCCGCGTTTTGCGTTGATCGCCATTGCCACGCTCTCGATCGGGCTCGGTGCGTCCACCACAATCTTCAGCATCGCCAACGCCGTGCTGCTGCGCCCCCTGCCCTACGCAGATCCCGGCCAGCTTGTCCTCGCCTTCGAGCTCAACCCGGAAGGCGATCGCTTCTCGATATCAGAGCCAAACTTTCTCGATATGCAGTCGCGCGCGAAATCACTGCAATCCGTGGCAGCGCTCGAGATCCTCCGTGGCAGCGTGACGGGAGACGGTCTCCCGGAACAGGTCGAATGGTCACGGGTGTCTCAATCCTTTCTCCCCACACTCGGCGTTGCCCCGGTGATCGGTCGCAACTTCACCGAGGCAGAAGACCGTGCGGGTGGCGATACACTGGTCGTTTTGCTAAGCTATGAGTTGTGGCAACGGCGCTTCGGCGGTGATCCCGGCGTTCTGGACAGACCACTCGTACTCGACGGAGTGTCACATCGTGTGATCGGTGTGCTCCCCCGTGGTCGGTCGTTTCCCGAAAACACGAACGTGTGGACCCCGCTCTCGGCATCAGCTGAATACCCACGCGGGGACCGTCGCCTGGAGGCTATCGCACGCCTCCGGGATGGTGTGACCATTAATCAGGCGGGGCGCGAACTCGCGGGGACCGCCGCCGCCCTCGCGGAGACATATCCGGAATCGAACCTTGGCTGGGGTGCTGATCTCATTCCATTCAGCCAATGGTTCGTTTCGCCGGCTCTCCATAAACGTGTTGTCGTACTGCTCATCGCCGTCGGATTGCTCCTGCTCATGGCGTGTGTCAACGTGGCGAACTTGTTGTTGTCCCGAGCCGCCGTGCGAGAACGGGAAATTGCTGTGCGTGCCGCGCTCGGTGCGGGCAGAGGTCGCATCATTCGACAACTGCTTACTGAATCGCTGGTGCTCTCGCTCGCCGGTGCGGTCGTTGGCATTGCACTCGCCGCCGCCGCCATACCGGTTATTCGGCGCACAGGGTCCGAAGTCATTACGCGACTGGCCGAGCTGCGCCTGGACTGGACGATTGTTGGTTTTGCTGTCGCCGCCTGTGTGGCGACCGGTCTGCTCTTTGGACTCGGCCCGGTGTGGCGGCTTAGCGGAAGGAGGCGTGCGAGCGGCGACGTGTTGCATGCCGTGCTACGAAGCGGCACGCGGGTGGCCGATGGCGGGCGGGCGCGAAAACTGCTCATCGGTGCTTCGGTCGCACTGGCCATGATCATGCTCACTGGCGCCGCACTGGTCGGCAGTTCCTTCATGCGCCTGATGGGGTCGGACCTCGGATTTGTTGATCAGGGGGTGCTCATCGCGAACATCAGCTTCCCGTCGGATCGTTACAACGGCGAAGGGCGCGTACGGTTCATCAGCGAGGCACGACAGCGGATCGGCGCCATACCCGGTGTGCAAATGGTCGGTGCCTCCAACATCCCGCCATTTGGCATCGGTAACACAGGACAGTCGTTCGCTCCAGCTGAACATGCGAACGAACGGCGCGAACGATACCGGCAGGGTTCGTGGCGGGCCGTCACACCAGGTTACTTCGCCACGTTGCAGATTAATCTGAAACGTGGGCGGGACTTTATTGACGACGACCAGTATGACAAGGAAGGCGTTGTGGTCATCAATGAGGCACTCGCCAACATGGCGTACCCTGGCGAAGACCCTGTCGGCAGGCAGCTGGCGTCGTCCAACGGTCAGGTCCGGCGCATCATTGGTGTTGTCGGCGACACTCGTGATTTGGCGATCGACTCCGTGCCGGGCCGAGGATGTACTGGCCGTATAGTCAGTTCGCCTGGGGCACGATGTGGCTGGCCGTAAGAGCCACAGGCGATCAGGCGGCACTCGCGCGCGCGATTCGCGCCGAAATCACGTCGATGGACCCCCTGCTGCCGGTGGCGAGCATGCGCCCGCTTGCTGACCTGTCGCGTAACGCATCAGCTGAACAAAGACTCACCATGCTTGTGTTCGGGATTTTTGCGAGCGCTGCACTGACGCTGGTTGCGGTCGGACTCTACGGCCTGGTGTCGTATACTGTCACCCAGCGGCGTCGCGAGATCGGTGTGACACTGGCGCTGGGCGCCCAACCGGGATCCGTCGTCCGGAAAATTGTTGGCGACGGACTCAGGATTACGCTCGCCGGCGTGGCCGTCGGCACCGCGGTGAGCGTCCTGATAAGCGGCGCCCTGCGTGCGATTCTTTACGAGACCGATCCCACCAGTGCCACAACATTTTTGGCGGTGAGCGTGTTGCTGCTTATCGTCGGTTTGGTGGCCAGCGCGTTGCCGGCCCGAAAAGCGTCACAGCTGAATCCCGTGATCGCCATGCGGGGAGATTGATTCGCACAACGTACAACGGTGCCCCTACTGGGGCGTGGTCCGCGTGCATCCTTCCGTTCTGCGTGTGTCTGCCAATTCAAGGATCTGCCACGCCCCGGCCACGTTCTTCACGATCAGAAAGTGGTCCACGCCGCAGTGAATGAACTTTGTGCCGACGAACAGTGAATAGTCGACCCACACCGACGCGAGCGGCCCATCCACGATCACGCGTTCGTTCCAGATCTGTTCGTCGAGTTTCTCCGGCCGAGGGGTGCCGATCGATTTGAGAAAGCCCTCGATGGACTCCTGGATGCTCACCTGCGGCTTTCCGTCGCGCATCGTCGCAGTAATCGTGCGCGCCCTCGGATCAAACAGCGTGCGAATTTTCGCGCTGTCGCTGGTACGCATCCCGTCAAAGAGACCGTTCACCACCGCCATGATCTGCGGCTTTTCGGCCTGAGCCTTCAGAGCACAAGGGACCAG
>JBGTBX010000014.1:0-2681 GCA_041749115.1 Gemmatimonadaceae bacterium
GTCGTTGGCGATTCGGTTTCGATGATCCGGCTGCAGCGCAGCAGCACACACTTTGCTCAGCGTCCTGACTCCCGCTGGGGATCTTTTGATTCAACTGCCACGTCGCTGACCGGAGTGGATTGGCGCGCCACGCTTGAAAAGCGGCGCGGCACGCACTGGACCGGCTCCATGTGGGCGGCACAGGTGACACCAGGTTTCGAAATCAACGACATCGGTTTTACTACACGTCAGGAAGTCCTTGACGCCGGGGTCCGTGTCGGGTATCGCGAGATTACGCCCGGTAAATATTTTCAGAGTTACAACTATAACGTCAGCACGTTTCACAATTGGAGCCACGATGCGTTGAGCGATCCATGGTCCGGCGAGTCGTGGGGCAACGCGCATGTCAATGGTTCAGTAAGCGGCCGAGCTGAGTTCACGTTGCTCAATTTTTGGCGCGTTGAGGGTAACCTCAGCGCGAGTCCGGAGCGCGTCGATCGGTCGGCGACGCGCGGCGGGCCGCTGATCATATCGCCCCGGTCGTTCAACGCAAACTTCAGTATTCAGACGGATCGCCGCAAGAACATCAGTCTGCGGCCGAACGTACGTATGGAACGCAAGCAGCTCAACGCGGGGCATGAATTTCAGCTGGGAATGGACATTACGCTCCGTCCGTCGTCTCGCATTGAACTGCGCGTTGAGCCGCAATGGAAACGCGAGTTTACGGGGACGCAGTATGTAGCCACGTCCAGCAGCGTCGCGTTTGCACCGACCTTTGGCAGCCGGTACCTGTTCGGTGATCTTGAACGACGCGAGGTGTCGATGGAAACGCGCCTCAACGTGACCATGACGCCGAATCTCAGCTTCGAGTTGTTTGCGCAACCCTTGCTGTCCAGCGGAGATTTTGTCGGCTACAAACAACTCGCAAAGTCGTCGTCGTTTGAATTCCTGCCGTATGGAGAAGGGACCTTTGCCGACGTTGGTGGCGCCACCCAGTGCATTGGCGGGGCGATGTGTCTCGGTCCGGATGAGCGCCGCTACTTCGATTTCGACAATGATCAGGTCACAGATTTTTCGATTCGTGATCAGGACTTCAACGTGCGCAGCCTGATCGGCAATGCGGTGATGCGCTGGGAGTTCAAGCCCGGATCGACGCTGTTTATTGTATGGCAGCGTCGGCAGACCGATCGGGTCATCGACGGACGATTTGATTTTCAGCGGGATGCCAAAGCACTCTTCGCAACGCCGTCACAGAACACCTTTATCGTGAAGGTCAGGTACTGGTTCGGGCTCTGACGTCGGGCGCTGTACTCGGTAATACGAGCAATCGTCCGTTCGTCCCACCCCGCATTGACCCCGGGCATCGTTGTACTGAGATTGCGCAGAGGCCCACAAAGACCACCATCACGATTCCGGCCCGTCTACAGGAGACCGCAGCATGTGCCGAAATATCAAAACCCTCGCCAACTTCGCTCCACCGGCCACCGACGACGAAATCCGCGCGTCTGCACTGCAGTTCGTGCGCAAACTGAGTGGAACCACCAAACCCTCGCGCGCCAACGAGGAGCTGTTCAACCAGTCCGTCGATGATGTCACCGAAATCGCCTCTCGCCTGGTCGCGGGATTGGTGACAACGGCGCCGGCACGCGATCGTGCCATCGAGGCAACCAAGGCCCGCGCCCGCGCGGCAAAACGTTACGCATGACTGAGCAAACCAGCGCCGCCAACGAGTCCGACGCCGTCGAGCCCCCCTCGCCATCCTTTCGCTCGACGCTGATCCGCGTGCTCGCCGTACAGTTGGTCGCCGTCGCCGCACTGTGGGCGCTGCAGAGTGCCTTCGATAAGTAGCCCCCCCACGAGGCCCCTTCCCACACAGACCGGACCGTGCACCCATTAAACTGGGCAATCGTTATTGCCTACCTCGTGTACGTCGTCTGGGACGGCCTACGCCGGTCCCGCGACACCCACGACGTCCAAGGCTACTTTCTCGCCAATCGTAGCATTCCATGGTGGGCAGTGGGCCTCTCAGTGATGGCGACGCAGCTGTCGGCCATCACAATGATCGGTACGGTCGGACAAGGCGCCACCGATGGCATGCGCTTCGTGCAGCTGTATCTGGGCCTGCCGATCGCCATGGTCATACTCGGCGTGACGCTGGTGCCCTTACTGCACCGGGCCAACGTGTTCACCGCGTACGAATATCTCGAACGTCGCTTCGATCCAAAAACGCGCTCGCTCACCAGCTTCCTTTTCCTGATTTCGCGGGGCCTGTCGTGCGGCACGATCCTCTCCGCGCCGGCGATCGTCTTTTCAGCCGTCTTTGGCTGGGACCTCACCACGTCCGTGGCGCTTATCGGTATTCCCGCGGTGATCTATACGATGATCGGCGGAGTGCAGGCCGTAACCTGGGCCGACGTGAAACAGATGGTTCTCATCGTCGGTGCGTTGGTCGCTATTGTCGTTGTTCTTCTCCTGAAGATCCCGGCAAGCGCCGGAGATGCACTCGCCGTTGCCGGGGCAGCCGGACGTATGAAGGTGTTCGACTTCTCGTTCAACCTCAACGAGACATACACATTCTGGTCGGGCATTATCGGCGGCACGTTCCTGATGTTGTCATACTTCGGTACCGATCAAAGCCAGGTACAACGCTACCTGACCGCCAAGTCCGTCGATGAGGCCCGCAGCTCACTCCTCATCAGCGC
>JBGTBX010000015.1:0-1931 GCA_041749115.1 Gemmatimonadaceae bacterium
CACTCAAATGAATGAACAGCGGCCGCGTCTCCAGATACACCGGAAGCCCCGCCGCACGCGCCTGCTGACACGCGTCCATCGCCCGCTTCGATGACATGTGGACGAGATAAACAGGTGCGCGTGTATCTTCGCACAGCGCCACCGCTTGCTGGGTGGCGATCACCTCCGCAAGAACGGGGCGGCTTTCCGGATAGTGCTCCAGTGATGTGCGCCCCTGCGCTGTCAGGCGACGGACAGCGGCCGAAAGCAGTGCAGCGTTTTCACAATGCAACATCGTGACGACTCCGGCCGCTCGCGCGGCCTCGAGCGTTTGAATCACCATATCCATCTGGGCATCAAAGTCGGCTCGCATCATGTACATCTTGATGCTCGGCTGTCCCATTTCAGCGAGCCGCGGTAGCAGCTCAATAAACTCCTGGGTTGGCGGCCACACCGCTGAATGCAGAATCACGTCGGCTATGGCCTCCTGTTGAATCGTCGCCGTCATGCGTGCGATTGCTGCCAGCGGCGTCTCACCACGCTGCGGCGTCGCAAACGTACCAACTGTCGTGATTCCTCCAGCCAACGCCGCGCGCGAACCAGTCGTCATATCGTCCACAAATCCCGGATGCAGATGTGTGTGCGGATCAATACCGCCGGGCATCAACAGGTGGCCGCGTGCGTCAATCATTCGCTCCCCGTCGCGCGGACGCAGATTCGCACCGACTTCAGCGATGGTGCTGTCGCGGATGCGAACGTCTGCCGTGATCACACGGTCGGCGTTTACCACGCGCCCACCGCGGATGAGCAATTCGTTCGCAGACCTCACATCGACCCCATAGCTGCTCAACGACGTCGCTGCACCATCCCGTGGCAGCGTTGTTGCTACCATTGCGGCACCCAACGCACGAACGACTTCGCGGCGTGTGACCGAGTCGCAAGTCTTCATGTCAGCGCGCCTTGACGATCGCGGTGACCAACCGGACCAAGGCGTCGACATCTCTCAGGTCTAGCACCTCAGCGGGTCCGTGCGAATAACGTCCCGGCCACGAGATGCCGAGGTTGGGAGGTCCCCACGGGGCAATCGCCGACCCATCGGTGCTCCCTCTCGTCGTGCCCAACCGAAACGGAATCCCGTTCAACCTTGCAAGGCGACTCACCCGATCGATCTCGGCGCGCGGCGCCAGAGAGCCATCATCCAATCCTCGCAGCACCACGCCAGCGCCCAGTGGAGCGTAGGCAAAGTGTGGTGACTCGACGGGCGTGTCTGAACTGACGAAGGTGTCGATGGCATATACGTTCTGCAGCAACGCCCCCGTGCGTTCGCCAAACGCGCGTGCTCCATTTAATCCACCTTCCTCCTGCACCGACCATACAAAAAACACGCGCCGCGCCAGCGTGGCAGGATTGATGGCGCGAATCGCAAGCAACAGTGCCGCGCTTCCCGTGCGATCATCGCTCCCTCGTGCGGTGATCCGGTACCGCCCGAGCCGCTCGGTGCGCTTATAAGCTGTTAAGCTGAGACCCGGCTTTACACCGGACCGACTCAGTGCAACGGAATCAACACCAAACCATGCCTGCAGTCCGGACCGCAACTTGATGGTTCCGGAGTCCCGCGGCACAAAAACTCCACGCAACGGCGCGCGGTCTGGCTCATCGAAGTGCAGCAATGCGGGAACACCCTCCCACGACGGAGTCACTGCCCCTCCTCGCGAACGCAGCGTGACCCGACCATCGGGCAGAATCCGCTCGACTTCCCATCCGACTTCATCCATGTGGGCGATCATCGCCATTGGCGCCCGATCCGGCCCGACCGACACAATCACATTGCCGATGTCGTCCACTTCGGCGCGTTCCCGGGCCCATGCAGGTAGCTCCGACAGCACGGCATCGCGGATGTGCCGTTCATGACCTGCGACACCAGGCAAATCAGCCAGCTTCATGAAGAGAGA
>JBGTBX010000016.1:0-3451 GCA_041749115.1 Gemmatimonadaceae bacterium
ACCACGTCACGCCGTTCGTCCCAACAGAGAAGGACCTACTGATGAACGACAGCGCACCTCCAGAGGCGCTGAACGACCCGAGGTGCTCGTATAGACCGCCCGACTTTTGCGTCACCATCCATGCATTGCCGACGTACTGCAACTGCAACCTGTTGTTAGCCTGCAGTTATGAGGATGGGAGCGACCCGTGGATTGTTAGCCGACGCCACAACCATTCTACGGGTCCCAGTCGAAAACTGCGCAGCCACCAATTCGACCACCAGACTTGCGCGGCATAGAAGCATGCTGCGATCACAAAACACTCGAACCAACCAAGGACCGATTCGAGGCCAAGGCCGTAACCCAGCTTCAGAAACGTAAGAAACGCCGTCTGCATGATGTAGTTGCTCAGCCCCATCCTGCCCACAGGAGCAAGAACCCGCAATCGGCTCGACCATCGGCCGCGCTGTAGTAACCAGAGAAGGCTCCCAAGATAGCCGAGGCTGAGGGTGAGTCGTGCAGTAATCGCCAGCGGCCAAGACGCCCAGTGACTAGTGAGCCAGGCGGGGCTCGCTGTCAGGTACACGTTCAGCGGTAGTCCAAGCGCGAGACCGGCCAACATCAAGGCGAGCACAGCGCCTGAATGGAGATCCGGCCGCTGTACAATCTGCTGCCGCCCCAGCACAAGCCCCAGGAGAAACAGGCCAAGGTACCAAGTCGGTATCCAGTTAAGAGGCCCAGCCGGCGGCGAGGCTCGACGCACCCACTCACCGGACTGTTGCCAAAAGCGAGTTCGCACCACAGCCGCGTAGGATCCTGTTTGGCTCGCCGCGCCCATCGCCTTCCGCCGAAGCTGCAGGGTCGAGTCCGGCAACTCGCGGCGCTCTACGGCGGATACGTTTCGCCCTAAGAAGCGCGTCGTGACGATCGAGAGCGACTCTCGGTTCGAGGCAAGGGTCAGTGCCACGACGGCAGCGGCAAGGATCGTTCGGATGGACGCCCGCCGAAAGAGGATCAGTACGACGCCCGAGATGGCGTAGTCGCGGAGTATGTCCCCAGGCCAGAAGAGCAGCGCGTGCGCCCACCCGATTGCGAAGAGGATCACCATCCGTCGGAGCCAGCGAGCAACGATCGGTCGGGGCCTCTCATCCGCCCGAGCGAGCTGCATGGCCAGCGTCACGCCAAACAGCAGGGAGAAGAGCGTGAAGAACTTGCCACCGCTGAACACCGATGATGCCCAGCGCGCGACGACGTCGGCGTTGGTGGTTGGACCGGAGTAAAAGCCGGCGTTCAGGTTGCTCCAGATCAGCCCGAACACGGCGACGCCGCGGATGATGTCGATATGGAGTATGCGGGCGGCCCCTGCACGCTCTTCCATATGTGAAATCGCAGTGGCGGAAGTCATGCGCCTCTGAAGTCCTGGGAGATGTGCAGTGGAGCTAGAGTATGCAGGCTAACTTTCTATTGGGCTGCATGGGTGTGCGCCTCTGCAGCTTCAAACGCTGCTTAAGCCTACCCCTCAATTCCGATCAGAACCAGCCACTCCAATCCGAGCCATTGTCGCCGGGCCCTCCCAACCAGCGATAGGCTGCGTACCCGCGCAACCTTCATCAGGAGAATCCGCAAAAGGGAAACGTAGTAAGACGCCACCGCCCATGGGCCTCCGCAGCCCAAATGCACCCAGACGTTCCCGAACATCACTGCATTAAATGCGGCGTTTCACGCTGCCGCCAAACAAACCTTCGGCGTCTATCGGATTCGCGGCAATATCTGGCACGCATTGCGACTCCCATCGACACGGATATTGCTGCAAAGGCGCGGGAGACCGTACCCACAAAACGGTAAGCGGTCAGCCCAACACTCGATCCGCGGGACTGCACACGCCTCGGCCACCACGGTTCAACACGTGCGTGTAAATCATGGTCGTGCTCACATCCGTGTGACCTAACAACTCCTGCACCGTACGGATGTCATAGCCGTCCTCAAGCAAATGCGTCGCAGCGTCCGCAATCATCGTGACGCGATCCTTGCCACCCTTCCCTCGCATCTCGCGCACCTCGCAGCGCTCCAGGTCCACATCCTTCACCCGAAGCGAAAGACACTCGAGTAGAACGCAGTCCCGATCCATAAAGCAGGAGTGCTACAAGCTGCATCTCTCCAAACGCGAAAACGGCGTCACCAGCTCCAGTGCGCAGAATCGCGCTACCAGAGCTTGATGCTAACGCGTTCCTCCCCCCGGTAAAGCAAACGCTACATACGTCCCACCACTCGGCGCGCCGTTCTTGCCACCGCCGCTGGCAATCACGATGTACTGGACCCCGTTCACCATATACGTTGACGGCGTCGCATTGCCAGCTGCAGGGAGCGTTGTCTCCCACAGCAACCGACCCGATTCCTTGTCGTACGCACGGAACTTGTTGTCGTATGTGGTCGCAGCGATAAACAGCAGTCCGTTCTTCGTGACTATGGCACCACCATAGTTATCCGTTCCGGTATTTTTCATCCCCTGCTCAGCGAGCTTGGGATATTCACCGAACGGAATCGACCAGGCGAACTCACCGGTATTGAGGTTGATCGCGTTCAGTGTGCCCCATGGTGGCTTAACAGCCGGGTATCCCTCGTGGTCCAGGAAGATATCGAAACCGACACTGCGGTATTTGAGGTAGTACGGATTCGACCCCGCGGTCGTGGCAATGTCTTTGCCGGTCTCGAGAAATTTCACGAGGTCGTTAATCGTTGCTCCATCGAGCATCGCGCCGAAGGCAGACATGCGCCCCGTGCCCTGTCGAATAACCTGCACCACCTCTTCGCGCGAAAGACGCTGGAGAATGTTCTCCAGTGATGGGCCTGCCGCAGTGCCGCGTCGATTGTTGCCGTGGCAGCTCGCGCAGTTGGCATCATAGACCGACTTGTCGCTGCGTGGCACCATCTTGAGCAACCACGCCATTTCATTCGAATTCACGTACAGCCATCCGGTTTCGGGATCAAACGCGGGACCGCCCCATTCACCCCCGCCATCCACGCCCGGGAAAATGATGATGCCCTCGGTGGTCGGCGCGGTGAACGGGTGAGGGGTCTTGTATTCGTTGAAAATTTTCAGCGCGGCCGCACGTGCCTCGGGGGTGCGATCCGTTAAACCGTCTTCTGTCAGCGCCTGGCGTGCAAACGGTTTGGGAAGCACCGGAAAAGGCTGGGTTGGACTGGTACGGTCGCCGTCCAGAGTTTCTGAGGGCATGGCAACCTGTTCGATGGGGAACAACGATTCCCCGGTCTCACGGTTGAATACAAACACGTGTCCGGTTTTGGTAATCTGTGCGACCGCGTCGATGCGACGATTGTCGTGCACGACAGAAACGAGCGTCGGTGCAGCAGGGAAATCCCGATCCCACAGGTCGTGGCGCAGTCCCTAGAAATGCCACTTGCGTTCACCTGTGCGCGCATCGAGAGCAAGCACTGTGTTGGCGAACAGATT
>JBGTBX010000017.1:0-1505 GCA_041749115.1 Gemmatimonadaceae bacterium
CACAGCAAAGTACGGCGAAGTGTGGGGCTCATTTCAGCACCTCCGTGCCCACCACGCGTTCCATCTCTGCCAACGTTTTGGCAAAGTCGGCAAGCACGCGGAAATATTCGGTTTCGTAGTTGAAGATCGTCGCCTGATTGGTAAGTAACGTGAGCAGGTCACCCTGCGCGGCCTGATAGCTTGCCAGCGCCGATGTCCATGCGGCGCGACCCTGCGGAATGATCGCAGTCTTGAACAGCGCGAGTTGGGCACGCTGCCGTTCAAGCTCCGCGCTTAATCGCGCGACGTCGGCACGAATCATGTTACGACGCGACGAACGCTCCAGTTCGAGTGCAGAGAGATCAGACTGCGTCGCCAACAGCAGTTGATCCTCCCTGTTCCGTTTATTAAGCCGTATGGGAATCGACACCGTGGCAGTGATCATGTCACGGAAGCCGGTCCGCTGTCCGTAGCTCAGTGCGACATCGAAGTCGGGGAGATGCTCCTTTTGCGCACGTGCGACGCGCGCCTGTTGCGCCGCGATCATCGCATCCTGTTCGATCAGCTGGGGGTTCGTCTCGAGGGCCATCGCTTGCAGCACGGTGAGCGGCGGCAGTGGTGAGTCGGCAGCACGAGCGCCGAGTGCGGAGGAGACGAAGCGGACGGTGGTGGCCGATTCGGGAACGGCAGCACGTGCGATCCGTTCCGGAATCTGTGCAGAGGTCAGTGGAGTCTCGCTTGGTCGATCGAGCGCAGCATTCAGCGACGCAAGCTCCGCATGGCGTTGTTCGCGCAACATGACGGCTTGTTCGGCGAGTCGACCGGCTTCGACTCGCGCTGACAGAATGTCCTGCTGCATCGCCTGGCCCACGCGATATCGCGCGTCAGTCACCTTGATGAGATCAACAAGCACATCCCGGTTCTGCTCAACGACGTCGATGGCGCGATCGATGAACGCAATCTCGTAGTAGGCGTTTTTGACGGTGTTCGCGACGTCGAGTGCCGCGGCCCGCACCATTGCTTCGCTGGCCGCCACCTCAAGCGATGCGACACGGCGCTCGAGTCCGAGTTTTCCGGAATAGGGAATCGTTTGACTCACGCCGATCATCTTCATCGTCATGTTCTCGCTGAAGCCCGGTTCAGTCAGCGTGAAGTTTTGAACGCCGAGCATGAGCATCGGATCAGGTCGGGTACCTGCGGGTGCGATACGGGCGCGCATGGCGTCGGCGCGGTGTTGCGCCGCGCGTACCGCCGGATTGCGAGCGACGGCGAACGTGACGAGGGAATCGAGAATCGTGGTACGCCTGTCAGACGTTGCGACCTGCGCCACCCCTTGAGAGGGAAGCGCCACGGCAAGGAGCGTTGCGACGCAGCTGAACGCTTTTACGAACAGTGTGATTGGCAGGGCGGGTGAATTCAACCCGCGGGGGCGCGAAGGGGTAAGCAGTGGCCGGACGTTCATTATGCGAATCATGGGTTGTGCGAGCAGAGGCGGTGACGCCGCAGCGTTCCATCAGCGTGATGGA
>JBGTBX010000018.1:0-43091 GCA_041749115.1 Gemmatimonadaceae bacterium
GCTGTCACGCCCGGCGCCCCACGAGGCCGACACGTCGAGCGCGACCAGAGGGCGCACGGTGCGCTGCGCTCCGGCGAGCACGTTAAGCCCCAAAGCGGCGACCAACGTGATTCCCACGGCTCTGAGGCCAGCGGCAATTCGTGTCAGCGGACCGGCCGTGGTCAGCCGGGGATACGCAAAGAACATGGCGGCCGCACCAAGCAGGACCGCAAGAATCCAGAAAATCATTGTGCGGAAATGTACGCGCGGGACGCCCGAAGGGCTGGGCTAAGGAGTAACGGGCTTGGACCGGCCGATCAGGCTCTGCAGCAACGCCACACGCTGAACCCTGACGGAGTCAAATCGTGGCCGTTCGGTTGCCTCCAGCGGTGCTCCACCCTCATTACTGAACGCAGATCCCGGATTGCGGTGCGCGCCATTCACGAGCACCTCGAAATGAAGGTGTGGTGCGGTTGCCAGGCCGGTCATGCCGACGAAGCCAATGGTGTTCCCGATTCCCACTCTGGCCCCCGCCCTCACTCCGCGGGCGAACGACCGAAGGTGTGCGTACCGGGTCACGAAGCCATTCGGATGGCGAATATCGATCGCGTTGCCATATCCTCCCTGGCGCCCTGCGCGGACGACCACCCCATCGCCTACGGTTCTCACTGGTGTACCGGAACTCGCGCTGTAGTCGACGCCCGTGTGCGGGCGACGCACCCGCAAGATCGGATGAAAACGCATGCCGAAGCGGGAGGAGATTCGCCGGAACTCCAGTGGAGCTCGCAGAAACATCGCGCGCATCGATTTCCCCTCCGCGTCGTAATATCGGGCGGAACTGTCGCCGCGCGCGCTGTGTCGCACGGCCACGATGTTGCGGTTGGCCCCCATCCGGTATTCCACGGCGAGAACAACACCCACTCTCTGAATCCCTTCTTCGCTAAGCTGTCGTTCAAAAAGAACCGAAAAATGATCCCCGGGCTGGAGATCCCGACTCATATCAATCCGGTACTCAAAGACCTCGGCCACGTTCCAGGCCAGTTGATTGGCCGCCGTGCCCAGAAGCGAACGGGCTTCGGGATCAAGGGCCTGATAGAGGTTCGACTGCACGTCGCCGCTGACGGCGACGGTATCGGTCAGCCACGGGATTACTTCTTCCACGGCACGCCACGCACTGTCTCCGCGGGTCAGCCGAATTCGTTTTTCTGCATTCAGTCGAAGTACGATTTCTGATGCAGCCGAGTCCGTTGCGCCAGCCGCGGTAATTGGCATGCCGCTTGGAGCACGACGCGGATCGAATCCTTTGGCCGCATCGAGCAGGGCGCGCGCGTCGTTGGCATCGAGGCCCACGCGCGACAGCGCTTGTGTCATTGTTTCGCCCCGCGCGAGCGTATCGATGCGTTCCCATCGGGCCGGAACCACACCCGTAAAGACCTCGCCAGCTTTACGCTCCGGGATGGGACGCATGACGACAATGGCGCCCCATGCCAGGAGCGCCACGCCCACAACAGCAAGAAATCTGGGACGCCGTCGGCTCAATCCATGTGCCTCCGAATGAACGTCGGAATCTCGAGATCTTCAACGATCTCAGTTGACTTAGCCGCAGGAGCCGGAGGCGGAAAACGGCGAACGTTGTCACCACCAGCGGCACGCGGCGTCTGCGTGACGGGCTTGGGAATCGATGTCACGCGCGGCTGTTGATTGAACGGCAACACGTTGCGCGGTTGCGCCGCGGCACCGACCGATGCGGAGGTGATCGATGCGGACACGGGAACCGTGGTACGTGGGCTCTGTCCCAGCGCCTTGTCAAACCCGGTGGCAATCAGCGTCACTCGGATCTCTCCGTGCATCGCGGGTTCGTTGACGGAACCGAAAATGATCTCGGCGTCGTCGCCAACGATCTCATACACGATCTCCGCAATCTGCGTGACTTCGCCGAGCGTGAGGTCGGGGCCGCCGGAGATGTTGAGCAGTACGCCTGTCGACCCGGCGATGGACACGTTGTCGAGCAACGGCGACGCGATCGCCTGCTGCGCGGCTTCCATCGCGCGGTTTTCGCCGCGTCCGATGCCCGTGCCCATGAGGGCGGAGCCACCGTTCTTCATCACGGTGCATGCGTCGGCGAAGTCCACGTTGACCATGCCGGTGCGCCGAATCAGACCGGAAATACCCTGCGTCGCGTGCAGCAACACCTCGTCCGCTTTCTTGAGCGCATCCTGAAAGGGAATGCCCTTGCCAACGACAGCGAGCAAGCGTTCGTTAGGCACCACGATCATGGTGTCGACGTGCTCACGCATGTCCGCGATACCCATCTCCGCCTGACGCATCCGCTTGCGACCTTCAAACAGGAAAGGCTTCGTGACAATACCAACAGTCAACGCGCCTGCGTCCTTTGCAAGTTCGCACACCACGGGCGCAGCGCCCGTCCCGGTGCCACCACCCATGCCGCATGTAACAAACACCAGGTCAGTGTTCTGCAGCACCCGGGAGACCTCTTCGCGATTCTCATCGATCGCCTGTCGTCCGATCTCCGGACGTGCGCCGGCGCCAAGCCCGCGCGTCAGCTTCTTGCCAATCTGAATCTTGACATCCGACTTCGACGACAAGAGTGCCTGCGCATCCGTGTTCAATGAAATGAACTCAACACCTTCCAGGTGCTCATCGATCATGCGGTTCACCGCGTTACCACCTCCACCACCAACGCCAATCACCTTCATGCGTGCGCTCAGCGTTTCCTCCGCTTCCGCAAATTCGTAGGGCATGCGCAGTTTACTCCTTCTCGACGGGTCGTGACATTGCAGGGGACAGAGCGGCGTGGCGAGGCGAACCACTCCACCGGAACTGCCGATCAATATAGGGCGCGAAGCGTCAGTGCGAAACGTGTGACTGAAAGCAATCCACTCGCGCGTCCCGGCAAGTGCGACATGTCACGCACCAGTTGTCCACACCGTGGGCCTTGCGCCCGCCTAACGATGATACCCTTCGTGATGCCGTCAGATAAAATCCTGCAACCACACCTTCAACCGACCAACGAGTTTATCCACATTGGGGGCATTGAGCTGAATCTTCCGGTTCGATGATACAGCGCCCAGCGCGGCACGACTTGCCGCGTACTGCGCGAGACCCACAACCGTCGCAAAGCGCGGCGCCTCAACGGTATCCGACAACCCCGACAGGTGCTCCACTGGTATGCCCACGCGAACGCCAGTGCCGAACACATCCGCAGCCAACTGTGCCATTCCAGGCAATGCGGCCACTCCCCCCGTGATCACGATGCCTGCGCTCAACCGCGTTGCGTAGCCTGCACCTTCCACCTCGCGCCGCACGAGATCAAATATTTCGTCCGTCCGCTGATGAATGATGTGGGCGAGTAATTCGCGGGGAATCTGCCGATCACCCTGCGCACCCGTGCTTGGCAGTGCGATGACCTCCGTAGGATCGACCATGGGCTCATACGCGCACCCATAGCGCTCCTTGAGGCGTTCTGCGTCTGCCTGTGTCACGCCGAGCCCCTGCACGATGTCGTTTGTCACATTGCTGCCGCCAAACGGTATCGTCGCCATGTGCCTGATCTTTGCTTCGTGAAAGATCGCGACGTCGGTGGTGCCCGCACCGAGTTCAATCAATGCTACACCAAGTTCCTTCTCGTCTTCGCTCAAGACGGCAAGGGCGCTCGCGAGGGGTTCCACGACGAGCTCCTGCACCTTGTAGCCGGCGCGCTCCACGGCGCGCCGCAGGTTGAGTGCCGGTGAACTGCCAATGGTCACGAGGTACATCTCGGTCTCCAGGCGCGTCGCGAGCATACCCTCCGGATCGCGAACGCCCTCGTTCTTATCTACGGTGTATTCCTGCGGGATTGCGTGTAGCAGTTCTCGATCGGGCGGCATGGCCTGCGTGCGCGCAACGGTATTAGCGCGATCGATATCGCTGCGCGTGATTTCCTGACCCGACACCGCAACGATCCCTTTGGATGTCATGGACTTCACGTGCTCGCCCGATATTCCCACGTACAGCGACTCGACGCGCGCGCCGGCCATCTGCTCCGCGTCACCCAGTGCTTTCCGAACGGACTGGGTGGTTTCTTCGATGTCACTGACGAGCCCGCGGCGCAGGCCGGTGGTCCTCGCCTGACCAACGCCAAGCACCTTAATGCCGGGATGCCTGCCGGGATCTCCCACAACCTCTGCAATGAGAGCCGTGGTCTTGGCGGACCCGATATCGAGGCCGGCTACGAGTCGTTCGTTTGTCATTGGACGCGGGCGATGACTTGGTCCTGAAAGCGCAGATCATACTCTACGGCGCGTATTCCGCGGGACGCGAGATACCGCTCGACAGAAGATAGCTCAGTAAAGCGGTCGGTGCTCACTGTGCGCAGAGCGAGCACGTCGGCACCACGGAGTGTCAGGCGAAGATAGGCACGCGCAGCGTCTCCGCGCGATCCGGGATTCCCCTCCATTCGCACTTCGCTGATCTCCATAAAAAGCTCGGGCATCTCAACCTTCAGGTCTGCAAGCAAGCGGAGTACCTCGGTATCGGGGCGGGAGATGATGGGAACGTCTATCGAATTTCTGGTCAGGTCCAGCGGGAGCGCGACGCCGTTCTGATCGTACGCTTTCATGCCGGTACTCGTGGCTGACAACGCGACCGGCATATTTTCGGTCACGGTGACAATCAACGTGCTGGGCAGCCATCGTCGCAGCCTGGCCGCACCGACTTGCGGATGCTCTTCAACGCGAAGTCGCAGCGAATCCAACGACTGCCAGATCGACTGGGTCGTATCGACGCCAAGCAGTTTAACTATCGCCTCCTGCTCAATTAAACGGGCACCGCGAACTTCCACTGAACGTATACGGAAGAACTCCCACGATTCCGCCGCGCGCGGGATCACCACACCGACCACCACCAGCAGCGCCACACCCAGCAGGATGCGGCGACCAATTCCGCGTCCCCGCCAGCCGCGGGGCGCCGCAACGTGCGCGGGCGTGTCAGCCGCGCTCATTAATCAGCATGGTGAGAAGTTCGGGTCCCGTACGGGTTATGTCACCGGCGCCGACCGTTAAGACGACGTCGCCGGAGACCACATACGCTGCGAGCGCCGCGGCGGACTCTCCGCGAGGGCCCTGCCACACGGGATCGTGCCCTGAACTCTGCATGGCGCTCGCGATTAATGAAGAACTGACTCCGGCGATCGGCGCTTCGCGCGCCGGATAGATCGCAGCCAGAAATACCGCGTCCGCCGCCGTCAGGGCCTCGGCGAAGGCGGGAGCAAAGTCGCGTGTGCGTGTGAACAGGTGCGGTTGAAACGCGACGATAAGACGTCGTCCCGGGAATGCGGTCCTCGCCGCGGCAATCGTTGCACGGAGCTCGGTGGGATGATGCGCGTAATCGTCGACAACATCCACTCCGCCGCCCCTCCCCAAATGCTGAAAGCGACGTTCTACGCCGCGAAAGCGCTCCAGGCCGGCTGTCATTTCCGCAAGCGTGGCGCCAAGCGACAGGCCCGCACTGACCGCAGCCAGCGCGTTTCGCGCATTATGGTCACCGGGTACATTCAGCAACAACTCTCCGATGGGCTCGCCGTCGAATGAAATGCGCAGTTCCGTCCGGCGATCGGGAAGGACGCGAGGTACGCCAACAACCCGCGCGGTACCCTCCTGCAGCGCGTAGCGCACGACGTCCGCTCCCGACGGAACGTGCAGCGAAGCGGCGCCCTCATCATCCTCGCACAACACGACGGTGCTCGCGGGAGATATAAATTTCTCGAACGTCGCCCGTATATCGGCGAGATCCTTGTAGATATCGAGGTGATCCGCCTCCACGTTGGTCACCACAGCAATGGTTGGACGCAGCGCCAGGAACGATCGATCGTATTCGTCGGCTTCGACCACGGCGAGATCTGTAGATCCCATTTTGAGATTCCCGTTCCACGATCCCACGCGCCCCCCGACAATACCGGTCGGATCGCGCCCGGCGGAAACCAGGGCCTCCGTCGTCATGACCGTGGTCGTCGTTTTTCCATGGGTGCCGGCAAGCGCCACGACAACGCCGCTGTTTACTGCTTCACCCAGCGCCTCCGCACGCCGAATCACCGGGATACCCTGCTCGCGTGCCGCACGCAGTTCCGGGTGCTCCGCAGGCATCGCCGACGTGACTACCAGTGCCCGACATCCTGCAACGTGCGAGGGATCGTGCCCGACATTCAGCTGCACGTTGAGACGCGCGAGATCACCCAGGCCTGCATCCGTCGCGTCACATCCCGAAATGAGGACCCCGCGTTGCACAAACAGCTCGGCGAGCGCGCTCATGCCAGCGCCGCCGACGCCCACAAAGTGCACAGGCCTGCGGTCGTTCGTGTTCAACAGCATCGGATACAATGTAGCATCGTCGACTTCACTCGCGGCCATCACCCCTCCCCTTCGAGGAGAAGCGCAATCCGGTGCGCGATCACGGCGGCGGCATCGGGTCGCGCCCGACTCAGGGCAGCCGCGACGCGCTCTTCATACTCGTCGACGTTGCGGCGCAATCCATCGGCGAAGGCGGAGAGCGCAGCAGGACGCGCGAGTCGCTCCTCGACCCATGTCGCGGCACCGCTCTGCGCCAACGATCGGGCATTCACCGATTGATGATCCGCCGCCGCTGTTGGCAAGGGAACGAGAAACATCGGAATGCCCCACGCACATAATTCTGCCGTGGTCATCGCCCCGGCGCGCGTTACAGCGACGTTCGCAGTCGCGTAGGCGTCGGCAATCGGCGCGAGGTACGGTCGCACTACCACGCGGTCCGTGCCACGATCCGCGTAACGTTCGAAGTGCGCCCTCCCGGTCGCCCAGATGACTCCCACTCCTTCGGGGAGGCCACCCGAGATCCATGAGTCTGTCAACGCATTGAGGGCTGCAGATCCCTGACTGCCGCCAAACACCAGCACAACGAAGTCGACGGCGGCACCCAGCTCCCACGCTGCACGGGACGACTCGCGCGACGGGCGTTCCGTCGGCGACGGAGGCGGCGTAATGGGATTCCCTGTGTCGAACGCGCGTGATCGCGCTGAGGGAGGCAGATGAGCGCTCCCTTCCGGGAAGCCCAGATAAATCTCGCGTGCCCAACGAGCGAAGAGGCGGATCGTCTGTCCGGGATACGAGTTTGCTTCCTGCAGAACGAACGGGATTTGTTTAGTTGTTGCGTACGCGAGTGCCGCGCCCGAGGCGTATCCACCCGTCGCCACTACCAACGCCGGCTCAGCGTCCCCGGCAACCGCCGCCACACGCTGCCACCCGCGTATCAAGCTGCCGACCGTACCGGCATTGCGCCACGGAGCACTCCGGTAGAGCGGACGAAGGTCGAGGAGTGCGTGCGGGAATTCAGTCGTCGGAAGCACCTCACGCTCAATGCCACGCGTGGCACCGATAAAAAACGGTTTGACGGACGGCAGGCGCTCCACGAGTGCACGCGCAATGGCGAGGGCGGGATAGAGGTGACCACCGGTTCCACCGCCGGCAAAAAACACACGCACGTCAGGTGGGGACGAGTGGATCCGGCGATGACGACTCTTCGTCGCGCGCCGCCTCGCGCAGGCTTCCGATGTTCACGAGGATTCCGGTCACCAACAGCGTCAGCACCAGATTGCTGCGCCCGTTGGAGAAAAACGGCAGCGTCAGGCCGGTATTTGGCAACAGATTAATGACAACGGCAAAGTGTACGTAGGCTGTCAGGGACACCATGCAGGTGAACCCGAACGCCACCAATTGCAGAAATGGTGTCCGTGCCTTCCGGGCGATGCGGAAGCCAAGTGCGGTCCACACGGCGAAGCCGATCACCACCAGACCAAAGCCCAAAAAGCCCCATTCTTCGCCGATGCTCGATGCCACGAAATCATCGATCCCCATTGGCACCCAACCGTACTGTTGCCTGCCGTCTCCGAAACCGCGGCCGGTCAATCCTCCGGATCCGACGGCCACCAACGACTGGAATTGCTGCCGCGAGAGATCGGTCACGGCAGTGCTGTCACTCATCCATGACGAAATACGATTAAGCACATAGGGCCGACGCTGGACCTGATGCCACGCGAGTGGCGCGGCCAGCGAGATCATCACAATAAAGTGCCCGATGCGAACTCCGCCGGCAAAAAGCACCAACCCCATGAGCAGCAGGAACAGCAGGGCCATGGACAGGTCCGGCTGAATAAACGCGATCAGCGCGAGGGCACCGACCCACAGCAGAAAGGCGGGCATACCCTTGGACAAACGCCGCATGTGCTCGCCACGCTTGAGCACCATCATGGAGGTCCACACGACAATCGCGATCTTCGCAAACTCGGCGGGTTGAATCGATCCTCCCAACAGGAAGCGCCGTGACCCATGGATGTTCGACCCGATGAGTGTCGCACCCATGGCAACCAGCGCCGCGATCATCATTGGCCACGCAAGTTTTTCGAGCCGCTGTGCGTCCACTTTGGCCGCGATCATAAACAAAACCACGCCGACGAGTGCACCTATCGCCTGACGCGACGCGTAGTATGACCCCGGCTTCCCCGCCTGCAGGGCCACAATCGCGCTCGCGCTGAATAACGTAGCAAGACCAAAGGCCAGGAGGATCGCCGTGACGAACAGGAGCAATCGGGCCTCAAGGCTCATCGACCAACGCATGCGAGGCGCTCCCGAGGTCATACGCTCAATCCCGCAGCACTGGCGAACGCCGTCCCTCGTTCCACGTAATTGTTGAACATGTCGTAGCTCGAGCAGGCCGGCGACAACAGCACCGCATCCCCCGGCTCCGCGAGTTCCCGCGCGCGCCGCATCACGTCGGCGAACGGGCCGGTGACGGACACCACGCGCGTTCCACTCGCCAGATCCCCCTCCACAAGGTCCCTTGCCTCTCCGTACGCAACAACCACACGGCAGTGTGCGCGAATTTCGTCAAGCAGCGAATGATAGGGTTCGCCCTTGTGACGACCGCCGAGGAGCAGCACAGTCGGGCGCGTCATGCTCGCCACCGCGACGCGTGTTGAGGCAACGTTTGTTGATTTTGAGTCATTGATGAATAACACACCATTCACTTCGCCGAGCGGCTGAAGGCGATGCGGCAGGGCCCGGAACGAGCGCAGCGCTCTCGCCAGCATCGCGCGCCCCGCGAACGTATCGTGTGTCGGATCCGCGACAACCACGGCAAGCGCGGCGGCGAGTGCATTGGCCACATTATGAATGCCAAGCAGCGCCAAATCACTTTGTGGCAGCAAGCGGTCATCTTCCAGAATCAACGCATCGTGTGAACGATCCAGGAACGCATCCGCAAAACGACCGGCACTGCTGAATCGAAACTCGACCCCCGGCACACCATCCATCATGGCGAGGGACGCCGGATCGTCTGCGTTGACCACCCATCGCGACGACCGCGATGCATTCGCAAAGAGCTGTGCTTTGTCCGCATAATACTCGTCGACCGATGCGTAACGATCCAGATGATCGGGGGCCAGATTAGTCAACACGCCGACCTGTGGCCGCACCGACGGCGTGTCGTGCAGCTGAAACGAAGACAGCTCAATCACGCACCACGCCGGAAGCCGCTGACGCAGCACAACTTCCGACAACGGCAGCCCATAGTTGCCCGTGGCGACCGCCTCAAGCCCAAGTCCGCTCAGCAGGTGTGCGACCAATGCCGTCACCGTCGTCTTCCCGTTGGTGCCCGTCACTGCGATGTAACGCAGATGCGGAGCCGTATCGAGCGCCACCTCAATTTCGCTGATGACTTCGATGCCTGCCCCCCGCGCTGCCGCGATGGGAGGCGCGGTGGGAGGAACACCAGGGCTCACCACCACGCGCTTCGCGCGCTGCACTCTCGAGATGTCGTGCCCACCGAGATCGACGTGGCATCCCTCGCCGCGCAACTGCGCTGCGTGCACCTCCAGCGCCGCGGAACGACCGGCATCAGACACGTACACGGTGGCTCCGAGATGACGCAGCAACCGGGCGACCGCGACACCGCTGATTCCCAGCCCGATAACAGCGACCTCACCATCTGTATACTCGCGCATTCCGCCTAACGAAGCTTGAGAGTTGTGAGCGCCACAAACGCACACAGTACGCCCAGAATCCAGAAACGCACGACGACCTGCGACTCCCTCCACCCCACCTCTTCGAAATGATGGTGCAGCGGCGCTCGCCTGAAGACACGGTGCTCACGTGCGTGCTCAATGCCGTGCCGACGCTTGCGATATTTGAAAACTATACGCTGGACAATCACGGACACCGTCTCGGCCGCAAACACCCCGCCGACGAACAAGAGGAGGAACTCACTCTTGAGCAGTACCGCGACCGCACCAAGGGCACCTCCGAGAGCCAGCGCCCCCGTATCACCCATAAACACCTGTGCCGGATGTGTGTTGAACCACAGGAATCCTATGCAGGCGCCAACCAGAGCAAGACAAAATACCGTGAGTTCACCGGCGCCCGGCAAGTAGAATAGTTGCAGATAAGCACTGGCATCCACACGCCCCATGACGTACGCAAAAAATGCAAAGGTTGCGAGCGCGATTGCCACCAACCCCGCCGACAAACCGTCCAGTCCGTCAGTCAGGTTCACCGAGTTCGATGTCCCGGCGATGATGAAGGTGACCCATGGCACGTAAAGCCATGCGTAACCCGCGAGCGGAACCAGGAGGACGTACTTCAGGAACGGGAGCGTCGTCGACGCGCCCGGCAGCGAACTCACCGGGTGGCGCCACAGGATCAACGCGAGAGCAACGCCAATCGTGATCTGCCCTGCAAGCTTGTATCGCTCCACCAACCCTTCGTTCTTTCGCCCTTCGCGCCGCTGCTTGAGCTTGAGATAGTCATCAAGAAAGCCGATGCCACCCATCCACAACGTGACGAGCAGCGCCAACGCGACATACGGCTGATTGTCGAGGCGGGCCCACAGGAGAGTTGGCACCAGCGACGACGCCAGAATCAAAAGGCCACCCATCGTCGGCGTCTCACCCTTGTTCAGGTGTGTAGAGGGCGTTCCCTCGCGCACCCCTTGCTGAACGTTCAGACGCGCGAGCCGTCGGATCACGGCGGGACCGATCACGAAGGCTACGAGTAAAGCCGTGACAGCCGCGGCCGCCGCACGAAATGAGATGTACGTGATCAGCCGGAACTGCGGAACCTCGGAGAGAAAGCGACTGAACAGGAGATACAGCACGTAATGGCGTGGGATGGGATGGTGTCAGCTTAGTACAATGCGACGCGATGTCAATGCGGTTCCTGGCGCGAGGCCTCGGCGATGGGAGACAAATAGCTGATCAGACGCTCCATGCGCATGCCACGCGAGCCTTTCAGCAGCATGAGTGCGGCACGAGGCAAACGTGCTTCGATTAACGGCCAGAGCGCTTCTACGTCCGGTGCGACGACAACCCGCGAGATATCCTGTCCCCGTCCCCGTCCAAGAACGCGGGTGAACGCGCCGGCGAAGTCGCCAACGGCGCCGATGAGTATCAGCGGAGACTCCAGCGCTCGTAAGGCAATTTCATCGTGCAAGGCATCCGATGCGTCGCCGAGCTCAAGCATACTCCCCAACACCGCCACCTTCGGTCGATCCGATGCAATCCCGGTGAGCGTATCCAGCGCCGCCCGCATGGATCCAGGGTTTGCGTTGTACGCATCATTCAGCAGGAGGTGCTCGCCACAAGTCTCCAGAGCACTGCGCATCCCCGGAACGGTCGCACGCAACAGACCCGCGGCGGCCGCATCGAGGTCGACACCGAGCGCCTGCGAAACAGCGACAGCGAGCAGGGCGTTCTCCACGTTGTGCGCCCCTGGCAGCGGCACAGTAAAACGCGTGGCACCGATGTCGAACCAGCCGTTGCCGTTCTCGGCGAGGCCCCAAGCCGTCGGGGCCAGGTCGGCGTCACTCCGACCGGCGGTCAATGTTCTCGTGGCGCGGCGGCGCGACTCAGCGACAAGTGCGGGCACGGCGGAGGGCACAATGCCCAAGGATACCTCGTCGAGTGCCGACGATTCCTCCTGCAAAACACCTTCAAGATCGCCGAGCCCTTCGAGATGTTCCTCCCCGATACTCGTCACCACGGCAATATCTGCGGCGACAATTCGCCGCAGGGCATCGATTTCGCCGGGATGATCTGTCCCCATCTCAACCACGGCAACCGACGCGTGGTCCGGCAGTGCCAGGAGCGTCAGGGGCACACCAATCGTGTTGTTGAGGTTTCCACGTGTGGCATGGACAACCCCGAGGTTCGCGAGCACCGCCGCAATCAGTTCCTTGGTCGTGGTCTTGCCATTACTGCCAGCGACGGAAATCACAGTACCGGGCCAGGCGCGTCGGCGGTACTTGGCCAGAGCGCCTAACGCGACGCGCGTGTCTCCGACCGCGAAGACCGGTACGCCCGATGTCGCAGCGCGCGATGGATCTTCCACCACGAGTGCCGCCACACCAGCGTTGACGGCGATATCAAGAAAATCGTGGCCGTCGAAGCGTTCGCCACGCAATGCCACAAACACGTCGCCGGCGGCAATGGCACGCGTGTCCGTAGTGATACCTCGCAACAATTCGTTCCCCGTCGGACGGGCACCCTCAAGGTGCAGATCCAGAGCGGCCGTGAGTCGTGTCAGCGTCCAGAAGGTCATTTGCCCCCACCGCCACTACGGCCGGGCACGATTCTGCCTAACAACTTGTGTACAATGGCGCGTTCATCAAACGGATACGACGTGGCGCCACGGATCTGGTAGGTTTCGTGACCCTTGCCAGCCAGCAGGACAACGTCATTCACCTCGGCCAGAGCCAATGCCTTTGCAATGGCCGCCTCGCGATCCACGATGCGAAGGTGCTGCCGCGCAGGCATCCCCATTTCAATCTCGTCGATAATCTGATCGGGGTCTTCGGTCCGCGGATTATCGCTCGTCACGATCACGACGTCAGCTGCCGTTTCGGCGATACGCCCCATGATCGGGCGCTTCCCGCGATCCCGATCGCCGCCGCAGCCGAACACAAGAATTAAACGGCCAGGTGTAAACGGACGCAGTGCCGCCAGCACCCGTTCGAGCGCATCGGGTTTATGTGCATAGTCTCTCAGAACAGTTGGCGCGTCGGCAATGCGCTCAAGCCGCCCCGGGATTTGCGGCAGAGTCGCCACGCGTCGCGCAATGTCGACCATTGAAACGCCACCGCTCCATGTTGCGGCCGCAGCGGCCAGCGCGTTCGACACGTTAAAATCACCCATCAGCGGCAACTGCATTACCGCTCGCTCACCGTCGGCGACGATCTCCCACCCGCTTCCGGTCGTGGAGCACTGCACGTTGTGCGCACGCACGGTCGCTGCGGCGTGCACACCGTACGTCACGACGCGTGGTGCCTGCGGCAATGCGCTCCACACCTCGTCGTCGGCATTGACTACCGCGACCCCGTCCTTGCGCAAATGCCCGATCAGCCGACTCTTCGCCTGAAAGTAGGCCTCAGCCGTGCCATGGTAGTCGAGGTGGTCGCGCGACAGATTAGTAAAAATTGCCGACGTGAACTCCACGCCGTCAACGCGGTGCTGATCGAGCGCGTGGGACGAGACCTCCATCGCGACCTTGGCAACACCCGTGTCAACAAGCTGACGCAACAGACGCTGCAGCTCAATAGGACCTGGCGTCGTCAGGCCACTCCCCCCGGGCAGCGGCTCACCCACACTGCCCACCAGCGCGCCTAACGTGCCTACCGACGCGGCCAAACGCGGCGGTGCGTCGAGGAGGTGGCGCAGCATTGCCACGGTTGTACTTTTGCCGCTGGTGCCTGTGACGCCAACTATGCTCAGCTGCCGACCGGGGAATCCCGCGGCTGCCCTGCCGAGGATTGCAGCGGCGCGCCGACCGTCACGCACGACAAATTGTGCGGCCGTCATCTCGCGCGGTGATTCCGCGACGATGAGACTGGCGCCGGCGCGCACAGCGTCGTCGACATAGGCGTTGCCGTCGCGCGCGGTGCCGCTGATAGCCACGAACGCTGCCCCCGGAACAACCCGCCGACTGTCATCGACGACGGTCATCACCGACGACGGCGGAGTGCCCAGAGTGCTTATCAGCAGGCCGGCGTGTTCCAACTCGGCACGGAGTACTTCCGTCGCGAGCATTACGGTCGCTCGACGCTCACGAGTGCCCCGGCGCGGAGTGCACTCCCCGCGGGAGGTGACGTAGTCCCCCCGGAGCTACCACCCGCACCGACCACACGCACACGATAGCCTGCCTGATGCAGCGTTCGTACCGCGGTCCGCAGTGGCATTCCACGGACGTCCGGCACACGTGAATCGCGGGTGCGCGGCGCGACCGGCACTGGCAGCGGCTCGCTGAGATCAAATGAAGCCGGTGGCTTAATGCCGGGGTCAACAACCACCTCGCGTGCGAGCAGCGAATCCGAGTCCACGATCACGGGCGCTTCGCCCCGCGCGACCGTCGGCCTCGCGCTCACCCCGGCACCGACGTTGGCCACCGGCGCAAGCGCAAGACGCTGCGGTGATAGCTCGTGCCAATCCAGCGACGCGTCCTGAGCCGCCAGCGCCGTTTGGATAATGGTGCGCGCCAAAGGCGCCGCAACACGTCCACCGTAATAGGCCTCTGTCGCCGGATTGTCGATTTTCGAGAGCACAACCCATTGCGGGTTCGCCGCGGGAAAGAGCGCGACAAAACTTGCGGTGTACGCACCGGCCCGGTAGCCACCCACTTCGTAACGACGAGCTGTCCCGCTCTTTCCAGCGATGTCGAAGGTAGAAAGCGCCGCATCGCGGGCGGTACCACTGTCGACCACACTTTCCAGCATGTTCATCACGGACTTGGTGACCTCACGCGTGAAGACGCGGCGGACAATTTTGGGCTCATGGGAATAGATGACGCGCCCGCTCCAATCGCGAACCTCACTGATTAATGCCGGCGCCATCAGGTCGCCTCCGTTGGCGAGAGCAGCATACGCAGAGGCCAGTTGCAACGGTGTCACCGTCAATTCGTAGCCGATAGCAAGGGAGGTTTGACTCTGCGACGTCCAATCTTTGGGGTGGCGCAGCATGCCCGACGCCTCGATCCCGTACGGCACGCCGGTCGGTGTGCCAAACCCCACGTCGCGCATCAGCTCATACATCTCTCCGCGGTCCATACGTGACGCGAACTTGGCGATCCCGATATTGCTGCTGAAGCGGATAACGTCAGCCAGAGAAAGGGACGCCGCTTTATGCGTGTCGTTGATCACGCGACGCCCGACTGCCCACCGGCCATTCTCCGTGTTCACGACATCGTTGGGGGTCGCGCGTCCGTTCTGCATCAGGTACGCGGCCAGAAACGGTTTCAGCGTGGATCCCGGTTCGAACGGTTCAGCAAGCGTTGTCGCCCCGCGCAGGATCGCTCCGGGACGGCGACTGGCGAGACAGCGCACGGCGCCGGTGCGCGGATCAAGCACAACGACATCACCTCCGGTTGCCCGCAGCTTGGCAACGGCATCGTCCAGCGCCTGGTCGCAGATCTCCTGCAGGCCCTGATTAATGGTAAGCCGCACCGAGTGCCCGCCTTTCGGAGGACTGTACAAGCGATCCGGAGATTCGAACCGTGTACGGCCCGCGCCTCGCACAAAGCGGGTCGTGGCCGTGCTGCGCAGGACACTGTCAAATTGCAACTCCAATCCCGACACACCGCCGTTCCGACCCACCGTTCCCACCAGGGCGCGCGTCCCGCGCGATTGTGCATACACGCGATCGCCAACGTCGGTCGGATGCACACCCGCTGATCGCAGGAGATCAGGAATATCGGTGGTGAGATACGCCCCTTTGAGATCCACCCACTTCGTCTTCGGTTTGCTCAGCCGCTTAATGTCGCTCTGGCTCACGCCGGCGTCGCGGAGGAGCCGCACCATGCGACGCATGTCCTTGACCTGATCCTTTGCGATGGAGAGTGCGACCAGACTGCGGCTTCTGGCCAGGGGAGCGCCGTTGACATCCTCAATATCTCCCCGGAGCGCCGGCAGCTTGAGCTCTACCGTCTGATGCTTCACGGCCTCTGCCATCCATAAGTCATGCTGACGCAGCTGCACGTCCGCCGCACGAGCGAGAATTGCCACGACAAAACAAATCATTGCGGCGTGCACCAGCATCATGCGACCCGTGGCAATCTTCATTCTCTGGTGGTCCCTCTGGCTCGTGGCAGTTCAACAAACTGCGATTCGGTGGGCGTGTGGAGGCCACGACGAGCCACCTGCGGCGCGAGACGCGCCAGACTGCCAGCACTACGGATCTCGTTCAGCAACTGGGTGCGTTCCGCCTCGAGCGCCATCCGTCGTTCATCAAGTGTCACGAGGGCACGCGCGCGGTCAACGCCCACCGAGCGTCGCCAGATCACAGCCGTCGCGAGCAGGAGAAAGACAACAATCCCGAGCGCAAGGCGCGTGCGACCTCTTCGCTTTACGCGGCGCGTTGCCATACTCGCAGCCTTGCGCTTCGCGCACGGGGATTCAGCGCGACTTCAGCATCAACGGCGGTGACAGCCTTGCGGGTGCACACCTCACCAAGCGCCGTGCCACCGCACGCGCACAGGGGGAGCCGCGGCGGACAGGTACAGGCGCGCGACCACTCCCTGAAGGCGTGCTTCACCAGCCGATCCTCTCCCGAGTGATACGAGATGACGGCTAAACGCCCCGCGGGATGGAGACGGTCGCGCAGCGCCGGAAGTGCCTCCTGTAACCCCTCGAGCTCCCGATTAACAACCACGCGCGCTGCCTGAAAAAGTCGGGAAAAATCGGAGGGGCCTGACTGTGCTCCAAGTGCGGTGCGGATAGCCGAGACGAACTGATCGCTCGTGGCGAACGGTTCAGTGGCTCGCCGCTTAATAATCTCACGGGCGAGTCGACGGGCTTTCGGTTCGTCCGCGAGTGTTCGAAATGCCGCAGCGAGTTCCTTCTCGTCGCTTTCGTTCAGCCATTCTGCTGCGGTCCCCGGCACCGAGGTGTCCATACGCATGTCCAGCACGGAGCCTCGGCGATAGCTGAATCCTCTGGCATCGTCGTCGAACTGATGGGACGACACGCCGAGATCCAGCAGCACGCCGTTGAAGCGCTCGCCATCGTCAGGCAACGCGGCATAATTGCTGTGAATCGCACGGAACTCGCCTCTCGCCGCATGTGCGGCCAATCGCTCGCCCGCGGTACGGATCGCGTCGGGATCCCGATCCACGGCGGTCACCCGCCACCCGTGATGCAGGAGTGCCTCCGAATGTCCCCCGCCACCGAGAGTCGCGTCCAGCACGTGGCCGGGGGCACCGAGCCATTCGATGACCTCTTCCACGAGCACAGGAGCATGGTATGAACTGTCCCAGGGCACATTATTCTATGAAGGGCGCGGCGGCATAGTAATCACATTAGGTGACGCGCGTCAAGCAATTGCGAATATTGAAGTTATGCACATTGGGTGCTTGCCCACTGACACGCGGGCCCGATGCGGAAGCCCTTATCCCAATGAAGAACCGCCCGCCGTCACTTTCGTGACAACGGGCGGCTGTTACTGCGAGGTGAATCGCGTGCGTCCTATTTGCAGTACGCCTTGATCATCTGATCAGGGAACGACGAGTACTGCGCGATGATCGCCATCAGCGGCGGCAATTGATCCGCGAACTGCGAGCCTGCCTTTGGAAGCGCGATCTGCGCTTCGACAAAATAGTTCTGAGATTCCTTGCTCCCTTCGCAATCCTTGGCTTCGTTTGCGACCTGCAGCGTGTTGGTAGCCAGCGTCAGATACGTCGCTCCCCTGAGGAAGTACACGGTCGGCGTCGGCTGCGCATGCTCGGCAAACTCCACCGTCTTCAACACGGCCAGTCCGGCGGCCTTGTCCTTGGACGCTTGAAATGCCCGGAACTGCTTATTGGCGATAGCCGATGCCATGGCAGATATCGTTGCCTTGTCATCGCCTGCGCTCAACGCCTGTTGCAGCGCGGCCATCGCTTCGTCCGACCGATCCATGTCATTCAGGATACGTGCCTTCTGGACGAGAATATCCTTCGTCTTCGGATCGATTGCGACAATCTTATCGAGAGCGCTGAGCGCCACGGGCATCTGACCACTTTGCCGCGCCAGCTGAGCAACAAGCTGCCAGAACTCAATATTGTTCGGGAACTTGGCGGTTCCGCGTGACACCGTCTCCAGTGCCTTGGCGGTGTCACCAGTAAACAGATACGCACCCGTCTGACGTGTGAAGAAGAGCGTATCAGCCGACGCCGTGTCCGCCTTGATCATGTCTTCGCCAATCGCCGCGGCAGCGGCGTAGTCCTTAATAGCCAGGTAAATGCGATACTGCATACGGGTCAACGTCGGGTCACCCGGATTCTGCTTCACGGCTTCATCAATAATCGGCTTGGCTACTGCGAACTGCTGCGTACGGGCAATCGCTTCGACGACCGTTTCAACCAACCGCACATTCGTGGGGTCAGCCGTCAACAACGTCGTGAGCGTGTTGATGTACTTCTCGTCCATCTTCTTCTCATCATACGCGTCCGCGAGCAGCGTCAGCGCACGGCGATTCATGGGGTGTGAAGCGATGACCTGCTCACCAATCTTGATGATGGAATCGGCCGCCCACTTTTGCGACTTCGCAATTTCCAGATAACAAACGCGAGCCATGACGGACTGAGGATTATCCTTCAGCGCCTTCTGCACATCCGAGATCGCGTCGTTGTACTTGTTCTGACGATAGTTCAGGATGCAGGACTGCACGTTGTCGATCGGCTTGCGCGCGTCCTGGATGGATTTGGACGCTGCTTTGGCCACATCACCAATCTTTTCTGCTTCTACACGGGCGAGAGGCTCGACCATGCCATCGCCTCGAACGAGGAGCAGTTGTCCCTCGAAGGCGTACCCGGTCTCCGTCTTGTTGATGGTCCCCTCGACATACTCATCGGCTCGCACAATCGCCGCGAGCTGACGCGCATCGTTTGAGTTCAGAGGTTCCGTCGTGGAGTAGCCCGACTGAACCAAGGCATTATCGATATCCGACTTGACGATGATCCAGAGCGTTCGCCCCATGAAATCGCCGCCGAGGCGAGAGCGAAGCTGATCGGCAAACTGCCAACCGACGTTGCGCTCGTTGCCCTTAAAGACCGGAACCATGAAACGGGGGCCCGGGCGCTGACCGCGCTGTAACTGCTGATCCTGAGCACCTAGCGGAGCGACGGCGCCCTGAGCAGCAAGGGCGACAACAACCGCTGCGCTAGCGCATGAGAACGAAAATCGTGCCATCTCTATCATGACCTCCAAAGGTGTTGAACGGTCGTACACTAAAGGAATCGACGCGGTCCGACGAACGTGGCCCATCGAAATGGGCGAAGAGGGACTCGAACCCCCGACATCCTGCGTGTAAGGCAGGCGCTCTAACCAACTGAGCTATTCGCCCGAGTCCGAAATCTGATTTCCTGCTCCCACCTACACCTGGTACGCTGGAATCGCCGCCCCGATCTGTTACTTCAAAATCGCCATCGGCACAAGGACGCAGTAACCGATCACCAGAAGGATAGGTGCAATGGTCTGCCCCCCTCGCCACAGATCGACGAAACCTCCGACGATGGCAAGCGCTGCAAGACCCCAATACAAAAGCGGCCGCGAAGGCCGCGAATCGACAGATGGCATACGCTGAGTACGATAGGTTGTGCGGTAACCCAGTGTCAAGCGCCAAGGGGACATAATGTTAGGACGTTTCGCCCCTGCCTCGGACTCCCCGCAAGCGCTCCGCGACGCGCCGTCTCAGCACGGGCAACACCTGATCGTCGAACCACGGGTAGCGCTGGAACCAACCTCCGTTGTGGGGGGACGGATACGGCAGCACGATCATGAGCGGCACAGTGTCCTCCCAGCGCTGCACAGCAGCCGCCAATGTGGTCGCGTCCGGCAGGTGATACGCTAACGCGTAGCGACCCTGGACGATGGTGAGCGCCAGCTTATCCCAACTTCGAGAGAAGCGCTTCTCGCCACGCCGGGTCGCACTCGGCGCGCGGTCGCAGGTCGCCGCTGCGTCCGGTGCCCGGGAAACAGAACCCCATCGGAATCGGAAGAATGGCAAATGCCCGCGGGTCGTAGAACGTGGTTGCGCTGCCCCCCAACCACTCCCGCAACCGATTGCCGCTCGGATCGTTAAATGGCACGCCGGTCTCATGCACGCGCCGCCCGGGTGCCTGGCCGGCAATCAGAATCCGCGACGAAGCACTCAGCTGTATGATGGGTCGGGGCCCCAACGGGAGCTGGTCCGCACACAAAGCGCACGCACGGACGTCCCGGACGAGCGTCGCCAGCGTACGGTGTTTGCGCGTTTTACTGACCATCTTCCTCCATGCTGCGCAGGAACGCGTGCAGCACCTCTTCGCGCTCCCGACGTTCTGCCTCAGCCTCCGCGAGGCGCATGTCGATCAATCGTTGCCGGTCCCGGCGGCGACGCGCCATATAGAAGGGCGCGATGAGGGTCAGCATAATGATTGCCGCGAGGGAGATGTCCGTGACTAAAGCCAGTCCACCGTAGCGCCGGCGCGTGCGATCTCTCCAGAGAGTCTCGAACGCGTTCAGGGTCAGGCCGTAGCTCTGGCGCAGTGCCACCTCCAGCGATTGGCTGTCCTTCCAGTAACGAAAGAACAGCGTCAGCCCCCGCTCGCGATCGAGCGAGATCAGCTCGACCAAGGCGCGATACGACAGCGCATAACTCTCACCTGCGCGTCGCGGCCCCAACGCAAACCCCGAATCAACGCTGACCAGGCTGCGGTATCCTCGCAACGCCAGACCAACGTTCGCCGCCAGCATGGCGTCGCGATCCCACTCGCCGGCACTGACGCTTGCGTAACCTTCGTCGAACCAGCGCGGCGGCAAGTCGCCCATCGCCTCATGAAGTGCCAGGTGTGCGAGTTCGTGCCTGAGTACCTGAACCGGATCGCCTGCACTGGAGGGCGCGCTCCTCCCCTGCATCACGATCCGTTGCTGCGAGGGCACGGCAAACGCCGCGCCCCACTCGGGGGCACCGTCGCCGATCCACTCGCGAAATCGATCGCGATCGGGCGCGATTTGCACGGTGATTCGCTGCGTGGGTCGCGGGAGCCCGGGAAAGGTGTCAACCCGCAACGCACGTTCCGCAAGACGGTTGGCGAGCGCGCTGTCAGACGGAAATGCGACAAACGTCATCCGCCCGTGCACCAGTTCAACAGGACGTTCCTGGGCGCTCGCCTCGATTGGCCCGCACGCGCCCCAGCCCGGCACCATGCCGAGCAACACCATGCCTAGCGCGGCACGTCGCCCCCGCCAGCCACCGTGTCGAGAAGTTCTGCGCAGCGCTTCGCCCATGGATTGAACTTGTTCGCCGCAGCGCCATCGCGCCACGCCTGCGTCGCATCCTCGCGACGACCGGTGAACCACAGGGAACGCCCGAGCTCGTAGTGCGCTTCAATAAGATTGGGACCAAGCTTAATGCTCTTGCGAAAGAAATTCTCCGCGTCCTCGTACATCTCGCGCTCCTGATACAGCAGACCGAGATAGTAATGTGCGTAGAGCGTCGCTTTCTTATCGTTGTCCAGTCGGATGGCCTTCGAAAGGTGTTCGATCGCTTCTCCGAAGATGCGTTTTTTCAGGCAAATGTAGCCAACATTAATGCGGGCGAGCGAGTTCTGCGGCTCCTTCATAAGAACGCGCTGGAAGTTCAGCAAGGCGTCGTCATACCGTTCGCGCAGCATCAATGACCAGCCGATCAGAGACAGCGCTTGCGGGTCCTCGGGCGCCAGTTCCAGCGCTTTGGCCAGCGACGCTTCGGCGCCCGCGTGATCGCCGAGGGACATGAGGCTCCACCCCCGTTCTATAAAGCTGGACGCGTTGAGATGATCGGCCCGCGTGGGGCCTCCGCGCGCTGGAGGGGCGTTCGGCTCCGGCGACGGTCCCTCGCCATCAGGCCCGTCGCTGCCGATCTCCTTCCACACCTGCACCAGACGCTTCACGCCTTCCTTCAGCTCCGTCAGCCCCGCGATCTCGCGGTCGAGCGTCCGGTACAGCTGAATAATATCTTCCTTGAGAACGTCCCGGTTTAATGAAGCATCCTGCGCACGGAGCGCCTCCTCGATACGTCGGTAGCCGTCGTAGGCCGATTGCGTCATCGCTCGGCCAACGCCTTCGACACGTTGCGCTCCGTGGTTCGTCGAAGCGATGATCGTTCAGCCGCTGAAAAAAGATGCGCAACGTCGATGATCGCCACCAGCACGTCGCGGCGCTTGGCCACCCCGGCGTACAACGCACCAGCGTGTGGTACCATCGCCCTCGGCGCGTCCGATTCCGGTGCCAGATCATAGGGACGGACGTCCAGTACCTGATCCACGGCGACCGCGCACCACGCTCCCTCTATATTGAGTAAGAGGAGCCGGGCCTGCTGAATGTTGCCGACGTCGACACTTACCTCGAAATGTTTCCGCAGATCGATCATGGGTACCACGCGGCCCTGATACTCCAGAATGCCGTCAATCCATGTAGGAAGTCTGGGCATGCGCCGCGCAGGCTGATATCGCAACACCTGTTCAACGTGTTGCACATCAATCGCAAAAAGTTCGGTGCCGACGCGGAACGTGACGAACCGCGTCGCGTGGTCCGAGACGGTCATGCAGGGGCCAGGGCCAGCATGCTCGCACCAGCTCCGATCACGGAACGCGCGTCAAGAATGGAAGTCAGGACCCCGTCGCGCCATCGCACGGCGACAAGAAAGTCATCCTCCTCGTCATAGGGCGGGTGCTTGAGGTCGCAGATCTCCACCGTTTCTACGTCGAGCACCTCGTCGACCAGCACACCAAGGCGACTGTTGCCACGTCGCATGACCAGCACGGTCGATGCACTGCGACTTTCGACTCCAAGCAGCGCCGACGCACGGGCGATCACGAGGGTGCTCCCTCCGACGCGGCAAACGCCGGCCATCCCGGGGGGCGATGCCGGTACGGGGTACACGATCGGTTCCTCAAGGACCTCGTCTATGGCACGCAGTTCAAAAGCGAACAATTCATCGCCGACTCGGAAGGTGAAAATTTCAACGAATCCGATCCGCGCGCGGACACGCTCGCGAAAGCGCACGGCGTTGAAGGTATCGTCGTTAGGCGGCGGTGAGTCAGCGGTAGGATGCATGCAGAGGCTCTGGGGAGTGACGTGCGCGGTTCCAGTTTGAAGACCGTTATTCCGATGATTGCGTCACGACTTGGGTGACGCGCTGATCCGGTGTCGTGACGGTCGCTCGGAGTCGGCATTCTCCCGGGCAAAGAGGCCGGAAAGTACCAGAGGCAATTGCTCCATCGGGACCACCCCGTCGACCTCTACCGCCTCCAGAACCGCCGCGACCATGCCGCTGACCACACATTGGGCAGGATCCTGAACGAACACCCGCCCCCCCGACGCTTTCACTGCTCGTGCCCCCTCAGCGCCGTCACGCCCCATCCCGGTCAGGATGATCGCTGCCACACGGTCGCCCATCAGCTGCGCCGCCGCGAGCAGCACGGGATCTGCCGCCGGATAGATACGATGCTCGCGCCCCGGTTCACCCGGCTCGCAGCCGATACCATCGACCCCAGCAGCCAGCGTGAGCATCTGTCCGCCCGGTGCCACGTACACGTGCCCGCCACAGAGCTGCATCGGAGCAGAAATCTCGACGACAGGCATTGTACTGCACAGCTGATCGAGCCGGGTAGCGAGACTCAGAGTGAACGGAGCCGGCATGTGCTGCACGACAACGACGGCACTGTCCGGCAATAATGGCAGATCCGCAAACAGTTCAGTCAGCGCGCGCGGGCCGCCGGTTGACGCAGCGATGACGATCAACGACGTCGCCGGGGTTCCGGCCTGCAGCGCAGCTGAATGCCGTGTCCCGGGCGCGGTCGGCATGGGCGTGCTGATCCGCGTCGGAGCAGAAGGAAGGACGCCACTCTTCGGTGCCGGGATGCGGCCGCGCAGCGCCATCCGGAGCGCCTGAGGCAGTCGGCTTTGCAAGGTGGCGACGTCGAGCGCGCTCGCCCAGGATGGTTTGCGCACGAAGTCCACGGCGCCGAGCTCGAGTGCCCGGATCGTGAGTGTCGCACCGTCGCCGTCATCGCGACCACTTAACATCACCACCGGTGTCGGACGCTCGCGCATCACCCATTCCAGGACGGACAGTCCGTCCCGTCCGGGCATTTCAATGTCCAGTGTCAACACGTCGGGGCGCAGAGATTCGACGAGCGAGATGGCGTCGTCGCCACTCGATGCTTCGCCTGCCACGTACAGGTCGGGCATGGACGAAACAACATCATGGACCACCGCACGAATGAATGCGGAGTCATCGACGATGAGGACAGATCGTTTAGAGCGCTCGCTCACCATGCTGCACTGATGTCACGCGCACCGCACCCGTCGCGACGTCGAGATACACACTTCGCCCAAACTCTCCACCAACATCTTCAGCCGTGATCGGGATGGCAGCCCGCGCCAACGCGGTTCGCAACGATGCCAGGTTGCGTTCACCCATGTTGATGCCACCGGTAAGCAACAGACGACCGAACATACTGGCACCCCCCACAAGGTACGCCTCGACCTGAATTCCACTTCCGAGCAGACGCATTTCATTCAGCAGGTGCGCGACTGCGGTGGTACCGAACTTCGCCGGGCGCGAACGATCGCGCGACACGAGCTCACTGGGGAGAAGCACATGCGCCAGCGCACCGGTCCGACTCGCGGCGCAGTACAACATGAGCGCCACGCAGGAACCGAGTCCGAGGGTAGCCAGTACGCCTTCCTCCCTGAGTGCGGCGGATCCGGCGACCGGCACATGCGTGATCGTGAGATTGGACATGCGGGTCAGGCCTGCAACCTGGCCATGTCCAGGTTGCTCCGCGCCACCGGATTGTCTGGCGCAAGCGCGAGAGAACGTTCCCAGCATCGCACGGCGTCTTCGCTCTCGCCGCGCCGGTGCCGCAGGTTGCCCAGCTTCAACCAGACGTCGCCTCCGAGATCGGGGACAAGTCGCACCGCGCGACTATATGCGTCGAGCGCCACATCATCGTTTCCTGCCCGATAGTGCAGATCGCCCAGATTTTTATGCAGCTGAGCACACGAAGGATTTTCCTGCAGGCCCCGTTCGATGGTTGCCACCGCCTCGTCCAACCGCCCGCAGCGCTCGAGCACGACGGCCAGATTATTGGAAAGAGCTGTCGCGTGGGGAAAGGCCGCGCATCCCTCGGTGAGCACCGAGATCACACGATCCAGATCTCCGAGATACGCGGCAGCAAGGCCGGCGTAGTGATACCAGGGGGCCGTGCGGGCACGCGATCCACCAACGGTCGCCATGGCACGGAGGGTGGCATCCGCCGCCTCGACGTCCCCACGTCTCAGCGCGAGTACAGCACCCGTCAACTTCACCGTGGGATCATCCGGCAGGAGCAGCTCGGCTCTGGCAACCGCGGCACGCGCTTCATCGTACCGTCCGATGCGTTCATAGGCGTACGCCAGATTCGCCGCGACCGCGCCGCTTTGCGGGACGACAGCGCTGACGGACCGCAGCGTGCGCAGGGCATCGTCAAGGCGCCCCTGCCGAAGGGCCAGCATCCCAAGGTAAAAACCCGCGATTTCATCATGATCGCGCAGTTCAATCACGCGCCTGAACTCCCGCATGGCTTCGTCGAGCATCCCCGACTTATAGAAGGCAATGCCCAGATTGCGATGCTCGGCAATCCGGGCTCCGATGCTGGGGCCCACCGGTGCTGCGACTTTGCGACCAATCCGATGGAGGAAACCCGCCGTTGCCAGTCCGAAAAGTGCCTTCCCCACATCAAATTCACTCAGCCCGGTGGCCGACTGAATGTCCTCGACGTCCCGTTCGCCGTTGATGAACGGAAGAATGGTCTCCTGCTCGTCGGTCAGCTCAACGCCCGATGCAGCCACGTGCGCTCGATCGACGGCAAAGATCAGATCGAACGACGGAATCTTCTTTTCAATCTGGCTCCATTCATCGACGCGACGGGCGCCTTCGAGCAGCAAGGACTCCGGATTGATCGACACCAGAAAATCCTGTTCTTCCGGCGCCTGATCTGCTTCGAAGCTGAACGTGCCTTGCGTCCAGGTAAACAGGTGATAGACGGCTTCTTCGATTTGCTGGCGAATGTGCTGATGCAGCGCCTCGCGTGTAAGGAACTGCAGCGCCATCAACAATTCGCCGAGTCGACGGTGCGGCTCGCGACGCTGCTGAGCAATCGCCTGATCGAGCTCGCCACGCGACAACACGCCACTGCTTACCAGCAGATCGCCGAGGCGGTCGGGCCGATTCACGATCGAAGCGAAATTGATCCGTCCGCGGTCAAAATAGATGCTGCCGAAGGCGCTGCGGTGCGCGACGGACAGGCACCCCGACTTCTTGCCCATGGAGAGCAGCTGCAGCACGTCCGGCAGACTGGCCTCGCGGAGGCTCCCACGAATCGCCATTAGCTGTACTCCTCGATCAACCGACCAGCGAGGTCGGGCCAATCGGCGATGACCTTCTCCGAATCGAAGAAATACGAGTCCAGCGCCTGATGATCGCCACTGCGATATGCCAGCCGATTGTCAACTGTTTCGATAAACTGTGGCGATACGGCAACATCGATCGTGGGTGCGGCGGCTTCGTCACCCACGGGCACGGGAGTATCGCGGCCAAGTCGATCCAGCGCGGGTGCAGGACGGATCTCAACCGCATGGCCCTGCTCCAATCGTTCGCGAAGCCTGCTGTTGATCAGCCTGAATTGTTCGATCGGCCGATCGCTGGTCAATACGACGCGCCGCCCATGACGCACCAGCGCCTCAATGACGTGTGCAAGCTCCTCCTGCGGTCGATCGCGACCATCAATCGCCTGAAAATTGTCCACGATGAGGCTGTCCACTGCTCGATAACGCGCTCGCCACCGCTCCAGCGTGTTCTCCTGCAGCGCAACCAGCAGCTCTTCCACCAGCGCTTCGCACGAAACACACGCCACTGTGTGCGGCTGAGACGCTGCGGAGAGAATCGAATTGCCCACCGCGTGCGCCAGGTGCGTTTTACCGGAACCGGGCGCACCATAGATCAACAAAGGGTTTCGGCCCGCAACTGACGATTCGATGATCGCGGCGGCCGCTTCTATCGCCTCGCGGTTCGCGGCACAGCGGGAGAAGGCGGCGAGCCGGAACTCCGGTAGCGGAGCAGCGGGGGGACTCGCGAGGATGAGTGCGCGGGCAACGAGCGCCTCGGCTTCGTTTAATGCATCAGGGTCTCTGAACGCCGGCATGCCAACGAAGCGCTGGTCCAGACGAATCGCTTCGCGTTCGAGCGCGCGCAGGCGTTCGGCGGCGTTCGCAAAGGAAGCGTCGAGTGAATCAACATCCGGCGCCACCGGGCTCTCGAGGGCTCGCTGCAGGATGTTGGTGCGGAAACCCTCTCCCGACCAGTATGCGATGCGTTCACTCAGGCGCACGCGCCAGCTTTCCATGCTCTCGGCGACCGACGACGCGATGTCGTGCAGGAAGTTCTCGAACTCGTCGGGCTTTGCTGTGGATGGTGTCATGACCGCGCCGAGCACCTGCCAGACGTCGGACACACCCAATGGCGCGTCGAGCATCGCCTGATGCGCGACCAGACGGTGCAGGACCCCTTGCAGTTCGCGAACACTTGCCGAGTGCGCGCGAGCGACTTCCTCGAGCACTCCCGGGGCGAATCGTGTCCCGCGCTCCGCGCACTTCACGGTCAGTATGGCGAGCCGCGTTTCGTAGTCGGGTGGGCCGATGTCCACGATAAGACCGCCCGCGAGCCGCGTGAGCAGCCGGTCGTCGACGTCGTGCATGTCGGCCGGTGCTCGATCGCCGGCAAGCACGATCTGGCGTCCGGCAGACTGCATCGCATTGAATAGCCGCAACACTTCGCTCTGTGTTTCCTGTCTGCCGGCAAGCAACTGCAGATCATCCAATAGCAGCACATCAAGAGTGGCGTAGCGGCGTTTAAGCGCGTCCGCCTGACCAGATGCAATCGCCACATGCAGTTCATCGACGAGATCCTCGAGCGCGACATACTCCACACTGAGCGTCGGATGCATCGTGCGCACGTGGTGTCCAATCGCGGCCAGCAAATGCGTCTTGCCGAGCCCCGATGCACTATGGAGAAACAGGGGCGTGTACACGGAACCCGGGGCCTCCGCCACCGCTTTTGCAGCAGAAATTGCAAGGCGGTTCGCGGATCCGACGATCCACGCCTCAAAGCGGAAGCGACCGTCCAGCACGTCGTTCATCGCGCCACACCTGCGGGTGCATTCAACCGATGCAGAACAAGTTCGGAGACCTTTCGCAGCGTCTCGAACACACCAACACCGGAGAGCGCATCAGCCGGGAAACTTGGTACCGAACGAAAGTTGAGCGCATCGTCGAGCTCTTTGGGTGTCGACGTCAACTCGCGCGGCAGGTTCTGCTTATTGTACTGCATGACGAAGGGCATGGAGCGCGCATCGACGCCCTGCTCCGCGAGCACTTCGTGCAGATCGCGGAGGCTTTGGATGTTTTCGTCCAACTGACGACGCTGTGAATCCGCCACGAAGACGATCCCGTCGGCGCCCTGAAGTACCAGTTTTCGCGTTGCACGATAGTAGATCTGCCCGGGTACGGTATACAGCTGCAAGCGTGTGCTGAATCCCGAAATCATTCCGAGTTCGAGGGGTAGAAAGTCGAAGAACAGTGTGCGTTCGTTCTGCGTCGCCATCGACACCATGGAACCGCGGCGCTCGCTGGGCACCCGATCGTACACATAGTGCAGATTCGTGGTTTTACCCGACCGCCCCGGTCCGTAGTAAACGATTTTGCACGTCAGCTCGCGCGCCGCATAGTTTACGAGAGGCACAGTGCACTCCTGCCGATTACTGCTTTCATATCGCTACCTGTTCCGCGATACGTTGCACTGCGAGCCGCACGATCCCCGCGTTCGCCGCACGATCGGTCAGAATCACGACGACCATGCCACGGCGTGTTGCCGCGACGACGCGTCCCTGGGCACTCTCGACCGTGACAATCTGCGGATCTCCGCGTTGCAGCTGAACGGCATGCGCGCGCACCCGACGTACGAGAGAAACACCGAAGGCCGCGAGTGTATCAACATCCACGTCGACGTGGGACTGCTCCGCGACAACGATCGCGTCGATTTCCTGGGCAAGCACAATGGCCCGCACGCCCCGCACCCTGGCGAGGGGGGTGAGCAGCGCGGACACGGTGAGGGACGTGGGGGCAGTCATTGCGACCATTCCTCCACGTGTCCCCTGAGCTGAGTGAGATAACGGCGCACGAGTCCGAGCGGCAGATCGACGGTTGCGGCGATGACCATCGAATGACGCCGGGCCCGATCAACGGACATGACGATTGAACCATCAGTGCATTCAACGGTGAGCGTGTCCCATGCGCCCAGTCCCAACGAGCTGGTCGTCAGGGCCGCCTCTGTTCCCATGTCTCTGGTGAGACCCGCAAGCGTCGCTGCGACGTCGGTCGGAGCGCCTGGACTGACGCGAGCATCGACAACAAATCCGTCGACGTCTGCCACAACCGCCACGACCAGGCGTGCGTCGTCGAACGCCGGAAAGTGAGGAGCCCGCAGTGCAGGACCGCTCGCGGATTCGCCCACCGTTCGCTGAAAGGGCTCAGTCGATCGCTGCACGAGCGCCACCCCTAACGGTAGCGTGGTGCTTGTTGACGGTCCGGTGCGACTTCGGTCGCGGGCGAGCCGCAGCGCCGCGACCACATCCTGGTCGGCAGGCGCCACGGACAAGGCGGCCTCAAGGTACCGTTCCGCCGAAGCATAGTCTCGGCGTGTGAGAGCCAGCGAACCGAGCCCTTTGAGTGCGCCGATGTGATCGGGTTCCAGCGCGAGCGCCATCTCCCATTCATCGTGTGCTTGTTGCATTTCACCACGCGCGTACAAAACGCGGGCGAGCGCGTGATGACCGGCGGCGATATACGGGTGCTCGGTTAAACCGGAGATGGCGACCAACTGCGCATCATCCAGCCGTCCGGCACGCCGCAGCCGGTCGACGTCGCTGACGAACTCCGGAACCGCCACGACTGTCTCATGCATCGACGGCCTCCAGAACTGCGGTGAGTTGCGACGCGTGTTCCATCGCCTGACGCGCCTGTGCGGCGAGCGGCGTGCCGGCGGCGATGTCTACGACCTGAGCCCAGAGCGACACGGCACGCTCCAGTTCTCCCCGTCGTGCGGCGAGACGACCGGCCTCCATCAGCGCTCCCGTGTGTCGGGCATTTATCTGTAGTGCCTCTCGCAGCTGCTCTTCGCCCTCGGCGTCCCGACCGTCCTTGAACAACGCCCGCGCCGATAACGTACGTGCGTCAGCACTCCTGGGATCCATCGTGAGAGCTGATGATGCGTGAGACAGCGCGTCACCTACGCGTTCGTTATACAACGCATGCTGCGCCTCGACCAGATGGAGTTCCACGGTGTTGTGGCGCGCAGCGTCCACCGCAATCGCACTTCTTCGTACTTCGGCAATACCAGTCGCAATAAGCCCGAACACGACCTTCGCTGTTTCAAAATCATCACAACCGAGATCCAGCGCGATCGTTCGCACGTCGCGCGCACCGTCGATCATCGCGAGCACTTCCCATTCGTTCGGCAACAATTCCAGCAACGGCGGAAACTCATCCGGCACCTCGGCAAGAACGGGCACGGCAGTCACGCCGGGGACGCGCTGCTGTACTACGGTCCATTCATCGAGACGTCGTGCGCCCTCCATGAGCAGGGCCTCCGTGGTGACCGATGCAATGCCGTCGCTGCGCGTGTCGTGACTGTTGCCCTCAATAAACGAGAAGAAACCTTCCTGCCACGACATGAGCTCGAACACCACCGTCTCAATCTGTCGGCGCATGACGCGCTCAAGGTCCCGCGCCGAAATAATGCCGAGCGCTACCATGATCTCGCCAAGTCGGCGGTGCTCACCTGGCGCAAGCTGAACACTCCGTGCCTGCGTGAGCTGCGCTTCCGTGATACGTCCGGCTCGAACCAGCACGGCACCAAGGGGATGCGGATTACTGCGAATCGATGCGGATATCACGCGCCCGTCGCGAAAGACCACGGTCCCTTCGTTGTCGCGCAGCGCGGAGGTCACGCGCAAAACGCCGGTCTTCCGGCTCAAGTCAAGGAGCTGGAACACGTCGTGAATACCGAGCTCCTTCAGGGGACCTTCAATCGCCATGATGTGTTCCCTCCCCTTCAGAGGAGCGTGCGGGTGCTGCCACCTGTCGTACGGTCACTGAATCTCGGCCTGCCCGCCGGGCGAACAACGATGCGGGCGCCAGTTCAATGACTTGCGCCCAACGATGGTGTGCCTCCTCTACGCGGTCAGACTTCGCGAGCAGCACCCCATCGTAGTAAAGTGCTGAGACATTGTTTGCATCAAACCGAAGCACGCGTTGAAACGCGAAGTGCGCGTCCTCGAACCGGCAGAGTCCGAACAGCGATTCGCCAAGCGCCGCGAGCACATCGAGCGCGTACGGTTCTCTTTTGAGAAATGCTGCCAGCAGATCAATCGCTTCGTGTACGTTCCCCTCTTCGCGGTGCAGCGCTGCCAGGACGAGCACGGGCTGCTTCTCGCGTGGCGCGATGCGACACGCCTCGAGCAGGACTTCTTCCGCTTCGAGGACGGATCCGCGAGTGATGAGCAGCGCTGCCAGCTCAATTCTTGCGCGCAAGTGATTGGGATCACGCTGTGCGGCCGTGCGGAACGCCGCAATTGCGGCGTCGCGCTGCCCCGCCTTGTGCTCAAGGTGACCAAGTGCAACCGCGGCCTCAACGCTGTGCGGTGTCAACGCATCGACCCGGCGCAACGTCTCGCGTGCCGCTTCGAATTGTCCGGCCGAGTATCGAGCCGTGGCAATGAATACCAGCGAGGTCGCATCAGCGTCATCGTCGTCCAGCCACTCTGCAACGCCGAGCCCTTCATCAAAACGTTCCAGACGGATCAGAGCGCGGAGCTCTCCCAGCGCAGCGTGTTGATTCAGCCGGTCCTCCGCCCTCGCTTCCCGAAAACGCTCAAGCGCTTCGCCAGCGGCGTTCGAGGCCAGAAACGCATCACCCATGATGAGCAACGTGTCGCAGAGGGGAGCCCCATTTTGCAGTGCACGCCGTGCGAACTGCAGGGCATCGGCCGCGTTCCCTTCGTTCAGCTTCTCACGCGCGGTCTCGAGCGCGTCCAGCGCAGGTACTGGCGACGGTTCCTGTGTGGCTCCGTCCAGTCCGGCGAACAAGTTGTTCAATGCGGCGGGCTCGAACGCGAAATCGGTGATCGAGGCGGTGGCCCGAACGGGACTGAGATCAGCCGGGATTTCGAGCAGAGGATCTTCATATTCCAGATCGACGGCCAATTCGAATTTCTGCGGCGTATAGTACGGATCCAGTTCGAGCGCGGTGCGCGTTTCCCGCAGCGCGTCGGCGTGCTCTCCAAGGCTGGAAAGCGTAAAGCCGAGATTGTAGTGCGCCTCTGCATAACCGGCACGCGATTCAATCGCACGAGCGAACGCGTTGCGGGCGTCGGCTTGACGCCCGAGCTTCGACAGCACGAGACCAACACCGTTCCACGCAATCGCGTTTTCAACACTCCCGGTCAACACCTCACGATAGGTGATGAGCGCACGGTGCAGATCACCCTGCCGCACGAGCAGCAGCGCCATGTTCAGCTGCGCTTTCGTGAGCGAGGGCATCACATTCACGGCACGCACGAAATGACCAAAGGCACGCTCGGATTCTCCGGTGTGGAAGAGCGCCACTCCCAGATTATTGATCGCAGGTGCGTACCGCTGATCCCCCCCGATGCTGCGATCGTAACATGCCCGCGCCTCAGCGATCGCACCTTGCTGATGATGCGCCACGCCGCAGGCGTTCCACAGTCTCGCGCTCTGTGGTTGATCAACGAGCAGTGCTTCGTATGCGGCGATCGCCTGCACGGTGTCACCGTTCAGCAGGTGCACCTCTGCGATCGCACGACCCACCACGGTCGGATCCTCGCCGCGTTGCAAGGCCATATTGTACTCGCCGAGTGCCTCGCTGAGGTACCCTTTCTGCCGAAATGCGAGGCCGAGCATGAAGTGGGTGTTCGACGCGGTGCTCTCGGCGCCAATGCCTCGCGACGCCCGCTCGGCGCGCGCCCGGGCGTACGACTGTGCGTCGAATCGTTCGAGCGAAAGATTCGTGTGCGCTTTGGTCAGCGACGTGTTCAGGGTTTTCGCGCGTCGCGTCGCGTCCTGCGCCGCATCGTGCTCACCTTCATCGCCGAGTACAAACCCGAGCAGATACCAGGCCTCGGCATCGTGCGGGCTGAGAGCGACGGATCGTTCCAGGAAGTGTCGGGCATCGGCGTTCAGGCCGCGGTTGTACGCAACTTCACCCAGCCGTGTAAGAATCGCGGCGTTCTCGGGGGCCCGCTCGAGCGCATGATGCAACCATCGGCTCGCGACTTCGAGGTCGCCGCGCGCCGCCTCGGCGGTCGCCAATCGCGTGATTAAATCAATGTCGCCCGGAGCGTCCCTGAGGAGTATGCCCAGCTCATCGCTGGCACGCTGCGGATCTCCGAGCATCAGCCACGTGTCGGCCAGTTCGCTGCGTGCGATACGATCCGCCGGATCGACGCGGAGCGTGTGGCACAGCTGCTCAATGCGGCGATCATGATAGCCACTGCTGAACGAAGCGATCTCCAGATTGCGCTGCGCTGTTGTCATGCGTGGATCGACCGTCAGGGCGCTCATGAACTGTTCCACAGCATCATCAACCATACCGCGGCGGAAATACAGCACACCAAGATTGTTCCGTGCACCCGCATCGGATGGATCGACGCGCGTGGCAAAGGATCGCAGAATACCACGATCTCGCTCGGTCAGGAGGTTGGGCGTCACAGGGGCAGCACGGCGCGGGCCAGCGGCTTAATCCAGGTGCACAGCGCGCAGGATCGCGCGCAACGACGCATCATCCGGGAGGAGGAGAAAGAACCCACGCAGGACTTCGTGGGCATCCTCAAGCCGGAATTCCGTCTCAACACACACCACAAGATCCCGGTCAGATCCGAACTGCAGGTACGCCGTAGTAAGCACCGCTCGCGACATGTCGATGGCGAGTGAAGGCGGAGACGGCAGCAGCGTTACGCCCATAAAATCCGACAGGGCGTTCATGTAGGCGCCGCACAAAATGTTTCCTGCTTCCTGAATCGCGGACTGCTCCAGCACGGAGAGTTCCAACGTGTTCGGCACGTCACGCTTCATCATGAGACCGGCCAGCCGTTGCGCGGTGCGAATCGGGAACACGAGCAACGTTTTACCGGACAAGTCTCCCATCATGCTCATCAACACCGCGGCCACAGGCTCCGTCGGGTCGCCGATGTGCGGTGGCACTTCTTCAAGCGCCGTAATGTTGATCGTCGGCACGTCGATCATGATCGTCTCGCCCGTCATCAGGGAGAGTGCGGTAGCGGCGTGGCCGGCTCCCATATTGGCCACCTCGCGCAACGCGTCCAGCTGCCTCGAGCTAAGTGTGAGCAAGTCGAGCATTCGGGTCTCCCTGAAGCAGTCCACCAACGTCAAGAATGAGAGCGGCGCGGCCATCATCGAGGATGGTCGCTCCGGAAAAACAGGCCAAACCGCTGCGTACGTTTTCGAATGATTTCACCACGACTTCGCGCTGGCCGACCAGCCGGTCCACTGCGACGGCGGCACGGCGCTCCATCGCCTCAACGATGACGATCTGGCACCCTCGAACGTCGCGTGATTCCAACCCAAGGAGGGTGCGAAGTGTGTAGAACGGCAGCACCTCGTCCCGAAGTACGAAAGCAGGACGACCGCGAACCGAGCACAACTGCCCTCGCTCGACCTGGACCGTCTCGGAGACGTGCGTGAGCGGCAGGCAGTAGTGGTCCTCACCGAGCTCGGCGATCAGCGCAGGAATTATGGCCAAAGTGACCGGAAGCCTGAGCGTGAATCGGGTGCCTCTCCCCGATTCAGACGCGAAATCCACGACACCGCCGACAGCGCGCACGCCATTGACGACCGCGTCGATTCCGACCCCGCGACCCGACAGATCGGTCACCTCGTTCGCCGTGGAGAACCCTGGCCGGGATATCAGCCTCAGCACCTGCTCGTCGCTGAGATCTTCTGCGTCCCCATGTACGAGCGCCTTCTCCCGTGCAACGCGCAGCACGCGGGCCCGATCGACACCACGACCGTCGTCGCGAACCTCGATGGTGACGGCACTGCGTTCCCGCCGTGCCGAAATCGTGAGCTTGCCGACGGCACTCTTCCCCGCCGCGACCCGATCCTCGGGCATCTCGATGCCGTGATCCACCGCGTTGCGCAACAGATGCACCAAGGGTTCAGCAATGCGCTCCAGGAGCGCCCGGTCCAGCTCAATGTCGCGCCCCTCAATGGTGAGCGCCGCGTCTTTCCTGAGCGCGCGTGCGGCGTCACGCACCATACGGGGAAACCGATCGAACACCTGCCACACGGGCACCATCCGACTGCCCAGCACGCCGTCCTGAATTTCCTGGATGAGACGACCGGCCCTGCCCAATGCATCGTTCAAGGCCGCATCCTGATGCGGCGTGGCCAGCGAATGCAGCTGTCCGCGCAGAATAACCAACTCGCCGACAAGGTTCATGAGGCCATCAAGTCGGCGCAGGTCGACCCTCACGTAGCGCTGCAGCGGAGATCCTCCCGCTGGCGGCTCTGCCGTCGGGCTCACGTCGTCCACCGACTGACGCGGACGGGAAATGCCTGAGTACGACAGACGATTTACCTGTGCGACGTAGCCACAGCTTCGTGCGACCGCATCCCAGGATTCAGCCGCTTCGGTGGTGATCAGACGCAGCTGAAATGTGCCACTGAACGCTGCGTCCTCCATCGCCTCTACCGACGGCGTGACATCATGGACCTCTCCGATGCTTGCCAGCGCCCGCGCAATAATCTGGGCGCGGGCTCCAGGGAGCGGTGTGTCTGCCTCCAACACGATCTCCAGCTGCACGCCTGGTCCTTCAGCGCGCGTCGGCCCGGGGACATCGGTAGGCACACTCTGGCGCGGCGTCAATCGTGCCACCAATGAATCAACGTCCAGCACGGACGTGGTTACGGCACCGTGTGCTTCGACCTCAATAGCCCGCGCGAGCGCGTCTGCAGCATCGAACAACAGCGTAATGACTTCGGCATCGGGTTCGTCTTCTGCCTCGCGCAGCGCGGCAAGCCGGGTTTCAATGGCGTGCGCCAGCGTGGTGACGGCAGAGTATCCCATCATACCGCTCATGCCCTTGAGCGTATGCACGCTGCGAAACAGCGCGTCGACCGGCAGGCGCGCACCGGGCGCCGATTCGAGCGCCGTCAACGCGTGCTCGATCTCCGCGAGATGATCCCGGCTTTCTGTCGCGAACAACTCCGCGTATTTGGCAGGAAGGCTCATGTCTGGGTCCGATGCGTCCGCGGGATCACGCGCCGGCCGCGGCACATTGCGTCTTATCCCAACACGCGTTGTACAGCTTCCAGCACTCGACTGGGCTGGAAGGGCTTTACAACAAAATCCTTCGCGCCGGCCTGTATGGCCTCGACCACGAGGGCCTGCTGGCCCATGGCGCTGCACATCAGCACCTTGGCAGCGGGGTCGGTACGTGTGATTTCGCGGACCGCGTCGATGCCCCCCATGTCGGGCATAACGATATCCATCGTGACCAGATCGGGCTTAAGCTGGCGATATTTGTCTACCGCCTGCGCTCCCGTTTCAGCTTCGCCGACGATTTCAAACCCTGCCTGCGACAGGATGTCGCCCAGCATGGTCCGCATAAAAATTGCGTCGTCGCAGATAAGTACAGATTGCCTCACTCGATACCCCCAGGGGTCCTCGTGCAAGGCGCTCACGCGTTTACGTCAGCGTCTGTCGCACGAGCTCCAATACGTCAACCTCAAGGACGACCATGTCGGCGAAATGTCCCGACCCTGAGAGGAACGTGCCGGGGAGCCGCTCCGCGGCGGCCTCACCCCGCCAGTCGGGCGACCCGGCGTCCGTAACTTCGACCACATCGTCGACCCGAACACCCATGGTCCGACCGTCGACGGTCAACACCACCACGCTGCCCTCGGTCGCGTTCACCGGCGCCGAACCAAGGCGGGCTGCGAGATCAACAAGCGTCACCAGACTCCCCCGCAGGTTGATCAGTCCCAACACGTGCACAGGAGACCCTGGCAGCGGCGTCACCGATCCGATGTGCGCTATCTCGCGCACAAATTGTGACTCGAGGGCGTAGTGTGCGCCCGCCGCTTCAACCACCAGCACGAGACGCGTCACGCGCGAGCGGGCTGCCAACCCGACGCGCCCGTACTTTCGAGCCGGCTACGCAGTCGGCGGCTCATCGAAAAAGCCGTACAGGTCCAACGGATCGAGTTCCGGCGTTAAACGGTCGTCGTGAGCGACCGCACGTACTGCAACGCGCATGTCGTCGGGGAGCGGCGCTCGGACGTCGATCGGCGCTCCGCTGGTGGGGTGCATAAAACGCAACCACGCCGCATGCAACGCGTGCCGTCGCGGTGGCAGCTTTACGTGGCGCCGCCCTCCCCCTCCGCCGTACGTATCGTCTCCGACTACCGGATGACCGATGGCGTTCAAGTGTACACGAATCTGGTGGGTCCGCCCCGTGTGCAATGCAGCACGAAGTAGATCCACACCATCAAGTCGCGCGATGCGCGTAAACGTTGTCTTGGACGCCTTGCCACCGTCTACCACCGCCATACGCTGCCGGTCCTTTGGATGGCGGGCGAGCGGCTTATCAACGGCGATGACCTCATCGTCGAGGTTACCCCAGGACAGCACGGCGTACCTCCGCTGAATACGTCGGGCCGCAAGTGCCTTTGCAAGAACGCGCAGGGCGTGATCTGTCTTGGCGACGACCAGCAGTCCGGACGTATCACGGTCCAGCCGATGGACCAGTCCTGCCCGTTCTGCGCTCTGCCCTTCGGCGAGCGCTCCCCCTCGCCCGATCAGCGCATTCACCAGCGTACCGCTCCAATTTCCCGGCGCGGGGTGCACCACCATGCCTGCGGGCTTATCAACCACGAGCAGTTCCTCGTCCTCCCACACCACATTCAGCGGGATTTTTTCCCCGTCCACGGTCCGCCGTTCAACACTCGGCACGGTAACGACCACGCGCTCTCCGCCAGTCGGCCGATACGACGCTTTCTCACGTTTCCCGCCGACCAGCACGCAGCCCGTTGCGATCAGCGTGGCTGACTGCGTCCGGGACAGGGACGTCGCGCTCGCCACGAACGCATCGAGGCGAACACTGCTGTTCGCCTCGACCTCGAACTCTGTCACGCTGCCTTGGGCGTTGGGGGTGGGCGCCGGGTCGTGTTCGGTCATGGACCCGCGCCCGACGACTCGGCCGCAACCGAGGCCTTTCTCGCCGCGATGCGATCTTCGTTCCACAGGACCCAGGCCAGGAGAATTGCACCGGTACTCACGGCCATGTCGGCCACGTTAAACGTGGGCCAGCGCGAGTCGCCAATTCCGACGTCAATAAAATCAACCACGCCGGGAGGTGACACAATGCGATCAATCAGGTTCCCGCATGCCCCAGCCGTGACCAGCGAGATGGCAAGAATCCGCCAGCGATCGTCGGGATCTGACTGCTGATACAGCCGCCATAAAATGACCAGTGCGCCTATCGTCAACACCAGAAAGATCCAGCGCGACCAAGGACCAAGATGCAATCCGAACGCGGCGCCCGGATTGTAAACCAGCGTCCAACGCAGCACGTCTCCGAACACTTCGTGCGGAACGTAGCGAGGAAAGAGGGTTGCCTCCGCGATCATTTTTGTGATGCGATCGGCGAACACCAGTACAACCACGATCGGCCAAAAGCGCAGCGCCTTCGAGCTATTTCTTTGCATCTTCCTCACGTTGTTTGCAGTTGAAGCAGAAGCGGGCGTGCGGCAATGCGTCGAGGCGCTCATAGGCGATATCGGTACCACACGTCATACACTTCCCGTACTTCTCTGGCGTCTTATACAGGCGCCTCAGCGCTTGATCGATGTGCCACAAAAAGCGTCCTTCCTGACTGGCAAAAAGGAAAGCTTTTTCGCGCTCCATGGCATCTGTACCCTGATCTGCCATATGGAACGAGTAAGAGCTCAGGCTCCCGTCGCCGCTGGAGTCCTTCGCCCCGAACACGTCATCGTAGGTTCCGAGTTCCTTGAGCACGCGACGCCGTTCTTCGAGCAAGCGCTTCTCGAAGTAAAGCAAGTTCTTCTTGTTCATCGGCTTCGGCTTCTTCTCAGTCGGTGGCGTCGCCATGTTAGTTCTCAACGTGAAATGAGACGTGCGCGCGGAGTCCGTCTATCTCCACGTCGCTCGCCGCTTGTCCCTGAGGTCGCTCGCCGGCACCAACGACAACCGTGCTCGCGAGGACCTCGCTTGACATCCACTCAATATACTCGGTCACAGAGGCCTCGATCTCCTCGTCACCCCACACATGGAGCACAATGCGGTCCGAGACCGCGAGCTCCTGTTCCTTGCGCAATCGCTGCGTACGACTCACCAACTCCCTCGCATATCCCTCGCGTCGTAGCGCCGGCGTGACCAGCGTGTCGATCGCTGCAAAGCGACCAGCCTCTTCCTTTACGGCCAGATCGCCCACCGCATGGCGTACGATCGTGAGGTCTTCAGGTTCCAGCACGTGGCTAATCCCATCGGCGCTGATCGAAATTGCGCCCCCGGTTCCGCCACTGCCGACCCCGCGTTCGAATGCCCGCAGGACATCGGCCGATAGCGCCGCCACCTCCTTTGCCGCGGCGGGAGTTGCCTTACCAAAGGTTTTGCCCAGCGAACGGAAGTTGGGCTTGGCAACCAGCGTCACCAGATCATCCGCGTTGTTCACCAAATCGACCTGCTTGACGTTGAGTTCCTTTTCAACGATGGAGATCAGCGCCTGCACCACCACGGCATGTTCTGCAGGAACCACACACAGCGCGCGGCTCAGCGGGCGACGCACATTGATACCGGCATCTTCCCGCGCGGCGCGCCCCAGCCGACACAATTCCCGCACCTCGGTCATCCCTGCTTCGAGCGCACCATCCACCGGCGGCGGGTTCGTGCGAACGTAGTCTGCCATGTGCACGGAATCCCCGGTCAGTTGCCGATGAATCCAATCGCTGAGAAAAGGCGCCATGGGGGCCAGCAGTCGACACGTGACGACCAGCACTTCATGGAGCGTTGCGAACGCGGCCCTGCTCTCGGCCGACTCGACGTCGTAGAATTGCCCGCGAGACTGCCGCACATACCAGTTCGAGACGTCGTCAACCACAAAGGTCATGATCGCGCGCGCAGCGGCAGTCGCGTCATAATTCATCATGAAGCGGTTCACCTGGGATTCGAGCGTTGAAAGGCGCGACAGAATCCAACGATCCAGATGCCCTCGTCCCTCCACCGGCGGGTCCTGCGATGAGGGAGCCCATCCAAAATTTGCGTACTGTGCGAACATCCCGGAGTACACATTGCGCAGCGTCACGAGGAACCCTGTTGCAGTCTCGCGAATACCCGCTTCGTCAAATCGCTTCGGCATCCCCAGCTGCGACGACGCAATAAGGAACAGCCGGACGGCATCGGCCCCGTGACGCGACACGACGTCGAACGGATTCACGACGTTGCCACGGCTCTTCGACATCTTGACCCCACTCGCATCGAGCACCAGGTCATTTACTACCACGTTCCGGTACGGCGCCGTATCGGCGCGCGGACCTTCCCCGCCTTGGAGTTGCGCGGCCCCGTTGTTCGGCAGCTGATCGTCGAGACACGTCGCAATCGCCAGCAGCGAGTAGAACCACCCGCGGGTCTGATCCAATCCCTCTGCAATAAAATCAGCGGGAAACTGCTTAGCTACAACGTCGCGATTCTCAAAGGGGTAATGCCATTGCGCGAACGGCATGGACCCCGAATCAAACCACGCGTCAATGACCTCCGACACGCGCCGCATGGTCCCGGTTCCCGACGCAGCCGGCCAGGTATACGCGTCAATAAAAGGTTTGTGCGGATCAAAATCCGTCGGCAAGGTATCGCCGACACGGGCCGCCAGTTCGGCATACGACCCGATCACTTCGATTTCATCGGGATCGGCGTCGTTCACCCACACCGGCAGCGGGGTACCCCAATAGCGATCACGCGAGATGGCCCAATCGATGTTGTTCTCAAGCCATTTTCCAAAGCGTCCTTCACCGACATCAGCCGGATACCAGGACATGCGGGAGTTGCGCGCGAGCATCTCATCACGAACGGACGTGGTCTTCACGAACCACGACCGTCGCGCATAGTAAAGCAACGGCGTACGGCAGCGCCAGCAATGAGGATAGGAGTGCATGAGCGTGGCTGCCTTCCACACCTGATCCTGCTCCTTGAGATGTGCGATGATGTGCGCGTCGGCGTCCTTGACCCACATGCCTCCGACCACCGGAATGGCGGCGTCGAAACGACCCTGCGCGTCCACCGGCTGCAGCATTACCAAATCGTGTTTCTTGCCCGTTGCATAATCATCGGCGCCGAACGCGGGGGCCATGTGCACAATACCCGAGCCGTCGTCGGCCGACACAAAGTCCGCGCCAACGATCAGTTCATGATCGCCGGTCTCGGGCCACGGCACCCAGTCCAGCGGGCGCCGATAGCGCCGTCCAACAAAATCCGCTCCAGTATGCGTGGCCACGACATCCCAGCGATCAGCAAAGTCTGCACCGAGCACACCAGCAGCGCGTGCTTCCGCCAGAATAATTGTCCAGGGAGCGCCGGTGCGCTTGCGCAGTTCAACGTACTGCAGGTCAGGATGGACAGCGAGGGCGACGTTCGAGACGAGTGTCCACGGCGTCGTTGTCCATACAATCAGCCGACGTCGGTCACTGCTTGATTCATCTACCAGGTCCAGCGCGACAAACAGCGAAGGATCTTCGACATCTTCGTATCCCTGCGCCACTTCATGCGAAGAAAGCGCGGTGCCGCAGCGCGGACAGTACGGCAGGATCTTGTGCCCGCGGTACAACAATCCCTTATCGTACATCACCTTGAGCGCCCACCACTCGCTCTCGATGTACTCGTTGGTGTACGTTACATAGGGATTATCGTAATCCATCCAATGCGCGATGCGATCGCACAGGCGCTCCCATTCGGCGCGGTAGGTCCAGACGCTCTCTCTGCACCTCTTATTGAACTCCTCGACGCCGAGCGCTTCGATATCCTGTTTCCCGCTGATGCCCAGCGCCTTTTCGACTTCGATTTCGACGGGAAGCCCGTGTGTATCCCACCCCGCCTTTCGCGGGACGTGGTGCCCCAGCATGGCGCGGTGACGGCAGAACAAATCCTTGACCGTCCGGGCGAACACGTGATGGATCCCCGGACGACCATTCGCGGTTGGAGGGCCGTCATAGAAGATGAATGGCGCACCAGACTTGCGCGCCTCAACCCCGCGCTCAAACAAGCGCTCCGCACGCCACTGCTCGAGCAGATCTTGTTCAAGAGCGTCGGCGGTTCGGTCGCCGGGCAGCAATGCATAACGTTCAGTCACAGGCGTTCCAGTACTCCGGTAAGCAGCGCGGTCAAGTCGGGCTCGGCGCGCATCGCCACACCAATAATTGTGTTGAGATCAGCGGGTTCAAGCGCATCAGGGAGACACATATCGGTAACAATGGACACCCCCAACACGCGCATCCCCATGTGGACGGCGACGATCACCTCCGGCACGGTGGACATGCCCACCACGTCCGCACCAATGCCGCGCAGAAACCGGTATTCCGCCGGCGTCTCGAGGCATGGCCCGGTGACGGCCACGTACACACCTTCGCGCAGAATCAGTTGCTGTTCGCGAGCCACCTCGCGCGCGAGCGACCGCAATCCGGCGTCATACGGCACCGACATGTCGGGAAATCGCGGCCCGAAGCGTTCATCGTTAGGTCCGATGAGCGGATTGTCTCCAAGCAGATTAATGTGATCTGCGATCAGCATCAAGTCGCCGGCGCTCCACAGTGGATGCATGCCACCGCAGGCGTTGGACACCATCAGCGTTTGGGCACCCAGCGCCTGGAGCACACGTACCGGAAAGGTCACCTGCTGCAGG
>JBGTBX010000019.1:0-2375 GCA_041749115.1 Gemmatimonadaceae bacterium
TCGCGGCGCGCACGGAGAGGCGGAACCTGGATCTCAAAACCGCTGAGGCGGTAAAAGAGATCCTCCCTGAATGCACCTCGTTCGACGAGGGCTCGCAGGGACCGGTTCGTAGCCGCGATGACGCGAACGTCGACAGACTGCGCGCGGGAGGCTCCTACGCGTACCACCTCGAACTCCTGAAGCACCCTGAGGAGCTTCGCCTGCCCTGCGGCAGAGAGCTCAGCGACCTCGTCGAGGAAGAGCGTTCCGCCGTGCGCCTGGACAATCTTACCGACGCGCGCTCTGACGCCGGTCGCGACACCGTCCTCGACACCAAACAACTCGGTTTCGAACAGGCTCTCGACTATCGCAGCGCAGTCGACGGCAATGAACGGGCCCTGCCGGCGTTCACTTCGGGCGTGAATGTCGTGAGCGACGAGTTCCTTGCCGACGCCTGTCTCCCCGTGGACGACGACGGGCCCGTCGCTTCCAGCGACTCGCATGATATCGAGGCGCATTTCTTGGATCGGGGGACTGTCTCCGAGAATCGGTGACTTGAACATGATGCTGGCCTCCTCGGTGTTGGCGAGTGGAAGAATCGCGCGAGCGATGGTTCTGAGCGGTTCTTGGGATTGCCGAAGCTGGCGGTTAGTGCAGAAAGATCAGCTTCGATCACTGGGCGCTTGTGTCGTTGGGGACTCAGCGATCGGTCTGGGGCTTAGCGTACGCGTTTCGAACCATCAAGCGAAGGTGTCGCCGCGGGCTCGTGGGGCACACTCTGACAGTCGAATTGTGGATAAGGCCAGTCGTCAACGAATACGACGACTGCGGTCCGGTTCTACCGCCCTCTGTAGGACAAACATCGACAAGCCACAACAGCCGTTGACGTACCGATCACTCTCGCTAAGAATCAGCGCACCTCAAGAGGAAACTGTCGTCGGTGCGTCGCTCGGCGCGCCGGCACGAAATGGGAGGCACGGTGCGCGCACAGGCCATTCCGGACGTCGTCGTTTCCCACTGGTCAACCCTTATCGAAGACTTTCAGGGGTCTTCTCTCGCATTCTACGGGGCCTTTGAAGTCGCCTTACGGCGACGCGACATCCCAAATACCGAAAAATCACGCGTTGATTACCGCGAGAGCGGGCTCTTGTCCGCACGACGCGAATACCTGCGTGTCCGCAGGGAGAAACTGGTTTTCGACGTCTGCGCCGCTCCGTTCGGGACGGGATTCTTCGTCTCGTACTGGTTGGCCGAGGATCGTCCCCAACTCAATCCTCTGCTGAAGGCGATGGCGCTATTCGGACTGCTCTTTGCCGCGCTGTGGCTCGTTTGGTCGATGGGTCTTTTCTCGGGACTCATAACCATTATGATCGTCCTTCCTCTCGGCCTCTGGGGCGTACAGGAAGCCGCGGCGGCCGGTACCCTCGACGATGACGTTGTCATCATGCTGCCACTTATCGGCCGGTTGTATTTGTGGCTCTTTAAGCCGGCGACGTACTACCGCCTGGACACGATGCTGATGTTTCAGCAGGCCGTCCACAATTCCGTGCTCGAAGTGATAGACGTATGGACGACTGAAAAGGGTATTCGAGCCCTCCGGGATACGGAACGCAAGCCCGTCATGCGCGGCTTCTACGGGAGCAGTGCGGCTTGATGACGGCAGCGTCTTCCCTCAGGACATTCTCCTCGGCTGCCCGTCTTACCACCGCGTTCTATTCCTGGGAAGAACGCGGTCGGGGATGGGCGGTGTACCCGCATCCAGTTGCTCTGGAACCGCCCTTTCGGCCCTTCGAGCTGCCAGGCCATGCCGACGCACGCGGGCTGGACGATGCCCGTAAGCCTACGTTCCTCGGGCGATGGTTTGAGCGGCTCCGGCCGGCACCTGTGCCGAGTCCCGAAGCGGCGGGCTGCGACATCGAGGAGCCAGAGCCTCCACCCAGCGATCGACACGACGTCGTCGAGATCCAGGTCGCCCTCCCCCCAGAAGCGAAGGTCAGCCCGGAGTTCGCCGAGCATTTCCTCCTCAGCCTCTCAACATGCGGCAACCCTCTGAGCTTCGAGGTTGTCGGCACCGAGGACGCGATCGCGCTGCAGATTGCCTGCGCCTCGGAAGACGCTGCCCAGGTCCAGGAGCAGCTGCGTTCGCACTTTCCGGACGGCGTCCTCCTGGAGGCCAGGGGGACCCTGGTCGAGCAATGGGCACGCGCACAGGGCGATTGTCCGGCCGTCGTGGACTTCGGACTCTCCTCTGAGTTCATGCGGCCCCTACGGACCTTCACCAGATTCGACGCCGATCCGCTCATTGCGGTGACTGGCGCGCTCGCCGATTTGGCCTCCCACGAGATCGGAATTCTCCAGGTCCTCTTCCAACCGGCACGCGCGCCGTGGGCCGGCCA
>JBGTBX010000020.1:0-8531 GCA_041749115.1 Gemmatimonadaceae bacterium
TCGATGATGTATACCTTGACCCCGGTGCCGTTGGCGTTGTACTCGTAGGTCGAGCTGAGCGGCAGATTGCGCTGATCCACGCGATCGAGACCAAACGTCGCGCCACTCTGTACTGTCGCCAGGCTTACGGTTCGATCCTGCTCCACGTAGGCAACCATCGGATTGCGGCTGAGCGCCTCGGCTGCAGCATCCGGCAGACGGACGGCAAAACCCTTGAGAGCCCTGCTGTAGGTGAAGCGTTTGGTCCCGCCGTGCGCGTCGATCAGTCGCGACGCGGCGGCGGCGACGTCAGCCACATCATTCTTGAAAACGACGATGTACTGGCCAGGAATGACTTCGCTCGCAAGCTTGCTCATGACAGGTGCGTCAAGTGGAGCCTGAAGCACTGGAGCGACCGGGCCAGGCTGGTCCTGACATGCCGCAAGTCCAATGGCGGTGAGCAAAAGCAAGGCTGATCGTTTCATGCGCGCGCGTCCTTTGACAGTGTTGTCGGAAAGTCAGGCTGCCGGAATCGGCCGGCAGCGCGATTTTCGCAAGGTGTGGTGGCGTGGCTTTCCGTGCAAGCGTCCATTTGCCCGGTTCCGTTGAGCGCAAAACATATCGCCACGGTGCCGATCCCGCCACAGTTTTCGCTACCGACGGCTGCCCGCAGCGCATGGCGTTTGCGTACACGACGCTCAAATCGATGCTGACTCGGATCGCACGATGCGTGTCGTCACCGACAGCTGCCCCACATGCCGCATCGAGTGCTCCGCCCCATGCACCAGACAGCCGATCACGGTCGATGGAAGCTTCGCCCGTCCGACCGCTCGAAAGTCCCCCAGTGTGGCGACATCGATCGTTCGAAGCTCGGCGACTGCCGCCTCGACGCGTTCGTGCAGGGTATTGACCACGGCTGCGACATCCGCCCCCGTGAGCTCTCCACCTTCCGACCGAATCGCAGCGAACTGACCGGTCGATAAACCTTCGCCGCGCGCGTAGGTAAAGAGGCGGTCGATTACACCGGTGATGTGCCGGACGTGAAATGCAGGTGATGCGACCCCGGCCGGCCGGGCGTTCCATTCCACATCAGTCAGGTTCGCGACAAGCTCGCTGACGCTCTCGCCAACCTGAAGCAGGATGTGCGCAACCGGCTGCAGTTCCACGGGGACGCCGTCGATTGGACCGCGCTGCCACCATTCGGTATTCGTCATGTCAGTTCCTGGCCTTAGTCGTGCCGGTCGGGCGACAACCTGCGGACGGAGCAACAACGTTGCACCGCCGTGGAGCAGGTAGGCAGTCACTTCGCCGCACGATTCAGACGTGCTGGTCGACGAGGATCGGGTTTCCGTCAGGGTCCACCATGATGAAGCTCGCGGGACCGGACGTGCTCTCGTCCGCTTCGGTCATGAACTGCATGCCGCGCGTTCGCAGCTGACGCTGTAATTCGCGAACGTCTGCAAAGTCGCCCAGCGGTTTCGCGTTGCTGTCCCACCCCGGATTGAACGTCAGCATGTTTCGTTCGAACATGCCTTGAAAGAGACCGATGACGTGATCTCCGTTTTTCAGTATCAGCCAGTTCTGCTTCGCGTCTCCGGCGAATACCGTGTAGCCCAGCATCTCGTAGAACGCCTTCGAGGCTGCAATGTCCTTGACAGCCAGGCTGACCGAAAATGCGCCGAGGTTCATGCTCTGCTCCTGATCACGGGTTGCGCTGCCTGGAAGCGTTTTGTCTGCTAGATGAACCGGTTGTCATCGGCCGACGGTCCGTAGATCGCAGGCACCGCCGCTCCGAGGAGGCGAAGGTAGACGGTCATCTGGCCACGGTGATGCGCGAGATGCTTGAAGGTATCGCGGATCATTTCGTGGCGCGGCGCTTCGATAACTACCTGCCCCCGTGCCAGCAGCTTCCACGGAGTCATCAGGAATTCATCGGTCGTGCGTTCCAGCGCGGTGCGGGCGGCGGCGGCGGCCTTGTCGAGGCCCTTTAACAGTTCCTCCCGTGTACCCATCGGCTCCGGCTTTTCCTGGGGAGTCGCAGGCGCCACGTCGAGTTCATCCTGGGTGACCATCATGGCCACCCACGACGGCATTATCGCGACCAATTCGGCGAGATAACCGAACTGCATCGATTTCTCGTGCGGCTTCCAGTCGCGCTTATCTTCGGGTACCTGCTCGAGCGCTCGTCTGGAGCGCTCGACCTCACTGGTGAGCTCTCGGAGAAGAATCTCGGTCATCTTCATGTGTGGTTGCCCCGTTGCCATTGAGTAGGAAAGCACTCGGCCAGGACCGGGCGTCGGGACCTGTCGAGCGTGTAGTCCGTTGGAAACACCGCCCGGAAAATAGGGTTGCCCGAATTTCCGGGTCAAGCGTGGCCGTCATGGTTTCCCTGGCGCGTACCGGGCAATATCTTGCCTCTCGCCCCGGCTCCTGCCGTAAAAGCTGCCGGTCCCAAAACTTCCGGAGGTCATCACGAGACTTTGCTTGGCGGCGGTCTCTCTGCTATGCGTCGTCGCCGGTACGGCCGGCGCGCAGGCCGCAGGCGCTCAATCACGTGCTCGGGGGCGCGGTGAGCTCGCGCCTGACAACCTGATTGTCGTCGTTGCCGGCGATGCGGCCACGATCGAAGCGCCGATCCGGGCGCGGAATCTGGGGGAAGTCGAGGTGTGGGACTCGAATGGTGAGATGGACGCAGGCGAAGCTGGAAGAGCCACCGAAAGATCGCTATGTTCCTCGCTGGCTTTTTTCTGTCGCGTCGCAGTCCATGCGTGACTTCCCACCACTGAGAGAGAGTATAAGACATGCAAAGGCTGCTCTGCGATAAAGAATCGAAGGGTACTCGAACAGCGACCTCGGTCCGGAACGCAAACGCGAACCGCGTTCGACTGGCGTCCTGCGCCGCCGCGGCGGCGTTGCTGACGCTGTCGGCGTGCGGAAACGACCATCCCACAACGCCTCCCGTCACCCAGCAGCCTACCGCAACGCCTCCTCACGAAACTACCGTTCCTGTCAGCAATCCAGGCTTTGTCGAAGCGAGGACGTCGCAGATCGTGACGAATGGATCGCCACCGTCGCAAGTCTTCGATGACTTCACTGTATCTGCAACGCGGACGGTGACAACAGTCGACTGGCAGGGCATCTACTGCGTGCAGCAAGTCAATGCTGCCGCTCCCGCCCCGACCGCGTCGAGCTTTACCGTGTCGTTCTATCCTGACGCAGCCGGGCGCCCGAACATTGCCGGCAGACTGCAGACGTCGACTTATACCGTGGCTCAGGCAGGTCAGGTCTTCGAGAAGAACGTCTCCGGACTGACTTGCGGCACGGCTGCGAATACGACATGGCCATTCTACAGGTACTCGGTGAGGCTGACCACTCCGTTCACAGCTACCGCGGGTACGAAATACTGGGTCAGCATTCAGGCGACGACCCCATCGTACAATGTGTACTTCGGCTGGCGCGACGGAACCCCGCACAACAATTCGTCGCTGCAGCTTTTTCAAGGGGTATACACGACGTACAACGTCGACCGCTCGTATTCCCTGAAGACGACGTGATCGTGCCACGGCCCCCGGAAGTCGGGGGCCGTGGTCCGAGTGGGCGGACCCTGGGCGCGATCAGTGACGAGGCGTGCGCGGCCAGGACCATCCAGAACATTAACGCAGCGGGGTGCATTCTCTAGAAGTCACCGCGCGTATACTCCCCGAGCAGTGCTGCGATCCCGGCCCTGTCAGTCGTCCGCGTCAGCGCGAGCATCAGCAGCACGCGGGCCTTCTGACATTGAGATCGCCGGCCGGGATCCGCGCGCCGGACGACCGGACGCGGCCCGATCCGGTCCGGCTGCTCGACACGATGATGACGCCCTTGTCCTGCGCACGCCGCAATGCGGCCGACTGCGCAGGGGTCACGCCCCCACCTCCAACACCTGCGACAACGATGCCCCTCGCGCCCGCGGCGACAGCGGCATCGATCATCACGCTGTCGGCGCCGCCGTAGGCGTACACGATATCCACCCGAGGCAACTCGCGAACGTGCGTCAGGTCGAAAGCCTGTCGCCTCGCCGACCGGGGGCGGTTGAAGAACAAGGTGTCGTGATCGGTGATCGCAAGCGGACCATGCTCCGGCGCCTGGAACGTTTCTACCCGCGACGTGTTGGTCTTGGTTACCTCTCGCGCGGCAAACAGCCGGTCATTCATGAGCACCATCGTCCCTCGGCCCCTGGCCACTGGTGCCGCGGCAACGCGCACCGCGTTGAAGAGGTTTGCGGGGCCGTCGGCGCCGATCCCGTCCGCAGGGCGCATTGCACCCGTTACCACAACAGCACGATCACCGGGAACGGTGAGGTCCAGGAAGTACGCTGTCTCTTCCATGGTATCGGTTCCGTGGGTGACAACGATGCCGTGCAGTCCCGGCCTCTCCCGCAACAAGGCAACAATTCTTCTCGACAGCGCAACCCATTCCGCAGGGCCAATGCTCCCGGATCCGACATTCGAGAACTGCTCCGCCGACAGGTGAGCGACCTTGTCAACTCCTGGAGCAGCCCGCACCAGCTGTTCCACCGAGACCCGCGAAACGTCGCCACCGCCGGGAACGCCATAGTAGTTGCCTGTTGAGGCGATCGTGCCTCCCGTGGCAACGATGAGCACCTCCGGCAAATTCGCAGTCGACTTGTCTTGCGCCGCGGCGCCGGCAGGGGTCGCCACCCCCATGATCAATCCTGCGAGAACGCGGAGAATGCCAGGCGCGCTGAAGTGGCCGGGTCGCATCCTCATCCGTCAGAGATCTCGACGAGCAGTGGAAAGTGATCCGACGCCGTGCGTACTGCTTCCGGCAGTCGCAGAACTTCGCACCCCGTGAATCGTGACGCATACACGGCCGGCGTAAAAACGTAGTCCAGCCTCACGTGCGGATCCCAGACGGGGAAAGTGTATCCGTCGGCGTGTTGCTCATCCCCATGCACCGTGCGCCACGCATCGAGGTAACCATCGGACTGCATCATTTCGATCGTGCTGCGAGCGATGTCGCGCCCGCTCAACCAGATCATCCCGCGAATCCACCTTGGCATGTGCGACGGGTCGAGCAGCTCGCCCGGAGCCAGCGCATTGAAGTCGCCGGCAAGGACGTGGAACGCGAAGGCATGTTCCTCCGCGATCAACTGCTTCTGGATCCCATCGAGCAACCCACGGAGCTCCTGCGCGCGCCGGCTCTCACTCCACTTTGAGAACCATGCCCGGAGATGCAGGACGAAGACGCGCGGGAATCCATCGGCAAGCGACACCTCGAGCAGCGCGTGACGCGTTCGCGGTGGGTGCCGCCAGTCGTAATTGAGCACAGGTACATGACTGAGGAACCCCGTCGAATGTGACCGGCGCGATCCCCAGTACCGGAATCCGGCCAGTCTCGCAATCCGTTCCACCACCACCGGATCCCTCGCCTCCTGGAGCGCAACCACATCAGGGCCAGCGGCCATGATCACCTGGGCGATCTCCTCGGCGCGGCCCACTCCGCCTTCGCGAATGTTGTAAGAGAGGAGCCGCAAATCTAGCTGGCCACAATTCTGTTTCGATCAGCGCACTCCGTCACGCGTCCGGGTTCCCGGCATCATCGACCTTCGGCTTTGTCAGAAGCACGAGATAGGGCTGATCCATCACCACGTCGCGTACATTCTGCACGATCGATGTAGTCGCCTGAAGATTCACCGGGCGGCCCGTCATGGCGCACAGCCGCTTTCGCAGCGGAGCGAGTGCCGACGAGGCGTAGGGATGCTCTTCACTGAGTGGCACCGAGTGGATGCCCGCAATGTGAAAGTCGCGGAACAGCATGACCATGTCGCCCCCCACGAAGGTCACGTCGAGATCGCTCGTTCCCGGCCCGTCGGCGTCGAACGGCTCGTCGGAGCCATGTTTGTGCCCGGTGACCGCGCTTCCCCTGAGGATCACGTCCACCCCGGCCGGTGTGCCCTCGCTCAGCACGCGCACGAATTCTTCATAGCGCAGCGGGTCGCCGCCGAACGCGAGCTTTGTCACGCGCTCACATATCTCGCGCTGGCTGGCGGGATCGGAGCTGTTGGTTCGATCGTCGGGCTGATCGTCCGGAGTATCGGGATTGGACGCTTCGTCGCGTGCGTTATCAGGCATGGAGAGCAGCGATGGGAGGAGGTGACAAATCAGGCAATCCTGCGAGTTGCAATATTCCGGCCTTTTGAAAGCTGCTGCGCATTGCGGACTTTCGCTGCCACACAGTTTCTCCCGCCCACATTGTTACGCCATTCCCGATCGTGATGTGGTGCAGTCCCTGGACCTGGATCTTCCTCATGCTCGACTCCTCATTTCAACGAATCTGCCCGGAGCCTGACACACTGACGGGACCCGCTTCAACCCGGAACGCCTAACCAGGGTTCGAACGGGAGAACGCCACGAAGACACTGCATGCGGCGAGACAGCTGCCCAGAACGAAAGAAACGGCCACTAGTCCAAAGGCGGCTCGTGCACCCAGAAAGAATCCCACAGCCGCCGCGGTCAGCGTGGAGACAAGAAGAATTGCTATCGCCTGAGTGTAAACGGAATGCCTGGTGCGGCGGCGGCCAATCGATGCGGCCATCACCCCGGCGGTGAAGATTGTCGCAGCGAGCGCCATCCAGAGCATGCGAAAGTCGGATCCGGTTTGCGATGCGCGAAACAATCCGAACCCAGTCGGAGCTGCACCGAAAAGAATTGCAGCGAGGCGGCTTAATCCAATCATTTCACAGATCCCGGATAAGTGTCGAGCCAGCTCATAAATTCCCCGACGACGACATTCCCTGGAACGAAGTGCCCGAACTCGCAAGCGCCCTGCTGGCCAAGGAGGTTGCGATTGGCGGGGCGTCGTCGGGAGAAGTCAAGGTCAGCCCCGCGACCAAGATGCGGTCGCGGTGTGGGAATGCCAAGTCGAAGCGCGATTCGCGGTAGGTGGTGGCAGAACAGATAACACGACACTGATTGACTTTCTCACCGTGTCGTTGCATTAGAGGAACATCGGGTAAACACTCAGATTTGCTGACTTCCTCAGGGGACTTCCGTGCCAACCTATCTGATCGAGCGCAACATCCCCGGTGCAGGCAAACTCACACCCGCTGAGCTGAAGGCAATCTCCCAGAAGTCGTGCGGTGTGCTCCAGGACATGGGTCCGCAGATCGAGTGGATGCACAGCTACGTCACTGGAGATCAGATCCATTGCGTTTATCGCGCCCCAAACGAAGAAATGGTGCGCGAGCACGCCCACAAGGGCGGGTTCCCGGCCGACAGAGTGCTTGAGATTCAGGCGACGATTGACCCGAAGACGGCCGAGTGACTGCGCAGGTGAGATCCCTGCCAGCTTGATACGGCCGTTCGGCTACCTTGCCTCTCCCGCGGTGACCCTTCGCAGCTCCGCGGTATCAATCTTCTTCTTGAGCAGTGCTCAGCTGCGGGTTCATGGATAAATGGTGGCAAGCTGAACGGCGCGTGGAGAGGACTCCGATTCTACTCGCGATGGTGGCTGCGTTCGCCGCCTTTGAAATCACTGCGCCGTCCCTGAATGCCCAGTCACCGGTTCAGCAGTCCAGGCGATATGACGTCCTCGTAACCGGCGGATCCATCATCGACGGGACAGGATCTCCCGGCCGACTCGCGGACATCGGCATCAATGGCGATCGCATTACCGCGGTATCGACTGCGCGTATCCCTCGCAGCCAGGCGTCGCGAGTCATCGACGCGAGCGGAAAAACCGTGACTCCCGGGTTCATCGATATGCACGCGCATCTCGATCCCCTGTTGCGGCTGCCGCTGGCGGAGAGCGCGCTGCGACAGGGTGTGACTATGGGGCTCGGCGGGCCTGACGGTGGATCGCCACTGCCTCTCGCGCCCTACATGGATTCCGTGCGCGCTTTGACGGCAGGCATCAACGTCGGATACCTCGTTGGCCATAACGACATCCGCCGGAGCGTGATGGGAATGAGCGACAAGGCGCCGACCTCGGCGCAGCTCGCGCAAATGAAGGCACTGGTTGCCTCAGCCATGCGCGATGGAGCGTTCGGACTATCCACCGGCTTGTTGTATCTGCCAGGAACGTATTCGACCATCGATGAAGTCGTTGCGCTGGCTCAGGTCGCTGCAGATTCTGGCGGGATTTACACATCGCATCTGCGGAAGGAAGGTCTTGGTCTGCTCGAGGGAGTCGGCGAGGCGCTCGAGATCGGTCGTCGCGCTCGCATCCCCGTCGTACTGACGCATCACAAGGCAGTCGGCCGGCTGATGTGGGGCAAGAGCGTACTGACTCTTGCCATGGTCGACAGTGCTCGTCGCGCGGGCACTGATGTGTTGATTGATCAGTATCCGTACACGGCGACGCATACGGGCCTCGGCGTTCTGGTTCCACCCTGGGCGATGGCTGGCGGTGACGCGGAGTTCGAGCAGCGACTGGCCGTGCGGGCATTGAAGGACAGCATCGCCCGTGGCATCGTCCAGAACATTCTGACCGACCGCGGCGGCGGCGATCTGGCGCGGGTGCAGTTCTCCCGGGTCACGTGGGACAAGACG
>JBGTBX010000021.1:0-4050 GCA_041749115.1 Gemmatimonadaceae bacterium
TCCGCTCTCCTGAAACTTCCGATGAGCATAGAGATCTGCGGCGAACAACACTGCAATTGTCAGGACAGCCGATAATCCAATCGCGATTGCGGCGAAGACAATTTTCCGCGGGCGCGACCAGCGAGGCTTCACCCAGGGAACGACAGAGTGGGCAGACATCGCCCGTGATTGTAACGTGAATCACATCACTGAGAGAACAGAACGCTTGATTCGACTCGGTAGAAGAAGTACCGTCTGTCGCGTCGAGATATCAAGATGGCTCGGGAAGTATCGGAGATAAGTCCCATGGGTGCTCACTTGCTGGCGGCGGCCTACGTAACGGTCGTAGCAGCTGTTGTCGTAATTGTCGAGGCCCACTTCGGGGTTCGACTGGAGACGGTATGGGGCCAGCAATTCCTCACGCCCGTGGTGTATCCTCTGGCGTTCTGGTCAGCGACGTTCCTGTATGCCTACTACTCAGGTCGGCAGACGGGCCTGACCGTCCGCGAGTGGGTAAGCCGCGCGATTCTCCTTGGCGCATGGGTGCACGTGAATCTGCTCGTGATCACCATGAGCCATGAGACGGATCTGCTGGCACTGCTCACGTCGACATCGTTCACCTATTACATCCTCGGCGTCGTCGGTGCTGTTGCCATAGGATCGTGTGTCCTTTCGGCGGTGTGTTGCGCGGCGTTGTGGAAAGGATGGCGCGACGACTTCTGGCTCCCGCTCGTCTATTTGCCACTCGCACACATCTCGCTTCAGAGGTCGCTTGGCTTCTTTCTGGTTCTTGTCGAGGTTGGCTTGGTGGTAGCCGCCGTGGTTATAGCCGACCGAAACGCCCACAATCGGTGTGCCGAGGCCGCAAGACGATGGTGGCCGCAAGTCGCCCGAGTCGCCAACCAGGCGACGATCATCCTCGGTATTTATCTGGTCGCATTTGCCTTCCGGTTCGCTGCCGCGCAGCGCCTGTCTGGGATGGGAATCCAGACGATCATGACGAACACGGATGACCCAGACCAGTACCATGACGCGGCGCTCGCTATTCTCCACGGTGAATGGATCAAGAGATACACCTCAATCGGTTACGACGTGTTTCTCGCAGGGTTGTATTGGCTGACAAACGTCGATCTGGCGTGGGTGCTAGTACTGCAGGCAACGCTCACAGCGACGGTGCCTGTCGCGGTGTACCTGATTGGGCGGCAGTTGTTTGGCCGGGCTGCCGGCGTGACGGCCGCTATGCTTACAGCCTTCTCGCAGCTTCTCATCTTCAACTCAGTGAATCTCACCAGGGAGGTGGCGGGTTCACTGTTTGTCCCATGGGGCGTGGTCCTGCTGTTGCTTGTCCTGGCCCATGTACACGAGAAAAAAGGCCTGTGGCTGGCGGTGCCTGCCGGGATCGTATTCGGGTTCTTGATCGCCTACGACCCGACATTCCTCATCGTCAGTGTTTGCGTCTCGGCGGCATTCATGGTCTGCACCCGATTCACGATTCTGCAACGGGTGACGCGAGTTGCGGTCTTCCTGGCTGTCGTGGGGCTGTGTGGTCTTGGGATCATCCGGTTTGCCTCGGGTGACTGGACGGTGCTCGCGCGCGACGACCGGAACATGGCGACCCATGTGTCGAGGGACTTTAATCGCTACGCGAGCGTGCTCACAGAGCGAAGGATTAACATTTTTGCCTACCCGCGTGAGTTCGCGCGTAACTTCGCCGCCAATCCCATCCAGAATTCCACACTCATTGCGCAGAAGCTCTGGCATGACACCCGCCGCTTCCTGTTCGAGGGCAACGCGGGGCGATTTGATCCCCTTGTCCTCATCTATGGGAGCTTTCTGGCTGCCAACTTCGCTTTCTACGGGTACTTGTTCGGGTTGCTCGGGGCTGCAGTTGGGTTACGTGGCGTTCTCGGAAGGCCCGCCCGATTGGATCGTGCAGCTCTGTACGTCGTCATCCTGAGTTACGCCGCCGTCTACGTCGTGCTCTTTTTCGGGATGACACGATTCCGCACACCAATCCAGCCGCTGCTACTTGTGCTGGTGGGCGCGGGAATTGTGACGACGTTCAGATTTGCGGTCAGCGGTACCTTCCCCCGTCGCCCTATTTCGTCGGGTCCTTAAACGCCGCCATCCACTGAAGTTCGAGTGCTTGTACCTCGGCGATCTGCTGCGCCGTTAATGAAGGGGCCACCGCATCGCGCCCCGCGACCGCGAATATCAGCAAACCCGGATAGGCGAAGCGTGACGCAAGGCTAAACCACTTGAACGCCTCAACGAAATCACGTGGGACTCCTTCCCCGTTCTGATACATCTTCCCCAGCTGGTACTGTGCCTGCGGCTCTCCTCGTTCTGCCGCCTTGAGAAACCAGGCCAACGCCTGCGCCCGGTCCCGCGGCGCGCCCCTTCCAGAGAGAAACGCCACGCCACGTTCGTACTGCGCCTGCGCCTGGGCGTCCCTGACCAACGCCGCCTTGCGAAACAGGGCGAGCGCTTTTGCTTCATCCTGCGGCACACCCCATCCATTGAGAGTCCTCATGCCCAGTTCGTACTGCGCCTCCGCATTCCCCTGGTCTGCCGATTTACGAAACCAGACCACCGCCTGGGCATCGTCAGGCGTGATTCCCAGTCCAGTGACGTACCTCACGCCAAGATCGTGCTGCGCTCGCGGATACCCTTGGTCCGCAGATTTGCGATACCAGAATGTTGCCAGCTGGTAATCCTGAAGCAGGCCTCGTGGTCCGACATCGAATTGCAATGCAAGCGTGAACTGCGCCTCGGCGTTCCCTGCGTCTGCTCTCTCTCGTAGAGAAAGGATGTCGTCATCCGCTGAGAGCGCAGTCGCAGCCGTCGTCCGTTTCTCAAACGCCGCCAGCCACTCTCGCGCACGAACCTGTGCGGCCAGGACTTCCTGCGGCGCCATTGCTTGAGCCGTCGTTGCACGCCTTTCTGCGTAGGCTCGGTAATTCTCGGTGGACGCCCCTGCCGTAGCCAGGTTGAACCACTTGTGGGCTTCAGCCAGGTTCTGCGGAATCAGCGCACCAGCGAAGTACATCCTCCCAAGGAGGTGCATCGCGCCGGCGTCGCCTTGGTCCGCCATCTTGCGATAGAACACCAAGTCCGCCGACTCGCCGGGAACCACAACAGGGGGCGCGACCTGCAACGAAGTCGTCCATGGCATAGGCACCACGAGACTCGCGATAGTTAATCCGGCGAACACGAAAATTCCGCGCTTCTTGTCTCGTGCAGTCATGAGGCCACCCTTCCCTGGGAGCGACGAATTGGTCTGTATTCTAAAGTGCTATCCAGTGCGGGTCGACAACTTCTGCGGCGGCCTCGCGGCGCAGTCAGAGACTTCGCGCCGAGCCTGGGCAGCGATTGACGGCCCATACCTCAATGAGGGCGCCCGCCCCGGCCATCCAGCTGATGATCGAGAGTGCCAAGATGGGCAGGGCGAGTAGGCCAGCAATCACGAGCATCGCCGCAAGCGTCGTAGAGCCGGCGCCTTCACGTTCAATACCCATTGGCACCCTGGTCAACAGGTTGTGGCGGAATCCCATCCAGTTGAGGGCACTCTGACCCATCCGTACGGATCGTGCTCAAACGATATGAATCGCGTCCGCACGACTTGCAGCCCCACGCGCTCACAGGCGGCCGCAATCGTGGAGGGCGAAAAATGATGCAGATGGCGCGGCACGTCAAGATGAAACCACCAGCGGCCGAACACGCGCGCCTGCCAGCTTGCGATGTTGGGCACCGCCACGACCGCCACACCACCAGGCGCGAGCACAACGGCGCTGTGGCGCAGCATCTCCACCGGCGCCTCCAGATGCTCCAGCGTATGAAAGAGAATCACCAAGTCGAGGCGTGCGTCCTGCGAAATCGCGTCGAGGCCGCCCACGAACGCCGGTATGCCATTGGCCGCCGCGGCCACACGCGCGCCGTCCACGACGCGCTCACTCCCCGACACCTGCCACCCGCGATCGCGGAGCGCCCGCAACATCCAGCCGGCCCCACACCCCACTTCCAGCGCGCGGCCCTGTGGCGGAAGATGGCGGAGCCAGCCAGCCGTCTTCC
>JBGTBX010000022.1:0-8841 GCA_041749115.1 Gemmatimonadaceae bacterium
GCGAAGGAGACTATGATGATGATTAATCTGGTGATGCACGCGCTGACCATTCTTGTATTTCCGCACAGTACGGCAGCACAGCCGCGCTGGCAGCAGATCGGAACCACCGGTAGCGGAAATGCCGTGTACGTCGATCGTGGGACCGTGCGCACGGCCAAGGATGGAATCATCTCGGCGACTGTACGCGCGGTGTATGCCAAGCCTGTGGACATACCGGGGCAAAAGCGCCCGCTCACGGCGACGCGTGCCAACGCGATGTTCAACTGCACCACCCGCACGTTTGCCGTGAAGGAGAGTTGGCTGTTGTTTGACGAAAAGACCAATGCCGCGTATCAGCACAAGGTGAACAAGATTCCCGGGTATGGTCCTACAATTTCCGGTTCGTACGGTGATGTGGCCTTGAAGCACTTTTGCCCCGGCAAGTCGTAGCGGTCCCCCACGGCCCACGCGACTTAAAGCGCGGGCAGTACGAAACGGGACCCCAGCCATCAAAGCAGCGGCGCGCTGACGGCGTCCAATAGAGGCCGGAGCGCGCGCACGTCTTGCCTGGCAGGGCGGAGCAGCGAAGATCAACGCAATCGGGGCCCGGATGAATCACCCGGGCGCTTTGGTCGTGCAAAGCCTTCGCAGGTTAGAGCCGTGCCTCTGCGAACTTGTTAAGCCGAGGCATCGCCAGGTCCGACAACAGAACCATGGCCGTTCGAGCGATTCGTCCGCCTCTTTTGTACCCCGGTTCGTCACGGGACGCGAACCAGCTCGAACCTCGTTGGAATGGGTGCGTCGTTCGCTCCCACGGCGTGGTAGTTAAGCGTCAGCCGATCACCTGCCAAGGTGACATGAATGTCGCCGTATACTGCCAGGAAGGGTGCGCCGCCGCGATGTTGACTGATGCCCAGATACGGAGTCGCACCACCCAGCCAGATGACTGTTTCGCGTGCGTTCAGCTGCAGCGCGGCACCGTCAAATGAATAGCTACCGCTTCCAACCGAGAGAAAAGAAGGGCGCGTCGCGGCGCCGGGTGCATCGTCCTGATACTCGCTCCTCGCGGCGACGAACTTGCCGTCTGCCGCAAAGGTGAGTGTAAGCTCGGTGCGATAGGAGCCGATGACGTTCGGTGCCGCTTGCCACGAACCGATGAGCGGTTTCGCGCTGACTGACACGGGGTCAGAACAGGCGAGCGTTGCGCCTAACACAATGGCCGAAGCCAGGGCAGTGAACCGTATCTGAGTCATGGCGCAGTGAACCGTATCTGAGTCATGGCTTATCGCCTCCTACTCGCTACTGAGCGATCGGTTTGAGTGTGGGATACTTGATTCCCAATTGCTCCAGGTACGTTTTGTACTTCGTTGGGTCGTAGTAAAACTTGCTCATTGCCGGACGGTACTTCGCCATAATTTCGGCGTTCAGCCAAATCGGTGGTCCGTCATCGGGGCCCAGGAATGATTTGTACTGTGTGACCTTCGTCTGCTCGTCGCGGAAGTATGCCCAGGAATCGGCCACCAGCTTGGGTGTCAGCAGAATATCGAGAAGCGTTAAGGCCTGAACCTTCGCGCCGGCAACGCCGCCCTTATGCGCAATCGGCGTGGCCATGGAGATGCCGTTCGCCCAGTTGTGCCCCGGGAGTCCGGGAATATTCGACGGATAACGCAGCGTGACGGTCGGCACATTCCACGACACGTCTCCGATGTCGTCGGAGCCGCCGCCTAACGAACGTGACAGGTCGACCGGACCGGCGAGTTCGCCTGGCAGATTGACCAACCCCGTCTCAGGGAAGTTCAGCTCCCGCTGAATACCCTTCGCCAGCGCCTGATCAGCTTCGTCCCATGTGGGATTGCCTACGCGCTTGATGTTGTCGTACGTCGCGTGCGCGATCGCTTTGTTGAAATGACCGCTCCAGGCAGAGCCGAGGATCATCACCGTGTCGAGCTGCGTGTCCGTCATCATTGCAGCGCCGCGGGCAATACGCTTACCAGCCTCAAACATCTTCTGCACCCGATCGAAGTCCCGCTCGCGGAAGTAGAACCAGATGCTCGCCGTCTGTGGCACAACGTTCGGCTGGTCGCCACCGTCCGTAATGACATAGTGTGATCGTTGAGCTGGCTCGAGGTGTTCGCGCTGGAACTCCCAGCCCTGCGCCATCAGCATCACCGCGTCGAGCGCCGATTTGCCGCGCCATGGAGCACCCGCGGCATGCGCCGTCTGCCCCTTGAACTTGAACATCGCTGTAACGATCGCGTTCGATCCCGACTGTCCCCACGACACGCCCAGATTATTGCCGACGTGGGTGAACAACGTGACGTCGACGTCCTTGAACACACCGGCTCGCACGAGATGTGCTTTGCCGGCGACCTGCTCCTCGGCGACGCCGGGCCAGATTTTCAGCGTCCCCTGAATCTTCTCGCGTTCCATGATTTCCTTCACAACCAGCGCGGCGGCGATGTTGACCGCCTGGCCCGAGTTGTGGCCTTCACCGTGACCCGGTGCGCCCGCCACCATTGGTTCGAAGAATCCGAACGCCGGCTTTTGACTCGACTGCGGGATGCCATCGATGTCCGAGCCTAACGCGATGACGGGTTTCCCCGAGCCCCACGTGGCCACGAACGCGGTGGGCATGCCGGCGACGCCGCGTTCAACTGTGAAACCGTTCTTCTCCAGCAGACCGGTGAGGTACTTGGAGGTCTCGAATTCCTGCATTCCGAGTTCACCGAACGAGAACACCTGATCGATGATCTCCTGGATCATTTTGGCGCGACCGTCGACCATGGTGAGTGCCTCGGCCTTTAGTTTTTCAAGGCGAGGGTCGGGCTTGGGGGCTGCGGCGGCCCGCTGGGCAGCAAGTGGAGCTGCTGCTGTGGCCAGCAAGAGCGCGGCTGCAACGGTGCGTCGAATCATGATTTGATCAGGAGCGAGAGACAGGGATGGGGAGTGACCCTGCCACGATGCCATGTGGGCATCCCGAGATCAAGCGTTTGTCCGCGCGCGCTGCGGCAGAAATGTGGCGACTGCGATGCGCCGCGCGACCGGTCAGGTGGTAACCGCGGCGTACGATGCACGCGGCAACGTGAGCACCGTGGTCGACTCCGCCACCTTTGCCACCGGTCCGCTGCGCTACGCGACGACGCAATACCTGTGGGATGCCAAGTGGGACTTCCCCACGCGTGTGACCAATCCTGAAACGGATTTCAACGAAAGCGCGTACAGTGCAACAAACGGCAACCTGCTTTGGCGACAGGATGGGCGTGGGGCCGCGACCCGGACCAACTTCAGCTACTTCACCACTGGCGCCGCTACGGGGATGTTGCAGCAGATCACGAACGCCACGGCAGGGGTGGTGACCCGCACCTACGACGCCCTGCGGGCGAATGTGGCGACGGTCACGGCGGATTACTCGCAGTTTACCGATTTGCTCACCGACGACCTGGGCCGGGTGGTGCGTGCGCGGCGCCCGATTGACGCTTCGGCGGCGGTGACGGACGACAGCACGGCCTATGACCTGATGGATCGTGATACGTTAAGCCGAGCGACCGGGCCCGGGGAAACGCTGGTCACGCGCAAGCGGTATGATGCGGCCGGCGATCTGGATTCGTTGATCAAGCGGAGCATTCCCGATCCCACCGGTGTGGGAGACATCCGGCACGCGTACACGTACGACAAGATGCATCGGATGCTCACGGAGACGCAGCCCGGGCTGAATACCGTGAGTTACGTGTATGACGCCGCGGGCAATTTGGTAGGTGGCGGCCGGCGACCTGCCACGCTGACCTACGATGCATTAAACCGCGTCGTCGTGCGTGCCGGTGGTGATACCTCCTCTTTCAGCTATGACGAGATCGGGAATCTGCGCACCGCGGTCAACGCGAATGGGCGCACCGCCCGGCGCTACGGCCGCAACGGAACGCTGGTCGCGGACACGCAGTGGGTGGCTAACCGCCGCGCGAACGAGGGGGTGTTCAGCCACGTCTACGGCCTCGGCTACGGCTATGACCTCAATCTGCGGCGCACCAGCTTAATACACCCGGGGTCCATCCGTCCGACGGCCACCCCACAAACGTACGAATATTCTCCGCTGGCGGGGTTCCTGACGGCGACCGTGGATGTGTTTGGTGCCCGCGTCGGGATGGACTATGACAACGATCAGCGCCTGACTCGGCTCGTCCGCGGTCGCGGCGCGGCCGATAGTGTGGTCGAGACCCGGGGCTACGATTTGCTCAGCCGCATGGTGCGGCGGCACCAGACGCTCGGCGCCCAGGTCCTGCATACGGATTCGTTACAGTATGATCGCCGCGACAAGGTGCGCAAGAATGTGCTGGCCGGGGATACCCTGGGATACACGGCCCTCGGCACGCTGTCGTCCACGAGCAGCATCCGCGGCACCGAGGTGTATGCGACCGACGCGTTAGGCATGCGGCGGACGGGATCAGGGTGGCTCGCTGGCGGCGGGCGCCCCACCACGTATCTCTACACGCCCGGCAGTGAGCGCCTTGATCGCTCGTGGCAAATCCCATCCGGTGGCATCAGCAACCCCGTGGCCGACACGACGTATTACGCGCGCGACGTCCACGGTGGCTTACTGGAGGAGCTGAAGGCCCGCCAGTTCCAGACTGCATCGTTGGGCACGTTTTACCGCGAGACGCAGCGGACCACCCACTTCTATGATGCCCAGCGCCGCCTGATCCGGACCACCTACCGGATCGACACCATCCCCTCGCAGGTGTTCTTTCCGCCGGACCCCATCGCCAAACAAACCGTGCCGTATACGCGCACGGAGCGGATGCGCTACGACCCGCTAGGTCGACGGGTCTGGCGCGAGATGATCCGGGACACCGCCAACGGCCTCTGCACCAACCACGACAAGAGCTCGGGCTGCCGCAACGAGGTCAATCGCACCGTCTACGACGGCGATCAGGTGCTGTATGATATCCGGACGCAGGCCGACACCGTCGGGGACAACTCCGAAAGCGAGGGGAACGGCACCGCGTTCACCGGCGTGGTCGGCTATTCCCACGCGGGCGGGATCGACGCCCCGCTCGGCCTCTTCAAAGGAACCGATCGCGTCTGGACCCTCACCGATTGGCGTGGGCAGTACGACCTCGGCGTGTGCGGCAGCGCGCTCTGCAATAGCAGCTATTTCTTTCCCGGGGGCTCCTCGACCGCGTACGGCGAGATCGCCACGTTCCCGAACGGTGCGCCGAGCTGGTATGGGGAGCTGATCACCGGGATGGCGGATGGGTCGGGGCTACAGTATCGGCGGCACCGGTACTATGATCCGGGGAGCGGGCAGTTTACGCAGGAAGATCCGATCGGGCTGGCGGGCGGGCTTAATCTGTACGGCTTTGCGAACGGCGATCCGGTGAGTTACGGGGATCCGTTTGGGCTACTTGCGTGTCGACCGGGCAACTCAGCGTGCCTCTTCAGTGGTGTTTTCGATCTATTCCTCTCGAAGGCCAAGGGACTCGGTCTTGCGCTTCTTGACTTAACTCCCATTGGAGACGCTCAGCGTTCCGTCCGGGCATTCTCAAGCGGCAGGCCCGGCAGCGGCGCATTGTACGGCGGCCTTGCCGTCGCGGGCCTCGCACCGGGTGGTGGTGGCGCGATCACCGGAACGAAGGCCGCCGTTCGTGGAGGCCTGTCTGGACTGGGGCTTTCCGACAACGTCGTACGCGGCGTGCGCGCGGTACTTGGATCCGGCAAGGGTCAACAGTGGGGTGTACGAGCGCTCGACGAGGGCGGTGCACTTGTAGATCGGTTTGTTCAGGGCGCCGATGGCACGAGCTCAGCCATCTACACCTATTTGCTCGACGCTGGCGGGAAGGTGACGGGTGTGCTACAGCGTGGGTTTGACGAAGCAGGACGTCTCGTACACTTTGACATTAAGAAATAGTCCAATGGTCACTTCATCAGAATATGCACGAATCATCCAGAGCTTCCTTGGTGAACTTAGCGCCATTTGTGCGAGCGCTGAGCCTGAGTATCTGCAAAAGCTAAACGGGTTCTTGGCGGAAGTGAGTGCGGCGCGTCAGTTACTGACCGATCCGGGCACGAGCGACACCGTGCTGTTGTCGACAGCCGTGGGGCTTGTGGATGAATACGTCGACCGTGATGGCGAACGCGTCCTTAGAGAGTCGTATGCATTTTATCGAAGCACGTGTACCGAACTTTCCGCGGACAGTACCTAGAAAGGCACCGGGGACGCCGTACGAGACTAGCTAAATGCTGGACCTGCGGCGTCCGGCTGTTGATGACCCAGACGCTGTTCATGGTCTTCGCAGCTAATCGGTCCAGTGGGGTCAGGTAGATGAAGGTACCGTGCCATCGCTCCATTGTAGAGCTGAAGATTTGCGCGGTAGCACTCGGGTGCCGCAGGCTGAGCGCCCGAAGGTCTGCGTTTCCGCATTTGTGCAATAACAAGCAGATGACCCGCGTCGACTTCCCTACGACTGCGGATGATACGGCCGCCTATCGCGCTGCTGAATCCGTGCAACCTGAGACGTCGCCATCAGGAAGGTGGTGCGGTAGTTTCCCCGGTCCACCGTCAGGATCCGACGCACGCGAATGCTAAGCGCCGCCCGAGGAAAACGATCAGATGAAGGAGAGGGCGACGTGCGTGCGGTCGGGCTCCGTTATGCTGCATCCGTTCCGGCATAAGCATGTGCCGACGAGAGCCTAGGCTAAGGGCCGCCATTCCCAAAGAGTCAGCATTGTGACACCGCATAAATGTCGTGTTTTACCGCGAGACCCAGCGGACCACCCACTTCTATGACGCCCAGCGCCGCCTGATCCGCACCACCTACCGGATCGACACCCTCCCCTCGCAGGTGTTCTTTCCGCCGGACCCCATCGCCAAACAAACCGTGCCGTATACGCGCACGGAGCGCATGCGCTACGATCCCCTGGGCCGGCGCGTGTGGCGCGAGATGATCCGAGACACCGCCAACGGCCTGTGCACCAGTCACGACAAGAGCTCGGGCTGTCGCAACGAAGTGACCCGCACCGTGTACGACGGCGATCAGGTGCTGTACGATATTCGGACCCAGGCCGATACCGTCGGAGAAGGCTCCGAGAGCGAAGGGAGCGGTACGGCGTTCACCGGCGTCGTGGGCTACACCCACGCCGGGGGTATCGACGCCCCACTCGGCTTATTCAAAGCCACGGATCGGGTGTGGACGCTCACCGACTGGCGCGGGCAGTACGATCTCGGCGTCTGCGGCAGTGCGCTCTGCAATAGCAGCTATTTCTTCCCTGGGGCTCCTCGACCGCGTACGGCGAGATCGCCACGTTCCCGAACGGTGCGCCGAGCTGGTATGGGGAGCTGATCACCGGGATGGCGGATGGGTCGGGGCTGCAGTATCGGCGGCACCGGTACTATGATCCGGGGAGCGGGCAGTTTACGCAGGAAGATCCGATTGGGCTGGCGGGCGGGCTTAATCTGTACGGCTTTGCGAACGGCGATCCGGTGAGTTATGGCGATCCGTTTGGGCTGACGCCAGGTTGGTTGGCGGCGTTGGCACGTGGAGTGCTCGCAAGGACGGCCATTGGGGGAGCCATACTCTCCGCAGGGCGCGCACTACTTGGATTGAACAAGCCTCTTCCGTCGGCGATCGCGCGGACATTCCAGGATGGTGCGTACAAGGTGACAACCCTTACTCAGGACTTTCAAGTGCAGCGCGTTTTCGGCGGAGGAGCAGATGCGATCGGTCGATTCCTTACGCCCGTCGCACCCCGAGCAGAGGCCGCTGTTAGGGCGCTGCAGCTTCCGGCGCAGAATGCGGCGACGCATGTTGCAGACATCTTGATTCCGGCGGGGACGAAGATATACACCGGCATCGTCAGCGGCAGCACGACGAATGCCATACAGATTTTCGTGAATAACGCAGAGGCGCTCAAGCTTCTCGGTACGCAGGTGATTCCAAAATGAGGAAGGCAGACCAGTCTCAACGACCAGACCACCTAAGGCATCTCCTTGTTTCAGCCTTGGAGGCCGCGTCATGCAGTGAGACCCAATCCCAGGTTGGAGGAGATTCATTTCGGGTGAAGTTCCTTGCACTCAGAGGTTATCTTCAAACTGGCCTCGATTGCCTCGATCATGGACGGCCGTTGAACACCGCCGAGCTTGCTGGACTGGTGAGGTGGGTCGCAGATTGGATTCCGGACGTTAATGACGTACTGCTCAATCGACTTGCGAAGCTCGAGGCTGCGCTCACCACGTCGTAAATCGACTGCTCGGAAGGGGTCCGACCCCTCGCGTTCAGAGCAAACGGTGGAATTCAGACCTAACCTTAGCGCATCGGCTGCCGGTGCAGTCGTAACGCACCGGCAAGCCGCTGCATGCGTGGTTAGGCAAGCAGCAGAGGAACGAGACGGAAGCCCGCCCCGCGCGGTCAGGCTTTTCGTTTTAGCTGCCTGAAGGACTTGGCTGCTCACGCGCCCCGGCGGGGCCGCGCGGTGTGGCTGCTCCGATCCCACCGGTGTGGGGGACATCCGGCACGCGTACACGTACGACAAGATGCACCGGATGCTCACGGAGACACAGCCGGGGCTGAATACCGTGAGTTACGTGTATGACGCCGCGGGCAACCTGGTAAGTGGCGGCCGTCGCCCTGCCGCGCTGACGTACGATGCATTGAATCGCGTGATCGTGCGGGCTGGGGGAGATACCTCGACGTTCAGCTATGACGAGATCGGTAATCTGCGCACAGCGGCCAACGCGAATGGGCGCACCGCCCGGCGCTACGGCCGCAACGGAACGCTGGTCGCGGACACGCAGTGGGTGGCTAACCGCCGCGCGAACGAAGGCGTGTTCAGTCACGTCTATGGCCTGGCTTACGGATATGACCTCAATCT
>JBGTBX010000023.1:0-3455 GCA_041749115.1 Gemmatimonadaceae bacterium
GCGAACGTGACTCAGATCGTGGCACTCGATCGGGCGATGCTCGAAGCGCGCGTCGGAAAGATTCCGCGAGCAAAATTGTCAGCTGTACTGGCGGGGATTGACGTTGTGCTGGGACGCTGGTCGGGATAGCGGATCCGACTCCCTTGCCACTCTGGTAGCGTGCGTGTCACCCATATACCCGATTTCGAGTGTTACCCGTCTACCTGGTTCTGTACCTCTCCCAACTCACTTCGATGCCGAAGCCGAGCGGTTTCAGTTGATTTACTCAGTATGTTGAGTAAATTTACTCAGTATGTTGAGTAAAACCTCCCGGCCGGCCTTTCAGCGCGAATACGCCGCTGTCCTGAGGGACCGCCTCACCGAGCCTCGCCGCTTCATGCAGGTCGTCAGCGGGCCACGGCAGGTGGGCAAAACGACCATGGTGCAGGAGCTGCTCGCCGAGCAGAATCTCGAGCACCTCTTCGTCTCGGCCGACGAGCCCTCGCTCCGCGACCGAGCCTGGCTCACGTCACAGTGGGAGCGTGCGCGACTCCTGGCGCGGGATTCCGGAAAAACCGGCGCGATACTCGCGATTGACGAAGTGCAAAAGATCCCCGATTGGTCTGACACTGTTAAGCGGCTCTGGGATGAGGACACCAGGCATCGCGTTAATCTGCGAGTCGTGATGCTTGGCTCAGCCCCGCTGTTGATGCAGCGGGGGCTGGCAGACAGTCTGGCCGGTCGTTTCGAGACACTACACTTGCCGCACTGGTCGTTGAGCGAAATGCGACGAGCCTTCGGCTTTACGTTCGAGGACTTCCTGTATTTTGGAGGATATCCGGGTGCCGCGCCGCTGGCGGCTGATCCGCAACGCTGGCGGCGCTACCTGCTCGATTCACTTGTGGAGACAACGATCGCCCGTGATGTGCTGCTGTTGACTCGTGTTGACAAACCTGCGCTGCTGCGGCAGCTGTTCGAACTAGGTTGTCGCTACTCCGGGCAGATCCTCTCGTATACCAAAATGCTTGGGCAGCTGCAGGACGCCGGCAACACGACCACGTTGGCGCACTATCTGGAACTGCTGGCGGGTGCAGGAATGTTGACCGGCCTGCAAAAGTTCTCGGGACGCGCTGTGCGCACACGAGCCTCAAGTCCCAAACTCCAGGTGTACAACACGGCGCTGCTCACCTCTCAATCGGAACTCTCCGCAGAGGAAGCCCGCAACGATCGGGAATTCCGCGGCCGCTTAACAGAATCAGCTGTCGGTGCACATCTTGCGAATGCCGCAGCCTGCGGTCACTGCGAGCTCTTCTACTGGAGGGAGGGTAACGCCGAGGTGGATTTTGTGCTGCGAAAGGGGCGAACGGTTGTGGGCCTCGAGGTCAAAAGCAGTCGTGCGACCGTGGCGCACTCCGGGCTCGCTGCATTCAGCAATGTGTACAAGCCGAAACGCACGCTCCTGGTCGGCGGTGATGGAATTCCGGTTGAGGAGTTTCTGATGCAGCCCGTTGCGCAGTGGCTGCAACCATGAGAGGCTTCCTCGAAAGCTGTTTCGCTCAGAACACTGAGGGAAATCGTCTACATGCCTCCTATTAAACGACGCGCCTTCGTCGGCGCCGCGCTCAGCGCTGTTCCTCTCCTGACGAACGCCGCCGAGGGCGGAAACTCTCTAGGTCGGCTGCTTATCACCTTCACGCCGCCGGGGCTAATGGAGCCCTTCTTTCGCGAGGTGTCGAAGGGGAACTCGATGCCGATCCAGGATCCGGCGCCCTGGCGCGCCCACGGCATGGAGTTGCTCGGCCCACCGCTCCCGGTGTAGGGGAGCGGAAACGCGGCCGGTCGACAGGACCGCCTGGTGCCTGCCGCTGAACGCGATCGTCGGGCTCGCGATGCAGGGCGGCATGGTCGGTCGTCTTGTCCTGATGCCCGAATCCGCACGACGCTCGTGTGATCGGAGCCGCAATCGCACCAAACACCTTCTCGAGAGCCGGTGATTTTGGCTCTTGCACTTTTGGAGCAGCTGATACTACAGTTGTCCGCCGCCAAGTACGACCCGGCGCGTCACCACCGATGGCGCCAGGATACATACCCCGTTTAACGGCCGATCATCGGCCTCGTGGAGCTGCCATGAAACGTCTCGCTGCTGCCAGTCTCGCACTATTCGCTCTGAACGCTTGCGCAGATCCTGCTTCGCCGACCGCTGCAGCCCCCAACGACGCCGCGCTCGACGTGCAGGCGCCCGGTTTGGACGTGCAGGAGTCGGGCACGCCGATCGAGGGGTCATACATTGTCGTACTCCGCTCAGCGCCGGGACTGACGCGTGCGGCAGAGGTGGCTCGTGGACTCGGCGTGGCCACTCTGCGGCATGAATACAATCGTGCACTAAACGGCTTCGCGGCAGATCTGTCGGACGCCGAGGCGGCGCGAATCGCGCGTGACCCGCGCGTGGCGTTTGTTGAGCAGGATCAGATCATGAGCATCAACACGACGCAGTCCGGCGCCACCTGGGGACTCGATCGGATCGATCAGCGAAATCTCCCGTTGTCGAATTCGTTCACCTATAGCAACACCGGTGCCGGCGTCACAGCGTACATCATCGACACCGGAATTCTCTTCTCCCATTCCCAGTTCGGCGGACGGGCGACGAGTGGCTTCGACGCGGTCGATGGCGGCAGCGCTGACGACTGCAACGGGCACGGCACACATGTCGCGGGAACGGTTGGTGGTTCAACGTATGGCGTGGCCAAGGGCGTTAACCTCGTCGCGGTTCGCGTTCTCAATTGTTCGGGAAGCGGAACCAATTCCGGCGTAATTGCAGGGATCGACTGGGTGACAACGCACCATACTGGCGCTAACCCGGCCGTCGCGAACATGAGCCTGGGGGGTGGCGTGTCGAGCGCGCTCGACAATGCGGTGGCGAACTCCATCGCCGACGGCGTGACGTATGCGATCGCTGCAGGTAATTCAAATCGCGACGCCTGCAAGTTTTCGCCCGCCCGCGTCGCGAACGCGATCACCGTCGGCGCCACGACGTCAACCGACGCCCGGGCATCGTACTCGAATTATGGCAAGTGTCTCGACTTGTTCGCGCCAGGTTCGTCGATAACGTCGGCGTGGAGCAATGGCGGAACGAACACGATCAGTGGGACATCAATGGCCACGCCGCACGTGGCCGGTGTCGCGGCGCTCTACCTGCAGGGCAACCCCGCAGCATCACCGGCGACGGTTGGCAATGCACTCGTTGGCAACGCAACTTCAGGCAAGGTGTCGAACGCCGGGCGCCAATCGCCAAACTTGCTGCTGTTTACGAACTACTGACGAACGTACAGCGACGCAGCACCAGTATTAAACAGCGGCCCCGTGCACACGCATGGGGCCGCTTGGGTCAGCAGTCTATGTGCACAGCGCCGCGACCTGCGCAGTCACCACCGGATCCAGCTGGTCCAGATACGTCAGGTACTGACGAGCGGCGTCGG
>JBGTBX010000024.1:0-1962 GCA_041749115.1 Gemmatimonadaceae bacterium
ATCGCGGCATCTGGCTCGGCCAGGCGCCAACTATTACGATCCAATCGAACAGGCGAGCATCGTCGAGCACGACCAAGTCGAAGATTCCGGCGCCATCAAGCGCTGCGCGTAGCGCACTCAAACCACCATCTGTCTCTCGCCAGATCCCAGGAACGGCGACGCCGGCCTTGCCGCACCACGCCTTCACGAGCGGATTCGCTGTCCCGACGAACTTCCTGATGGAAACGCCATTGGATCGACGCACCTCGTCCAATGGTTGGAGATTGTGGGGACCAGTGCCCGGCGCCGACGCTCCATGAGTCTTGAGCCAAGCGGCGACATGCTCGGTAATCCGTTCGGTCGGCACTTCCTTGTAGCGCAGCAGCCACTCCGGGTCCGGCGCGAGAGTGCGGACTGCCTCGCGCGCCTCTGCATAGGTTGGTGCGGGGTCGTTGCGCCCCAATTGATCGGCATGCGCAGCGCGCAGCGCGTCGATAATCGCAAGCTCGTTCTCATGAACATAATTGGCGACGAGGCTTGCTTGGAGATCGAGATAGGTATCCGGTTTCTCCCCGACAGCTACTAAACTTCGGTTCAACATTTCGAAGTCCAGCTGCAGGGCCACACGGAGTTCAGCGATGCTGAGCGCACCTTTGCACGCGTCCAACACCGCGTCGGCATCCAGCTCCAAGGCTTGTAGCCAAGGTGACAAGGCCTCGCGAAGACGCGCTATGTCCTGGACAACCGCTGCTTCCTGCTCAGCGAAGGCATCGATCGCTTCTAAGCCGCCTCCCATGTGGATGATCGCGCGCAGCCAAGGGATATGCCGCTCCAGTCGTGCGCCCAGCGTCTCACGTACGGATCGTTTGGCTGTCTCGCTCAGCCGGAGCAAACTGCAGAGCCACTCAAGCTCAAGATCGACCGGCGGGGTCTCATCGAAGGGAACACCGGCGTTGGCGAGCGCAAGCGTCAGCAACCGAAGGTGCGGCTCCAGTGCGGGCTGGTCGATCGCCTCACAGATCGCACTGAGGGAGTCCTCGATCACCTCCCAGCTCATCGGTCCGCCGGCACGCACTACGACGATAGGCTGACCGTCAGGGAGTTTCAGGGAAAACGCGCGCCGCGCATCGATCTCCTGTGCGATATCGACGCCATCGATCCGAAAACTAATCGTTGCGACCCGCTGGAGAACCAGACGATCGAGTTTGAGGACGATCGAGAATCTATCAGCCGGCAGTCGTTGTAGCTCCATGCCCTTCAGAGCCTCGATCGCTACGGCAATTAAAACCCGCAGACGCGGGCACCAGCTGAGGATCGGCGCGACGTTCGCGGCGCCCACCTCCTGACCGTCGGCGACCATCGAATATTCTGCCTCGGAGAGCAGCCGGACCCTATTGCCGTATAGCTTGCGGAGGAGTGCTCCAACCCGGATTGGGTTAACTGCGCGCGGATCGAACAGGCGCTCGCCGCTGGCTTCGATCAGGCTGGCGACAGTCTCGGTGTCATCATCGCGTACATAGATGCGCACATCCACCTTAGCGTTCAGCGACGGCAACCGGACCACTTCCGTATCGCTGCCTCGGCGGATAACCAGCGTTTGTGAACCCACCACGCCCGCCAAGTCGAACGCGCGGGCGGCGACTCGCTCCGCGAGCAAGGTCCAGGTCCGGTAATAGAGATTGAGGAATTGACGTTCGAAATAGCGGTCGAAGCCCTCGCGAGCATATTGCGCAGCGAGAAACTCCGTTTGCTCAACAAGCGTCGCGGTTTCGTTGAGCACGCGTAAGCGCGCGCGAGTGCGAAGAATCTTAATCTGGTCCGGCGTCGCGCGCTCCAGGGTCCGCACTACCTGGACGGCTGGACGCCGAAGAAAGTGTGGAAAGCGTTCGACTCCGCCTTCGGGGGCAAGCCAGATCTCGGAGGGCGTAACGACCACGCGCCGTGGGCCTTCGGACGATGGCTCATCGGCAGGAATCCAGGGTG
>JBGTBX010000025.1:0-3196 GCA_041749115.1 Gemmatimonadaceae bacterium
GGGACGCAGATGGGAGAAGCTATTCATTGATTGATCCATGCTGCCGTATGCATTCGGCTAGGTGATTACCGCGTAAAAGGCAGTCGTGCGTCCAGAAGAAGTTCCACTGTGCGAACCGGCCGGCCATCATGACACTTCCCAACGGCTCGACCTGAAGGGTGTTCCAATCCGGGCTGTAGTCCAGGTCAGACGCCTCGCGCTTCAATCCGTGCTCCGATAGCCAGGACCAGATCACATCGAGGTGCGCCTCGCGTTCCAGCTCAAACACGACGTTCGCATATTTGGCGTACCGCGTGTGAAAACGAACGTTGGCGCCCGCTTCGACAAGGCCCATCTGTCGCAGCTCGCGTACAACCGTGTCGCCGATCTCCTGTTCCGAGAGCTCGAAGGGACGGCGCTTGGATCCATACACTTCGACCTGAAGCCCCGAATGACCCTCGGGGACATTGGCGGGAGAGAGCTCGCCATACGACGTGAGCCTGGTGGATAGCAGGTCTTCGTCGTACACGTAGCACCAGTGGAATTTCTGGCTGAGCTCGTGCGGGATTTCCACGTTGACCAGAACGAGCTCGCTGCATAACAGGCCATCGGCCGCCACGGTTACCTCCTGCGGGACATTCGCGCACAGGCGGATGAATTCAGGAAGCGAGATGGTGTTTATCAGCGCGGTGTAGGAGTACTGCCTGCCGTCATCCAGCTGAACGACGCGAGCATCTAGATCGATCGCCTTTACCTCCGCGGAAAGCTCGACCTTGCTCGAGTCGATCGCGCCATCGAAAAAGGTCATATACCCGCCGGTCGCGGGGTAAATGAATCGATTGAGATAGTGCGCGCCGGATCCAACGTTCGCCCGGGTCCCCTCAGCGATCTCGTTCCTGCTCGGCAGATGCATACGCGGCCCTAGCCAGGCCGTCGACATCTCCCGCGGGTGGATCGTCCAGTATTTCTTCGTGTAGCGAAGCGGGAAATCCGTCGCGAAAGCCTCACCGTACGCGGCGACAAGCCATTCCCAATAGTTCGCCGCCCCGTTTAGCGCCGAAGGATCGCGCTGGCTTTCCGCCTGTAAAAGGGAATCCTCGTATCTGGCGCGCTCACCGGCCGGCGCATGAAACAGGTTTACCTGCGCGGGATGCGGGATCCAGGACCCGCGCCAGTAATTGAGAATTACGCTTTCCTGCTCGATGTAGCTCGACGCGCCAAGCCTGCGGAAGAACTCCTTTGCGATCGGATGCTTGCCGAACTGGACGTGGGGCCCCTCGTCCCAGGTGAAGCCGTTTTTCTCCCAGGAATGCGCGTGACCACCCGCGTACGCATTCCGCTCCAGCACGGGACCGGCATCACCACCAAGCCAATACGCCGCAGACAGGCCACTCAGACCACCGCCCAGAACCAGCACCTGCGAGTCCGAAGACATAGTTACCGACCTACCGAGGCGAGCTCGGCGGTGCGTGAGGTGATGTAGGTCGCGAGAAACTCCTCGAGGCTGGCCGGGATCTTCACACTCTGCGCAGGATCGGACACGACCGGCGGCGCCTCGGGAGCATTCACGCTAACGGGTATTCCAGTGGTGCCTTCGTAAACGCTGGCGCAAGTATCAGCAAACTGGCGTACGCTCAAAGTCACCTCTCCAGGATCATTCACGACGTCGACCCGGCGCCCTCGGGACTCGGCTGCGAGCCAGTCCGCAACTAGTCGCCCGATTCCCATGTTGCTGGAGAAGGAGCGGCGCTGGGTGCCAGCCGTTTTGAGAACGATGCGTCGGGTTGCAATTAGCTGATTGGGAAAATCGTACGGCGCGAGCTGAACACGATTCACGCGTCGGGCGGGATCTGGCATTCCGAACACCGCACCCGGCCGGACAATAAGGCCGCGCAGCCGATGATTGGCTACGACTTGCTGCAACGCCCACTCCGTTGCCAGATGGCACCATGCGTACGCGCTGCGAGGCGCGGGATAGACCTGCTCGTCTATCTTGCCGCCCGCGTCGATAAGAGATCCATAGACGTGCAGTGACGAGACGTACACGAGGCGCGCGCACCCAGCTTCAGCTGCCCGCTCGAACAGGTCGGTCGCGGCTCCGATCGCGCGTTGTATCGCCCCTCTCTCGTCCAGCACGACTTCTTCGTCGGTGACGCCGGCCGCGAGCACAAGGCAGTCACACCGGGGAAGACTCTCGCTGGAATATCGTTGCAGCGTGCCGTCGTACGATTCCCTTCCGAAGCTTGCAACGTCGTGGTCGGCCGCGAGGGTCGCGCGAATTCCGTATCCAACAACGCCATTACCACCCAGCACATGAATCTTCACCGAAGTTCCCCGTACGCCGCCCCGTCCGAGCCGCGAGCCTCCGCTGCTATCGGCGGATGCTGGCGATCCTTGTCCGACATCAGCGTAATGGGCATGGGCCATTCAATCGAGAGCGCTGGATCAACCGGGCTCAATCCGGAGTCCGCTTCGGGCGAATATGCGGCGGTACACAGGTAGATCAACTCGCTGTGCTCCGACAGAGCCTGAAAGCCGTGGGCAAATCCTTCGGGAATGACGAGGGTCCTGTGATTATCCTCGGTCAGCCGAACCGCATGCCACTGGAGATAAGTCGGCGAGCTCTTCCGGATATCAACTGCCACGTCGAAAACCGCTCCCCGCACGCAAGAAACGATTTTCATCTCCGCGTGCGGCTCCGTCTGGAAGTGCATTCCCCTCACCGTCCCGGCGGCCGCCGTCATCGAGTGATTGATCTGGACGATCGATCGGCCTTCCAACACGCGGGCAAGCTCCGTCTCACAGAAGAACCGCTCGAAATAGCCACGTGAGTCGAGCAACGGCTTCCGCGTCATCTCCTTGAGGCCGGCCAAAGGCGTGTCGAGCAAATCGAAGCGGTCGGGCATCGCCGAGGTCAGGACTCGTACGCTTGAATTTGATCCAGGCTCAGCCGCTCCATGTCGGCGCCCTTCTTCCATTCCGAATACCAGTCCAGGGTGCGGTCCAGAGCAGTACCCAGCGGCCAGCGTGGATGCCAACCCAGCCTGACCGCCGCCTTCGAGTGGTCCAGCTTCAAGGCAAGCGCTTCATGCGGCTGCTGGCGGAGATCACTCACCCACTTCGAACCCGGAAGATGCGAGCACAGCCGGTCGACGACCCACTGCACCGTCTGGCAATCCTCTTCGGCTGGCCCGAAATTCCATTCCTCCGCATGCGA
>JBGTBX010000026.1:0-27449 GCA_041749115.1 Gemmatimonadaceae bacterium
CCTCGAAGCCCTGAGGAAGCGGTTTCCCGACCTGCTCGGCCACTGTGAGGTTCAGGAGTCCGCCGTAACCGACTATGCCTTCCGCATTGTCGTGCCAAAGCCAGTGTGGTCGCAGGTGCTGGCAGGGGTAGCCGAAGAGACCGAGTACGACAACTTCAAGTCCGAAGTGGCTCGGCATCAGGGAAGGACGGGAGCAGCCTACGAGCATGCGCTGCATGACGTGTGGGCCGTGATGTACAAGTTGCAGAAGTGATCGCGCGATTGCGCCGCATAACATGCGGCTGCACGTGGCCGGGCCGAGGGGGTGGCCGTCCCGCCCGGCGCTCCGTAGAATGTCAGAGGCCCGCTCCGGGCAGACCGGCTTGGTTGACTGGCCCGGCAAATGAGCCGACACGGCCACGGTAAACTGCGGAAGGGTCGGCCCGGGCGAGTCGGCTTTATTTATCTGGCCCGCAGGTGAACGTGGGTCGTTAGGCGGAAGCGACGAGCGCCCCAGTTGTCGGCCCATGTACTTTTCGACCCACGAGCGGCGGGTGCCCGCCGCCTCAGAGCAAGCGAACCACTCATCTGGGATGTCACCATGGCTGGCTGCCCTACCCACTCCGGGCCGTATGCGACTCAGGTCAGACCTCGCGGGGTTCGCGGGAAGTCTGGCATCGGCCTGACTGTCGCGCTCGTCCTCTCGTGTGCATTGGCCTGTCAGCCTGGTGGTGCCCCCCCGCGCGACTCGCTGGCCAAGGATGCCGCCGCGATCGACGTCGATCATGTCGTACGTGCTACGCCGAACAACCTGAGCTGGGGCTGGTTCCCGATCGACAAGGAGCCGGTCATCACCATTCGTTCCGGCGAGGTGGTGGAGATGTACGCCCTCACCGGCACCGGGGCCTCCGGAGATCTCGAGCCGGTGGCGAACCTCGGTGAGGTCGGCATCGCTGCCGCCGAGGTCCCCCAGGAACTCGTGGCCTTCTGGGAAACCCACACCGCTCGACCGAGAGAAGGGCGCAACGGCCACCTGATCACCGGCCCGGTGCACATCGAAGGCGCTGAGCCCGGCGACGTGTTGGAGGTCCAGATTCTGGGTGTCCGGCCATGGGTCCCATGGGGTGTGAACTTCACACGCGCACGAAGCGGTGTCCTCTCCGAATCGTATCCCGGGTACCGCGAGGGCGACCCGCCACTCGATATCCCGCCCGAGACAGCCGACAAGGATGGGGAGGAATTTCACATCATCCGTACAGTGACGGTCGAGGGTCGCGACTACGGGGTGTGGGATTCAGGTATCCGAGTTCCCCTTGCACCCTTCATGGGGATCCTGGCGGTGGCGCCGGATTTGAGCACGGAGAGCTACGGGGTGGACGTTCCAGGTGTGCGGCGTTCCGGGCCGCCTGGGAACTTCGGCGGGAATCTGGACGTCAAACACCTCGTCGCGGGTACAAGCGTTTTCCTGCCGGTCATCCATCCCGGCGCCCGGTTCTATGTCGGCGATCCGCACGGCGCGCAGGGTGACGGCGAGGTGAGTGGCACGGCGATCGAGCAATCGATGATCGGCACCTTCCGTTTTGTGCTCCACAAGGGGAAATCGATCACGCAGCCCCGAGGCGAAACCCCAACGCACCATCTGATCATGGGTCTCGACCGCGACCTTGACCGGGCCCTGCGTAACGCCACCTACGAAGTCGTGAGATTCCTGGTGAGCCACTACGGTCTACGCCCATCGGAGGCGTTCTCTGTGGCGAGTGTTGCGGTAGACTTCACGGTCAGCGAGGCGGTCGATGGGGTACAAGTGATCACGGCATCGGTCCCCAAGGCGATCTTCCCGGACTCGGTGCGTAATCGGTGACAGTCGGTGGTAGTGAAGTGCACGCGTCAGCCTAACCAAGCGTTAGGCGCAACATCTCAAGGGTCACGTGAACTCCAGAAAGTTGGCGGCCATGTTCAATCGTCCTTCGGGTATGCGGCGGACCTTTGCGGTCCTGATCGCGGGTTTGATTACGGCGTGCGCACCAACGGCTTCCGTTCAACATCCGGAGCGAGTCTCCTATGTACTAAATGGTGCTGCAAAGTTAAGGGTCTTCGTCGAGGGGAGTGGACCCGCGATCGTGTTGCTGCCAGGTCAGGGCCGCGGGCCACGAGACTTTGATGCGCTTGCGAAGGAGCTCGTCTCGTCGGGATACCGCGTTGTCCGCCCGGAGCCGCGCGGATTTGGTGAAAGCGTCGGTCCTGTCGAAGGCCTGACGCTGCGCGACAACGCCCGCGACGTGGCGTCGGCAATCGAGGGGGTCGCCGCCGCCCCTGCCATAGTGGTGGGATGGGCATACGGGAACCGTGTTGCACGCATGATCGCGAGTGAGCGACCGGAACTCGTACGCGGTGTCGTGCTCATCGCCGCCGGAGGTAAGTTTCCGCCGAAGCCCGAAGCGGTGGCCGGCCTGCGCAAGGTTCAGGACAAGACCTTGCCTCTCGAAGAAAGAGCCGAGGCCGCGCGAACTGTCCTCTACGGACCCAAGAGCACGATCAGCGCAACCGACATGCGCCTTGACGAAGTTTCGGCTACGACAATAGTGGCCCAGTCGCTTGCGCCAACCGTTCCCTTGGAGGCCTGGTGGGACGGGGGTAAGGTGCCGATGCTCGTGCTCCAGGGTCTATACGACGTTGTCGCACCACCCGAAAACGGTCGCTCGCTGAAACGCGATCACCCAGAACGGGTCACGCTTGTGGAATTCGAAGATCTGGGCCACTCGATGGCACGAGAGCGCACGGACCTCGTCGTCAATGCGATAGTCAGTTGGACAACGAAGCTGAAGTAGCAATTAAACTGGCGCCTAACTCCAGGTGCTGCGGACGCCTATCGGCGCCGGTGACCATAGCGTTAGGCCACTCCACACATCTCATTTATGCCGCAGGAAACTGAAGAGGAAGGCGAGCCGCCCACGCCTAAGCAAGAAGCCACGGGCTCAGCGGTGGATGCCTTCTGGCAGTGGCGCGAAGCCGAATCCACACGCCTATTTGGCCCGCCAGCGATGCGGAAGCGCAAGAATAAGAGACACACGGCTCGTTTAGTTGCCCGATATTCGGAGCCTGTCATCCGAGGACTGCTGGTTGCTCTCAGCCGAGTTGACGAATTAATCTGCACACAGTGCCTATCCGAAATGGACCTCGCCGCGGCGCCGCTGTGGGAGATTATTCAGCCTTTCGAGCTGGGCGGCTATACGTTTCGCATCGAGTCTGTTCAGGACACCGATTACGTCGTGGACATCGCCGCCGGATCTGGCACCGAAGGCGACGGCGGCCGATTTCTGATCGCACGCCACGGTGAGACGTTCACAGTCAAAGAAATCCTGGGGCAGGTTGTTTACTGATGCAACCAAGGTGGCCTATCCAGGCGCTGCAGCGAACCGCGTGTTATCTCGGACGTAACCAGCACGAATGCTCCAGTCGGGTCTGTCAGCGCCCAAGCCGCCGCTGAACAGCGTATGGGCGCCGGCCCCCCCCGCTGTCCGCGCTCCTGGACTTTTGCAGCCAACGCAACCGCCGGAGCGTGCGTTCCAACTGGGTGCGTCCGTATCCAGATCTCGCACACCCAACCAGATTTCCGGCTTCAAGCGCGTGGTACCGAACCCTCCACCCGCACCTCCGACTCATCAAAGTCCCTCATGTTCCGATACGCAGCAACAGCAGTTTTGACCGCCTTCTGCACGAGTTCACTCCTGGCGCAGACACCCACCATCTCCAACATCACAAGCACAAAACGGGAACTCAAAGCCACCCGGTCGGCCACGCCAGTGAAGATTGACGGTGTCCTCGACGACGCCGTATGGAAGAATGCGACGCCGGCAACGGGGTTCGTGCAGAGCGAACCGCGTGAAGGTCAGCCCGCCACTGAACAAACTGAGGTGTACGTTGCCTACGACGACAACAACCTCTACATCGCCGCGTATCTGCACGACGCCGAGGTCGGTCGAGCCATCGTTGCCGATATCCGCAAGGATTTTAATGAAGCCAATCAGGATGATTTCGAAGTCATCCTCGACACCTTCCACGATCGCCGCAACGGCTACGTCTTTATAACGAACCCCGCAGGCGGGCGCGTGGACCGTCAGGTCGCGAACGAAGGACGCGAAGTAAACTCAAGTTGGGACGCTATCTGGGAAGTGCGCACACAAACACTTCAGGATGGATGGACCGTTGAAATGCGCATCCCGTTCCGTACTTTACGCTTTCAACCGGGAGCGCACGACTGGGGAATCAATTTTTCCCGCCGTATCCGTCGCAAGAACGAAGTCTCGTTCTGGTCGCCCGTCCCGCGCGCGTTCAATCTGACGCGCCTTTCAATGGCGGGGGACCTCACCGATATCGCGCCGAACGAAGGAGCGGCCGGACGTGACATCCGCGTAAAGCCATTTGTCGTGGGTAACACGGTGCGTGGGCTCGGTGGCTCTGCATTTGATAATCAGTTCGATGCGGGTATTGATCTCAAGATGTCGGTGGCCCGCGGCCTCACGCTCGATGTCACTGCACGCCCTGATTTTGCACAGGCCGAAGCCGATGAACAGCAGGTCAACCTGACACAGTTTGCCCAGTTCTTTCCGGAGAAACGTGAGTTCTTCCTCGAGAATTCTGGGATCTTCTATGTCGGCGATGCCGCACGCAACAACCGGGTCTTTGTACCAGCAACTCCCGACGAAGACAACCTGCTCTTTTTCAGTCGCCGGATTGGCATTCGCAGTGACCGGCAACCCGTTCCCATCGATGGTGGTGTTCGACTCACCGGTCAGGTGAACGGACTCGGCATCGGCTTAATCAATATGCAGGTCCGGGGCGACAGCTTGTCGTCGGCCAACAATTATTCCGTGCTGCGGCTTCGCAAGAACGTGCTGCGCAATTCGGATATCGGCGTGCTGTTCATGCAACGGCAATCCACGGAGAACAACAACGACTACAACCGCGTCGCTGGTATCGACGCGAATGTGCGCTTCTTCAACAAGCTGGATTGGAATTCATACTTTGTAGGAACGCGCAGCCCGGAGAAGAGCGAGGGTCAGTACGCCGGCCGCACATCATTGAACTGGGAAGGCAACTTCTTCCACGGCAAAGGCGGCCTGATGAGCCTTGGTGATGGGTACAGCAATGATCTGGGCTTCTTCCGCCGCACCGGCATCAAGAAGTGGTTCCTGGATACCGGACTGCGACCAAGGCCGGAGTGGGGTCGTCGCCACGGAATCCGCGAGCTGCACCCCCACGTCGTGTGGGACTATTATACCGACCAGAACAACAACATCGTGCAGAAGCGCCTGCACACGGGCCAATCGTTCTTCTTTGAAAATGGCGCGGTGTTCGAGTTGTCATACAATCCGACCGCTAATCTGCTCACCCGACCGTTACGCCTCAGCCCGCAGGCCGACGCACTCCCCGCAGGATCATACAGCTGGCAGGAGTGGGGCACGCTGTTCAACACAGATCAGAGCCGTCGGCTGTCGTTCAGCACGCGCTTCGCGTGGGGTGAGCTGTACAACGGTACACAGAAGACGGTGAATGCCAGTGTGACGATGCGCGCCTCGTACCAATTCAGGGTGACCACCGGCGTTCAACGCACCGACGCATCACTTGATCTCGCCAACGGGGAGTTCGTGAATTCGGTGTGGACCACCAGAGCCAACTATTCGTTCAGCCCCAACATGTTCATCGACGGGCTGTCGCAATATGATCCGACATCAAAGCAGCTGAATATGAACGTGCGCTTCAACATCATTCATCACCCGTTGAGCGATCTGTTCATCGTCTACAATGACCAACGCTTTTTGACCGCGGATTCACCGATCGCCGGGCGATCGCTGGCAGTCAAGTTCACGCAGATGATGGCGTTCTGATCAACAGCACCACCACGGCGCCCCCGAAACACCCAAGGGGCGCGTTACACTCCGAGTGAGAGACGCGGGCTCCATCACCGCCTCGACTAGATCTCTCCCCGCTTCGCGAACTCCGCGATCTGCTCCCCGGCTCTGAACGCCAACGCCATGATCGTCATCGTCGGCTGACCACGCCCGGATGTCACGAGGCTGCTCCCATCGCAGATAAACAGATTCTTCACGTCGTGCGACCGGTGGAACTTGTCCACCACACTCGTGCGGGGATCATTGCCCATACGACACGTACCTAACAAGTGAGCCGTCACGGTCGACACACCGACAGGGAATGTCCAGTATTCACTGGCACCGGCCGCCTGATGGATTTCCACTGACCGGTCCTGAAGAAAACGCGCCATCTTGAGATCGTCTTCGTGGTCACGATACGTGATTCGTATCGCGGGCAAACCCCAGGCATCCTTCAATTCCGGATCGAGCGTTATGGTATTCGTCTCCACCGGCAGCGATGTGGTATGCCCGAAGATCTGCATCTGCCGAGTGAACGCGTGCTCCACCCAACGTTTATGCTCGGCGCCCCACGTTGGCTTGCCGGGTTGTCCGCCATACAACGCAAAGAAGATCGGAAGGTAAATATCGCCGCGGGCGTCAATACCGCCACCACCGTAAAAGCCGCGCTTCGGATCAGAGTCGTAAAAGTCATGTACAATGCGGGTAACCTGAGCACCCTTGTATTCGTTCAGCGGGTGTTCGTAAATCCCCGGCGTCAGCGCACCAGCGTTAAACATCAGGTGTTTGCCTACCATCCCTGATGAATTGGCGAGTCCATCGCTGAACTGATTGCTCTTCGACATAAAGAGCAATCGCGGCGTCTCGGCGCCGTTCGCGCAGAGAATCACCGCCTTCGCACGCTGAAGGTGTTCGTTGCGATCCGCGTCGAAATAGATGACCCCGGTCGCCCGCCCTTTGGCATCGATCTCAACCTTCCGGACATAGCTGTTGGCCCTGACCTCACATTTTCCGGTCTGCTCAGCTATGGGAATCATCGTTGCCAGCGTTGAGCTCTTGGCGCCGTATTCGCAGCCGTAGCCCTCGCAGTACCCGCAGTTCTGACACGGTGCGCGTCCGTTGTGCGGTCGCGAAAGGATCGCCATCGGCGCACCATACGGGTGTAGCCCGAGCTTCTTTGCGCCACGCTCGAAGAGTACTCCGGACGACTTCACCGGCAGAGGTGGCATGGGATAGGGTCGCGAACGCGGTGGATCGTTGTAACCCACTTCACCGCTTACTCCAATCTCCCAGTCGACCTTGGTATAGTAGGGCTCAAGATCATCGTACGTGATCGGCCAATCCACCAGCGAAGCGCCTGGGATAGCGCCGAGTCGGCTGCGTTCGTCAAAGTCCACGGGACGAAAGCGCCAGAAGTTTGCAGTAAAGTGAACACTGCTCCCTCCCACCAGCTGTGCATACCAAAGAGCATTTTCGCGGCGTTTGGCGACTTCATCGCTGGTCTCGCGCCAGGTGACCGGTTGTTTTGTGGCGATCTCGCTCTGGAAGAAATAACGGAACTCATCGTGTTCGAACTTCGATGCATCCACGCGTGGTCCCTGTTCCATCACCACGACGGAGTATCCGCGGGTTGCCAGTTCCTTCGCCATGATGCCGCCAGCGGAACCTGAACCGACGATGACAAAATCCACTTCCGTGCCAATCGGGTACTTCACAGCTGAAGCCTGAGGCATGTCTCAGCCCCCCGCGATGACTTGGGCGTCATAATACCCAAAGGGTGGCTGGTGCGCTGCCTTGGGTTCGAAACCTATGTTCTTCCACCCGATCGCTCCCTGATTGCCGCCCCATGATGGGTTAGCAAACATCCCGACCATCGTCAGGTAGTGCACATGCAGGAAGAAATCTTCTGATTCAATGCTCTTTAACAGAACATCCTGATCGGCCGGGCTGAGGTCGCCGAAGGATGTGGATACGGGCGAATGATCCTTCGCTCGTTTATCGAGATCCGTGATCCCCGCGCGTATGTCACCGAGAGATTCGCTTTCGAAGGTAGCAAACGCACGGTCCATAAAATGAATGACACCGGCTTCCGTAGCGCCCGGTGTTTCAGTCGTCGGGATAATACGAGCCGCTATGGCGCTGAGCACAACAGATTCTCCGGCGGTGAGAACCGTCGTGGGCTGTGGTGTGCCGGTCGCCGTCATGCCGCGCGCGTGGGTAAGCGCGTCGAGCACTCCGAGTTGGTCCGCAACGAACCAGCTGGCGCCTAAACCGGCTGCGCCGAGTATGAGTTTTCTGCGTGTAGTGGCCATGAACGGGGTGGTAGGATGCGGGAATTGGCCCCTTCAACCCGAGAAGGGCAAGCGCCAGCGGCGCCATTGCCGACCGCTCACGACCGAGGACCGGCGCAGAGCAGGCGCACGGCAACGACAGGTTCGGTGAGGAACGCCGTGGGGCGGGCCGGCCGGGGCTGGGCAAGGCTCCCACCGTAGCGGCGTCGCGACCACTCCGAGCGCGACCGCAATTAACCCTTGCGTTATATAACGTGTGCGTTATGTTCGCTTCATGCGACTATCCGATGCAGCATTTGCGGCGCTCGCCGACCCGACCCGACGCGCAATTATCGGCCGACTGGCTCTGGGCGAGGCGACGGTCAATGAACTCGCCGAGCCATTCGCGATTTCGCAGCCCGCGATTTCGCGGCACATCAAGGTGCTTGAGCAGTCCGGACTCATCCACCGACGCGTGGCGGGCACGACCCGCCCCTGTCGATTGGCGCCGGAAGCGTTCGACCAACTCTCGGCGTGGCTCGAGTCGCTGCGAACGACCATGGAAAGAAACTACGATCGGCTCGACGCTCTGCTGGCCGATCACCAACCTTCACACCAGACAAGGAAAGAGGAATGAGCAAACTCACGATGGTCCGCGACAGCGAGACCACGGTTACGTTCACCCGTCATTTCGCCGCAGAGCCTCAGCGCGTCTTTGCAGCACACACCACGCCTTCGATTATTAAGCAGTGGCTGTTGGGGCCTGATGGCTGGTCGATGCCGGTCTGCGAAAATGACCTGCGGCCCGGTGGCAAGATCCGCTATGAATGGAAGAATGACGCGGACGGGAATGGCTTCTCGCTCACCGGGGAGTACGAGATCGTCGAGCCGCTTCGCACCGTGCACATGGAGCAGATGCATCTCCCCGATCCGACGCCGCAGAGTCGCGTTGACACACGCTTCGCGGCGGCGCCGGGAGGCGGAACAACGATGACCATGAGCATGACACTCCCCGATGCAGCCACGCTCGAGGCGGTGCTGGCGACTGGCATGGCGGACGGGATGGAAGCCAGCTTCGCGCGGCTGGAGCAGACCGCACTGCTCCGCTGAGCTACTTCATATTACTGCGAAGGAATTCGAGTACACTGTCGCCCCATACAAGGCTTCCGAAGTACCCGAACGAATGCCCTTCGGCCACATTGGTGCCGAAGGGCGGGAAGAATCTGACCACATGCGTCTTTCCTGCCGCCTGCATCTGCGCCGCCAGCTCACGGCTCGGCGTTAAATCATAATCGTTCTCGGCCTGGATCAGCATGACCGGTACCCGGGCGGAGGGCGTGGCGTCGAAAAGCACCTTGCGAAGGTCGGCCGACCCTGCCCACGTCTGCGCTGCTCCAGCTGAATTGATGGCGGCCCGCAAGCCAAGATCCTTTGAAGCCAGCAGTTGTGAGACGATACCACCGAACGAATTGCCGGACGCGGCGACGCGTCGCGCGTCCACATACGGCAGCGTTTTGATGAACTGCACGGCAGCCACAGCATCATCCAGGTGTGGTCCGGCGAGATAGTCCGCCATCGCCCGGCTCCGCGCCTCGGGGCCCGCGGCGGTTCCAACACTGTCCAGCACATCAAGGATGTAAGGCGACGCATCACGCGACAGCCCCGATCCCCGGCGATACGGCATGAAGAAGGCAAAACCGTTCGCCGCATAAAACCTGCCTAACGCGTCGGCCTGTTTGGTATAATCACTGCCACTGCCGTGCGAATACATGATCGCCGGGAACGGTCCCCGACCAGCCGGCTTGTACACGACGCCACGCAATGTCAGTGCACCACTCTTGAACGACAAAGTGTCCGGCGCAACGACCGGCTGCGGCCCACCCCGCAGGCGCCCGATAAACGCAACCGGTTCACCTTCGCTGATTGCCGGAGAACCGATGGTGTACAGAACGACCCCGGCAAACGGAGCGCTCACCTGCACCATCGGCGCGCCGAAGTAGTCACGAAGCTCGCCCAGCACCTGTCCCTCCTTCACCGTAGCACCGCGATCCACGCTCGCGTGCCACGTACCTCCCACGTTCGCGGTAAGCACTTCGGCCCGATCCACCCATCGCACATTCCGCGGGAACGTCGCGTTACCCCCAATCATCCGGAGATAACGCATGAGATTGAGCGCACCCTCCACATTGCGCGCCACCATCGATTCCTCCGGCACACCAAGCCATCCGGTCTCTGTCGTAATACTCGGCTTCCCGCGCAGATGAGCGGTATTTTGCGTGTATACCGATGCCTTGAGATCCTTTGGTCTGGACGTATCGATGTAGATGTGCTCGTTGCCCCAGGCGAGCGCCATGTCCCGCGCCACTGAATCAACGCGTGCGTCGAGGCCCAGTTTGTTCCAGTACGTAAAGGGGTAGAGCGACTCATTGCCATCTCCGGCATGCATGTCCACCACGTAGTCACTCTTGTCGATGATCTCGCGTGTGATCACGTCGGCGATGCGCTGAGTCACGGTTCCCTTTGGGTCGCCCGGATACATACGATTGAGATTCCTCTGATCCCACGGATTTCGATAAATGGTGCGATGGACGAATGATGGCAGGTTAGCGATATGCACCAGAATCAGCGTGCCCCGCAGCTCCGATGGATTCACCGACTCACGCACGCGCTGCAACGCGACGATCGGTGCCACCTCGGCGCCGTGCGTCCCAGCTATCAACGCGAGGGTCGGTCCGGCCGCTCTGCCCCTGATCACAGTCACAGGAATGCGTGTAGCTGAATCCACTCCGGCCGGCACATCGAGATAACCCGATGCCTTGGTGCCGGGTTGCGCCTGTATGGAGCCGATCGTGGCGAGCTGAAGCAGAAGCAGAGGAGTTAGCATGGGACTCAATAGAGAGTTCAACCGGGAACGGCAGTCATTTTCATACTTCCGGACCATATATAGCACGTAAACCGTTGATCACGCAGCACTCACGCCGCACCGCTCGACTGGCCGAAGAAGTGCGTCGGTTCGGCGCCACGTTTGCCGGCACTCAGGCAGAACGGCGCGCACCCGCACCGTGGAGAGCGCTGCACCAACCACTTCGATGGCCATCGCCACGGGTTCCAAGACGCTGAGGGACATCGGCGTCGTGGTTTCGCGGCGTCGCCCCTGCGCCGCACGCCCTTTTTCAGGTGGGCCGCGGAACCCAGGGGTGTTCCTCCCAATTCACTCTGCATGGGCGACTCTCGCGAGGAAGCCGTCTCACATCCTTTTTTCCCCGGAGTTGTCGAAATGAAGTTGTTTGACCCTGTATCCCTCGGCGATCTGTCGCTGAGGAATCGAATCGTTATGGCGCCGATGACCCGATCACGCGCCATCGGCAATGTGCCGAACGAGCTCATGGCGACGTATTACAAACAGCGCGCGTCGGCCGGACTGATTGTGACAGAAGGCATCGCTCCCTCTCCGAACGCGCTCGGGTATGCCCGAATCCCGGGACTGTTCAGCGACTTACAGGTTCGTGGATGGCGTCTGGTGACAGATGCGGTGCATGAAAGTGGCGGGCGCATCGTTGCTCAGCTGATGCACGTCGGACGCATTGCACATCGACTCAATTTGCCGAGTGGTGCTGAGCCGGTTGCACCGTCTGCCGTTAAACCGAAGGGGCAGATGTATACGGATGCCAGCGGGCTGAAGGATTTTACAGCACCGCGAGCCCTGGAGTCCGATGAGATCAGTCTGGTGGTACGCGAATACGTTGATGCCGCCCGGCACGCCATGGACGCCGGCTTCGACGGCATTGAACTGCACGGAGCCAACGGATATCTGATCGAGCAGTTTCTGAACCCGGCGACAAATCTTCGGGCGGACGGATACGCTGGCTCAATTGACGCACGAAACAGATTTGCCCTCGAAGTCGCCGAGCGGGTGACTCAGGCGATTGGTGCCGGTCGTGTGGGGCTTCGGCTTTCGCCCGGAGGGACCTTCAACGATATGGCATTGTTCGACGAAACAGCGGAGCAGTACGAAGCTTTGGCCAGAGACAGCGGCGCGCTTGGGTTGGCGTACCTGCACCTCGTGGCGTACGAGAAGGTCGGAGAGACGTTGCATCGCGCGATGAAGGACGCGTTCAAGGGCGGCTTTATCATCAATGGTGGCCTGACGGCAAGCAAGGCGGCGAAGGCACTGAACGCTGGACTAACGGACGCGGTTGCGTTCGGGACCAGTTTTCTTGCCAACCCCGACCTTCCCCATCGACTGCGCGAAGATCTCCCACTGAATCCGTCGCGGCCGGACACGTTTTATACGCCGGGTGAGAACGGCTATACCGACTACCCAACGGCCAACGCGGCCTGAGGTCGCTCGTTCCTCCACTGATCGACGTTCGCGAGATGCGACGCGTCGGTAAGTGGGCTTTTGCTCGCAGATAACGTCACACCTCGGCGCGACGCGAGTTCCGAATTGTATCATGCGTCATCACGTTGCTGTTAAGTCTCCGTTACGCACGCTTCACCGATCAATCGCTGGCACCGGGTTACTTGCGGTCTCCTCGTCGTTGTTCCCCTGTTACCCGGAGATTCGCATGTCCCGACGTTCCACCAGCGTCATGGCGGCGCTTGCCCTCGCCGCGTGCTCGCAAGATCAACAGAGCGCTGTTGCTCCTGCGGCACTCGCCGACACCCCGCAGGTGAACCAGGTCTTTCTGAACGGTCTGCGTCCGAATTACAGCTCCACATCAGTTACCCCGGCTCTCATAAAGGACCTGCCACATGGGGTCCGCGCCTATTCTGTCATCAGTTCTGACGACCGACTCGCCGGTTCGCCCGGCTTTCGTTTTGGGGGGTCAGCCGATGGCGCTGGATTGCTGAGAAGTGCCAATGGTACTTATACCATGTTGGTGAACCACGAGGACAACTTCTCCGTGTCGCGCGTGACGCTGGACAAGGATTTCCGACCAGTGTTCGGTGAATATCTGATGAATTCGGATGACGGAATTTTCCGTCTTTGCTCAGCTACACTCGCAACTCCCGAAGAACATGGATTTGGTCCCGTATTCCTCACCAACGGCGAGTCCGGCGTTGAGTCACAGATCCACGCTGTTGATCCGTACGGCCCGCTAAGCGGATCAGACCGTCTCCTCCCCGCATTGGGTTACTGGAGTTCGGAACAGGCATTACCGCTGCCAAAATGGTCGTTCCCTGGCAAGACGATCATACTTATCGGTGACGACGATTCGGGGCCGACCGGCGGACAGATCGCGATGTACGTCGGAAAACAGGGTGACCTCGACAACGGACGTGTGTTCGTCCTCGCACGCACCAACGACGAGACGAAAGAGCGTTCAATGGTCAAGGGTGGTCGTTACGACGTGGAGTTCCGCGAGATCAAGGATGTGCGCACCATGCGCCCCGGCGGATTAAACGACGAGGCGGCGGCGCTCAAGTCGATCGCGTTCGGTCGGGTCGAAGATCTTGACTACCGCAAGCCGATCTTTGACAACGGGCTGTTGTCCGGGGTCCTTGGACGTGAGGTGTACTTCAACGTGACCGGGCAGGCCGCGAGCGGTGTGAACGCCGATGCCAGCCGCACACGGAAGGGCCGCGTATACAAGCTGGTGATGAACGCGCGCAATCCGCTCAAAGGGACACTCGAGGTTGTGCTCGACGGCGATGCTCCTTCGGGGCCACTCGAAGCTGGATTCCAGAACCCGGACAACATCACGGTCACGACGAACTACGCCTACGTGAAGGAAGATCCGAACAGCTATGGCGACGAAACGCATGATGCGCGGATTTACCAGTACAACCTGCACACGAAAGAACTCCGCATCTTTGCTGAGCTGGACCACCGTCGCACGGAGGCGGATGGAGCCTACTACAACGGCGCATCACCGTCGAGCTTCGGATCGTGGGAATACGGTGCGATGATCGATATTACCAACACAACACGCGAACGCTTTGCGCTGCAGGCTGGCAAGGGCACCTTTCTGGTTGCGATCCAGCCGCACACCTGGCGCGGCACAGCATACCAGAACCCGGACGGTGGCACGCGCCGGCCCAACGAAAACCAGGCCAGCCAGATGGTCGTGCTGACCGGCGTACCTCGGTAAGCTGCGAGTCCCCACAGCCGTCGACCATCGCGGTCGGCGGCTTCTGGCTGTGTCATCCTTTCCCAACGAGTAACGAGTGATGTATCAGCGCCTTGTCGCCTGCTGCCTTGCAGTCTTCTCGCTCGCGTGTTCTTCCGGCCAACCGTATGCAGACTCTTCCGATGCCGTGCAGCAGTCGTATCTGGCTCGCCTGGACGAGCTAGCCCGTCGCGTTGAGCAATTGGACAGCGCCGCGGCGAATCTTCATTCATCTGCGAACGTGGCCTCAGCCGCGGCGGCGTTCGACTCCGCGCGACAAGCGTTCAAGCAGGTGGAGCACCTCATCGCGTATTGGTCTCCCACAGCGCACGATCAGATCAATGGACCCGCAATTCCCGAACAGGATCCGGATGCGCCGGACGTGGTGCTGCCACCGGATGGCTTTCAGGTACTTGAAGAACTACTGTTCGCGGAATCTCCCTGGGAGGTGCGCGACGATATCGTCGAGCAGACACGCATTGTACGTGCGCTTCTGCGGCGTGTGACGATGCAGGCTGAAACCATTCGGATGACGGACGTTGCCGCGTTTGATGCGGTGCATCTCGACTTGGGTCGGCTGGCGAGTCTCGGACTCTCGGGCTTTGATTCACCGGTTGCTCAGCGGTGGATCGGGGAATCCGCGGAATCGTTGCGGGGGATCAAAACGACGCTGGCCCTATTTGCCGCGACGCGGCGGGCGTCCACGGAATGGGCGCAGACTGTACAATGGCTCAACGCAGCGGTCGCCTATCTGCATGATCATCCCGAGCCGTTACAGTTCAATCATCTGGAGTTCCTGGTCGAATACCTGATTCCATCGTCCCGATCCATCGACACTCTCCGGCAGGCGCTCAACGTGGGTCTCCCCGGAGAGCGCCGAGGATGGCTGGCGCAGTCGGCGACGCTCTTTGATTCAGGCGCGTTCGACCCTCTCGGTTTCTCTCCTCGCTCGGTTGAACGAATCACGTCGCAGAGTGCGGCGTTGGGGGCTCGATTATTCATCGATGGTCGGCTTTCTCCGGACGGTCGCACGTGCTCATCGTGTCACGAACCCGCTCGTGCCTTCGTTGACGGTCGCACCCGCAGTATCGCGCGTACGGGTGGAAAGTCAGGCGCCGTTCTGCGGAATTCACCAACACTGATCAACGCCGGGCTGCAGGTCGGCTCGTTCAGCGACCTGCGGACGACGTATCTTGAGGACCAGATTGATGATGTCGTGCGCAATCCTCATGAAATGGGGGGCGATCTGGCACACATTGCCGACATATTGTCGGCCGATGCCTCCACGCGAGAATCCTTTGCGACGGTGTTTGGCGACGCAGCGGATTCCACTGTGAATTCATGGCGAATCCGGCGCGCCATTGCTGACTATATCCGGTCGCTGCAGGCGCTGAATGCTCCCTTCGACCGCTACGTGCGTGGTGACCGTTCTGCTCTTGATTCATCAGCACAGCACGGCTTCAATGTGTTTATGGGCAAAGGCAGATGCGGCAGCTGCCACTTTCTGCCCTTGACCAATGGTACCATGCCTCCCGAGTACAGGAAGGCTGAGCTGGAGGTACTGGGAGTGCCGAGCGAGGCTGATACCGTTTGGGCAATCATCGATCCGGATGTCGGAGCATATGGCGTGTCGCGACTCTTCGTGCAGAAGCACGCATTCAAGACGCCGACCCTTCGCAACATTGAACTGACCGCACCCTACATGCACAACGGAGTGTACGAAACGCTGGAGCAAGTGATCGATTTCTACAATCGCGGGGGAGGGGCGGGCATCGGGATCACACTTCCCAATCAGACGCTCCCTCCTGACCCACTGAATCTTACACCGGCTGAACAATCAGCGCTGATTGCGTTTCTACGCGCTCTGACGGATACGATCACGACATCGAAGCCCTGACACGTGCGGCCGGGGCCTGATCAGCCATGTCAGGAGCGCCCCAGGGCTCTGGACGCCACCCGGGACGTGTTGGCGTCATCGAATGCTGGAAGCCGCAGCTCTCCGCCTATCTGCCTAACGCTTCGAAGGTGGTGTTGCCGATGCGGTACTCGCGCCAATCCTTGTAGTCGAAGTGCCACCACTCGGCGTCGTACACGGTAAACCCCTCGTTTTCCATCGCGTCACGCAGAATCTCGCGAAGCATCCGCTGCTGGGTTGTTCCGCCCGGGTAGTCGGGCCATGAGCGGTCGGATGCTTCATCGTACAATCCCACCATCTGCACTGGTCGCCCTGTTGCCAACTCGTACAGCGTGAGATCGACCGCACATCCACGATTGTGGCGTGAACCCTGCGACGGATCCGCGACATAGAGATGGTCCTTCTCCGGTGTCGCGTCCCAGAAGATTTTGGTCACGTACCAAGGGCGATACCCGTCATGGATCATCAGTCCGTAGCCTTTTTTCGCCAACGCCATTTGGGCACGAACCGTCGCCTCAGCGGCCGGGCGCTGCAGAAAGGCCCGCGCCTGTGAGTACACCGGCGTTCCAAGGAAATTGTTGTCAGTGGCGTACCGGACATCCAGCTTAATTCGTGGGTCGAGTCGCGTCAGCTCAACGAGATCGTCATCGCGAAACGTGCCCTGCTCAACGGGAGGTGTGGCCGCCAGCGCTTCGGTGCGCAGTTCAGCCACAGGACGTACCGGGTTGGTCTTGTATGTGTCGACGTCCTCTCCCGGGATACTGCGGCGCTGCCATCGCACCTCGGCGGCGACGACCTCCGTGGCTTTGCCTTGCGCGTTACGCGTGAAGACCAGGCGCTCACCGGCGTACAAACCGTACTCAGGGAAATGAAACTCGTCCGCAGACACCTGTGTCAGCGGATAGTGCGCAAGCCATTCAATCAATGCGTACATCCGTCCGTCCTGCTCATAGACGTACAGGATGTTGTGGTCCCACCCGTATTCCCCGATGAGGCCGCGCCACTCGTCGCGAACGGACGCGTTCGCGCCCACCGACGCTCTCGCGAGTGTGTCACGATCCGCCACGATGCCACCGTTGCGAGCACGCGTGACGAGCGTCCCGTAACTCCCCTCGTCGTCTGTCATCAGTGAGTCAGTACCGGACCATCGGAGGCGCGCACGAAAGCCACCCCGTGTCGGCGTCATGAACAGCACCGTGTCTCTCGCGACGAGCTCGACGCTTCGTTCCCCCTGCCCGTATCGTCCGGCCCATGCGCGGGCCTCCTCTCTGGTCGTCGACCGTGTCACTGCGGCCGTTGGAATCGATTCACCTGCGCGCGCCGCCAGTGCGGCCGCCAATGCATGCTCCGCGATGCGTTCAGCAACAGAGTTTGCGAAATCCTTCGACGTCGACACGGCCACTCCCAGTCGCTCATCAGGGAGAGCGAGCAGTTCAGTGGCAAAGCCGTAGATGGCGCCGCCGTGGCGCACGGCACGGTGACCCTTGAAGGTCGTCACTGCAAAACCGAGCCCAAAACCATTCGTGGCTCCCGGCGGTGCAAACTGCGGAACCCACATTTGCTCCAGCGTCTCGCGTTTCAGGATCTGGCCGCCCGGTGCCGCACCTCCGTTAAACAACACACTGAGGAACTGGCCCAACTCCGGCATGGTCGCGTACATGCTGCCGGCAGGCGACATGCCCAGCTGAAACTCCGGCGCGGGAAACGTTCGTCCATGCCGAGTCCACATGAGGCCGTCGGCGAGGTGTGCATCGATCGTGGGGGTGCGTTCGAAGTTGGCGTTCGTCAGACCCATGGGGGTCAGAACGGTACGTTTCAGGTATGGGGCAAACGCTTCGCTCTGCGTTTGTTCCAGGACGTATCCGACCACCGCAATTGCTGCGTTGGAATACTTGGTGGTGCGTTCCGGCGCATACACGAGCGGAACGGTGTTGAGGCTTGTGACGGTGTTTGACAGTGTTGGCTCGTCCGTCACGAAGTAATTTCCGATCGGCGGTTCCCGCGTTAAGCCGGACCGATGTGACATCAATTGGCGCAGCGTAATTGTCACGGTGGTGTCTCCACCCGGGGCGAACTCCGGGAGGTAACGGCGCACAGGCGCGTCGAGGTCGAGCGTTCCCTGTTCCACCAACTGCATCACCCCGATATCAGTGAACAGTTTGGACACACTTCCAACCCGATAGACTGTCTCGGCAGTAGCAGGTGTGCCCTTTTCGCTGTTCTCCACACCAAAGCCGCGCGACCACACAATACTGTCTCCATCGACCAGCGCGATCGACAGCGCCGGGAGCGCTTTGTCCTTCATCTCATGATCAATGAACTCTTCTATCGACCGCGCGGCGGCCGCGTACCGATCCGTTGGACCAATCGTTGCGCGACCTGGTGGCGCAGTTCGCTCACAGGCAGTCGTCGAAAGAACAAGGACACACGCACCCAATACCCTTGTGATTCGTTGCATGGCTTTCTAGGGGAGAGCGGACGGCGCCGATCGACGCCAAAGGAAAAAGGCCGGCAATCCGAGCAGCACGATCCCGATGCCTAACGCTGACTGCAGAGGCTGTTCCACCACCGCACTCACCACGATCGCGCCTGCAGCGAGGACAAAAAGCAGCGGCGGAAGCGGGTACAGCGGAACACGGAACGATCGGGGCGCATCGGGACGTTTGATGCGCAGCGCAATAACGGCGGCTGCTCCGAGCGCATAGAAGATCCAGCCGATGAACACGACATAGGTCAACAGCTGATCGAACGTACCGGTCAGCGCGAGCAACATCGCCCACACGCAGCTCGAGACCACCGCAACCGCCGGCGTACCGTACTTGGGATGCTCCCGCGCCAGCGATCGAAAGAAGAGACCATCCTGTGCCATCGCGTAATACACGCGAGGCGCAGTGATCACCGTCGCGTGCGCGGCACTGTACATCGAAACGATGATCGCGACTGCGACGAATGTCGCTGCCGGACCGAACACAGCAGCTGTGGCTTCGCTGGCCACACGCTCCGACGCCATCACACCTTGTGGCCCCAGCGCTGCCAGATATGCGTAGTTCGCCAACAGATAGATCACGGTAAGCGCGATGGTGCCAAGGGCGAGAGCGCGTGGCAGTGTTCGCTGCGGATTCACCGTTTCGGCGTCACTGAACGTCACGTATTGCCACCCTTCGTATGCCCACAGAACGCTCACCAGCGCCAGACCGAATCTTGTCAGCGTCATTGGAGCGCTGACCTGCGCCGCAGCTTCTGCCGGCGGCTGTCCAAATGCAAAAAGCAGCGCGCTCATCGCCACGATCGCGCCCACTTTGATAATCGTTGCCACGTTCTGTACCGTTGCACTGCCGCGCGTGCCCCGCACGTTGATCACCATCATGATGACAATGAGCGTGACGGACACTGCCTTTTGTGCGACCGGGCTCAACTCAATAAACTGTCCCATATATGTCGCTGCGGCGACGGCAAGCGCGGCAATCGTCCCGGCGGCGATAACAAAAAACAGAGTCCATCCGTACAGAAACGCCGGAAGATCTCCGAATCCGTCTCTGATGTAGGAGTACAATCCACCCGATCGACCGCCCATCGAGCCAAGCTCTCCGTACGACAGCGCACCCAGGAGCGACAGCACGCCTCCGACAAGCCACACGATCGATGCCACGGTTACCGATCCACCGCTTTGTCGCAGCACACCACTCGGCACAAGAAATATGCCCGATCCGATGACACTCCCAATGGTCAGGAGTGTAAGGTCGCTGATGCCTAACGTGCGTCGGAGAGCCATGTAAGATCCTGTGGAGTGTCCACGTCTTTGGGTGCAGCATCCTGCACCGTGAAGTACGAAACCCGATCCGCCATCGATTCAAGCAGTGACCGTGCGCCACCGTCGCCTTGCAACTGTTCCAACTGAGCGACCATCGTCCGGTCGAACAGCACAGGATTCCCCCTCCCGTCGGAGTACCGGGGTACCACCGCTGCCGTGTTACTGCGTTCCCACACGCCGCGGAGTGAGCGAATAACCTGCGGATCTATCAACGGCTGATCGCCATGCGCGATGAAGAACGCCTGACAGGATACAGGGAGTGCACGGACCCCGGCTGCGATGGAAGAGGACATACCGCGGTCCGGATCGTCGTTCGTGACAAAATGCACGCCTGCATCCTCGAGCGCGGTGACGAGATCGTCAGCGTCGGTGGGGACGACCACAACCACATGGTCAACCCCTCCCTCAATCAACCTGGCTACGACGTGTTTGACGAGAGGCTCGCCGTGAAGCAATGCGACTGTCTTGGCGCCACCGAAGCGCACTGCGCGCCCGGCGGCGAGCACAACAGCAGCGATCATTGAACTGTCGGTTCGGGGCGCTCACTCCGGTAGTGCACCACGGCGGCGTGCATCAGCGTGAGCGGAAGACCCAGGCAACGAAAGCGCCCGTGCGGCAGGTTGCCCGCATCAAGTGACCGCCGGATGTCATCCACTTCCAGCGTCTCCACTTCATCCAGTGGTGCACCGCGAACCAGTACCGTGAGGTACGACGCCGCGGCCACACACACCGCGCATGCTTCAGCGTAGAACTTGGCATCGATGACCACATCATTCATGATCTTCAGCTGAATCCTCACGCGATCGCCGCACAGACCGTTGCTGCCTTCCTGCTCAGCGGACGGGGTGGCCAGCTCGCCGCGATTTCGCGGATTGCGGCAGTGATCGAGGATCTTGCGGCTGTACGTGTGTACGGTCATCGGTCAGCGCGCGCCTCGCGGAGAACCACCGGCATCGGCCGAGCTCACGTTGCGGTGCGCAAACGGTTGCGCATCGACCCGCCGGGGCGCTTTCGCAGCACCGCCAGTCCTTCGGCCAAAACGCTTAAAGCAATCTCCGCTGCACTCTTTGCTCCGATGTCGAGTCCAACCGGAACGTGCACACGAGCCAGTCTTGCAACAGGAATGCCTTCCTCAGCGAGAAAAGTCAGCAGGGCCTTGGCGCGGCGAACACTCCCAAGGCAACCGATATACCCGGCGTCGCTCTCGAGCACCGCACGCAACACGGGCAGGTCGTATTTGCAGTCGTGGGACAGCAGCACCACCATACAGCCCGCGTTCAATTGCAGGCGCTTCGCAATCTCGGATGGCATACCGACGAGGATGTCGTCGGCGTTTGGGAATCGCTCGCGTGTCGCGAAAACATCCCGACCGTCGACGATCACGGTGCGCATGCCGAGGGGACCCGCAAGTTCAACCAGCGGCTGCGCCACGTGGTTTGCGCCAAAGACCACCAGCGTAAGCGGCGGTGCGTGCAGTTCAAAATACAGTCGGTGATCGCCTATCTGTTGGACACCGGATCGTGCCCCGACATTGCCCTCAACGGCACCATGCGCAGCTTGATCCAGTTGCGGATCACCCAACGTTCCGACGCGGCGACCGTCAGCCAGTACAACAAGGCGACGCGGAACATCAGCCAATGTGCTGACGATCCATGCCGTACGGCCCTCACGCACCTCGCTCTGGGCGGTCTGCAATGCACCTGCGACACCGTGCGCCACATCCGGATCGAAGTACTCCACCAGCACCTCTACCGTACCGGCGCAGGACAATCCAATGGCCCACGCATCTTCATCGCCCAATGAAAGCGAGACGACTCGGGCGCGGTGATCTGTGAGCACCTGAGCGGATTCCTCAACAACGCGAGCGTCCACGCACCCGCCAATCGTCACGCCTCCGACGATGTGACCTTCCGCGTCGACCCACATACGCGAACCTGCCTCCTTGGGAGAAGGCCCTTCGGTGCTCACCAGTGTGGCGAGCGCCGATGCGACGCGAGGTAGATAGAGCGGGTCGGACATGCCCCTAATCTACGCCTGAACTGCCAAGCGTCTACGGCGAGCGCGGCAGGTCATGCGGGGAGTCTGGTTATCTGCGCGCCTGATGTTTCAGCATGATTCCAGGTCGAGCCCCGACATATGCGCCATCGACGACCACCGGCGTCCCATTGACGATCACGTGAAGAATGCCGAGTGGGTACTGATGAGGATTGGTGAACGTCCCCTGATCGCTGATTCGCTCGGCGCTGAAGATTGTGATGTCGGCGACCGCGCCAACGCGCAGGGTTCCTCGATCACTCAGGCCCAGGCGCTTGGCCGGAAGGCCCGTCATCTTGTGCACCCCTTCTTCAAGACTCATTAAGCCAAGGTCCCGGACATAATGACCCAGCACTCTGGGAAACGTGCCGTAGGCTCTCGGATGCGGCTGGCCGTCTCCCGGTTTCGTCAACCGGCCATCCGATGCGATCATGGTTTGCGGGTGTTTCATGATGCGCTGCACGTCCTGCTCATCAATGACGTGGTAGATCATCGATGCACCGCCCTTGAGCTGCCCTTCGATAACCAGGGCAGCTGCGCGTTCAGCTACCGTGTCGACGCCCCGTTCTACAGCCCAGGCGTGCAGCGTTCTCCCTTCGAGATCGGGCTTCCATGTCACCCGACCGAATTGCACCCGGCGCAAGTCACCGCCGCCCCGATCATTCAGCAACAGCTCAATCACACCACGTTCAATGCTGTCACGGAGTACCGGGTTGCGCACGCGGCGCGCAAACGCCGAGTCACCATTGGCCAGCGCCCAGGGTGGTATCAGAACGGACAGACTCGTTGAACTGGCCGTGTACGGGTACTGATCGGCCATGACATCAATCCCCTCGGCACGTGCTTCATCGATCATGCGCAGCGTGCGTACGCTCGAACCCCACATCTCCCGTCCGATGGACTTGTGGTGGGTGAGGACGATGGGAATCTTCGCCTGGCGACCGATCTCAATTGCTTCGGTAACGCCCTCTATTAAGCCGAGTCCTTCCTCGCGCAGGTGGGACGTGTATATCCCGCCGAAGCTTGCTGCCACACGTGCGAGCGCCACGACTTCGTCGGTTTTCGAATAATATCCGGGGATATAACGAAGGCCGGTGCTCATGCCGAATGCGCCGTCCCGCATGCCGTTGGCGATCAGTTGTTCCATTCGACGGAGCTCGTCAGCGGTTGGCGCACGATTGTCGCCGCCCATTACAGCTGAGCGCACCGTATTGTGCCCGATGAGCATGGCAACGTTCAACCCGAGCCCTTTTGCGCCCACTGAATCCATATAGGCACCAAGGGGCAGCGGAGAGCCGCCGTCCGGCCCGCCCACCGCCAGCGTGACTCCCTGCCGGACGTGCGATTCTGCAGACGGCATCCCCGCCAGAGGTTCGAGATGCGCATGCAGATCAATGAATCCGGGTGCGACGATCAGTCCCGACGCATTGACAATCCGCGTCGAGCCTGACGCCTGCAACGGGGTGGCCGAGATGGCAACAATGCGTTGCCCGCGTAGGCCTACATCGGCCTGAACGCGCCCCGCCCCCGTACCGTCGATGACAGTGCCTCCGCGGATGATGACGTCGAACAACTCCTGAGCCGCGGCCACCCCGGGGAGAACAATCAGCACGAGTGCGGCGATGGAAAGAACGCGTTTCATGTGATCAGGGTTGCGAGGGGGGCGAATGTCGAGTTGCGTGCCGTCAGACGAATAGCGGCCTCAAAACTATGGTCGCGCCGGCTCCCAAATATTCAGCGCGGCGTGGCGGCGTCAATCGTTGCTGACCGCAGCGACACGAGCATCATTTTTCAGTTCATCACTGTCGATTCGTCGACCGCGGACTTCCAGCGACCAGTGTTGCGTCTCACCGGGATCAAGCCAGGCGACACTTTTCCAATCACCCAACGCGTCTTCGAGTGTGTCCGGCGAGCCAATCGCCGGCTCGACACCGATGTGGCAGGCGGCCGGCGCATCGCGAAACGGGGTCCACTCACGTTTGTTGATCCACACTCCGACATGTGTGACCGCACGTGGATCGAAAGTAAACAGGAGCTCGTGTTCTCCTTCCCGTACCGCCACGCGCCCGTCCGTGGGTTCCACAAACAGTTTGCAGGCGTAGCGTTTGGCAACACTCCACGGCTGTGAAAAGTCGTAGGCCTTGCCGCCACCACGCAACAACGGCCAGCGGTGTTCCGAACGCAGCTCACCGAGGTCGATGCCGTGGCTTGAGAACCACTGCATTCTCGATCCCTCGGGAATGTGAATGGTCGTCTCACTGGTTAACGGAAACAAGGGATGCGATGACCACAGAAACGGAAGTCGTTCCTTTCCGTCATTGATCGCGGCGTAGTGCAGTACAACACCACCGTCACCGTCCACACGTACTGTGCGGGCAAAACGATACGGTAGAACTTTTCCTTCCCACTGACAGGTGACGGACTGACCGGCTGGGCCCGTGCGAACATCCACCGCCGGTTCCTGTGACCACAACTCACCGTGGTCGGGCAGTTCGTACCCACCGAACTGTTTAACCCACCCGGGCACGCGACAAGCGCCGACGGTGGGGAAACATTCATCGAAACCACCGGTATCCGCCGTCTCAACGTAGGACCGACCGGCTTCGCCCGGCGCCAGCGGAATGATGTCGCTCTTCCAGAGCCAGTCGCGCCCCGCGGATTCCCATATGGCAATCTTGCCACCTAACGAGGGAACAATGACCAGCCGCGTGTCACCACCTCGCAGCTCCACATGCGGGAAATCGGTCGCCTCAGGGAAATGCCGTTCAGGTGTTTTGCGAAAGGGATTGCGTAGACGCATGCGCAATCAGAGCGGCGGCGGCGTGAGGCCGCGCGTGGCCAGAATGCGAGCGACCGTCTCGCTGATCTTGTTGTTCGGGGTGCTCGCGCCTGCCGTCACCCCTACCCGAATGGGACCCTCAGCCGGCAACCAGTGCGCCGCTGTCTCTTCGCTGTGGTGCATCCCGGCCGGCCGATAGTGCAGTGTGGCGGCCTGCGCGTTGATGCTCGTCGCGTCGGCAATATGAAACGTGGTCACTTGCTCGGCGCACAGTGCGGCAAGCGAGATGGTGTTGCTGGAGTTGTACCCGCCAACCACAATCATCGCGTCAAGCGGTTCATTCAGCAGAGAAGTGACCGCATCCTGGCGATCCTGCGTCGCTGAACAAATGGTATCGAATGTGCGAAACTTCTCTGCTCTTTCCGCTTCACCGAACGCAGCAGCCATCGCGGTTCCTACCCGCGCGCCAATAGCGAGTGACTCACGCGCAAGCATCGTGGTCTGATTGGCGACACCGATGCGCCGCAGATGAACGTCAACGTCGAATCCGGGAGACATCGACGACGCAAAACGATCATTGAACGCCGCGCGCGCTTCGTCGGCATCTGCAGCCGGCGGAGCACCCAGCCGGGCGATATAGTCACACACGAAATCCGCATCGTCCATGTTCCGCACGATCAGGTACGAGCCGCCGGGATACTTCAGCACCTGCGACGCGGTCGCTCGTGTTTCCTCGTGGTAATACTTGCCGTGAATCAGAGACGTGAGACCGTCGCGAGCATACGACTCCACCCGCTTCCAGACGTTCAACACCGAACCACACGTCGTATCAACAATCACACAACCGATGCCCCGAAGGGCCTGAAAATCTGCCATGGTGACCCCGAACGCGGGGAGAATGACAACATCCTCTGCGCGAACGTCAGCATAATCAAATCGCGGCTCATCATCCTGCGCCGACTCAAGGGGCTGCATAATCTCGATCCCCATTGCCGAGAGATTTTCATTCACATGCGGATTGTGAATGATCTCTCCGAGCAAGCGCAACCGTCGATCCGGAAACTTCCGCCGCGTCTGGTACGCGTAGTCAACTGCGCGCTCCACGCCATAGCAGAATCCAAACTCCTGCGCGAGCCGGATGGTCACGTCGCCGACCTGCAGCGTATTGCCGTTGGCACGCATATGATCGACAATGCCCGCCGAGTAGTCGGACGCGAGATCACCGCGCACCTCGGCTGCGAGACCAAGCCCGCGCCGAAAATACGTTTCGGGGGGAGATGGCGGCGAAATAGGGGCGTCTGCGCTCATTTCGCCGACGCCTCCCGCCACGCACGCGCCTCCTCGACGCTCAAACGTCGCGGGCTGATAAGGGAAAGAAATTCTGGTGGCCATGGTCGACTCCGCATCGTTCCGCTTTGCACACATACGAGTACGAGAAAACCAGCCGCGCGGATCGTTCCCACGTTGGGTCCCCCGTACCAGTCGAAGTGCAAAGTCAGCGAAGTTGTTCCCACCCTGGACACGAAAGTGTGGACCTCCAGAAGTTCATCTAGTGTCGGAGCCGATTCGAAATCGATGTGCATCGCCCGCCGTGGGATCTGGAAATCGAAGCGATCCACGAAATCGCGATGCGAGACCCCCAACGCCCGAAACATCTCCGATTCACCGAGTTCCATGAAGCGTGTATACGCATCGTATCGAATGATGCCAGCATAATCCACGTCACCCCATCGCACGTACTCGCGGATCACAAATGGCGCGGGGGTCGCTGCAGTGCTCATATGCCTGCGTCTGCCTGCGCGGGCACCCAGAACTCGGGTGCGAGAAGAGGGGCACAGGCGTACGCAACCAGCACCTCGTACGCCCGCTGACGGTCGACAATACCGGCGGTAAGAATGCCGCAGGCTCCGGCGCCATGTTTCGTGTTGATTGATCTGGATACGGTATCCATGGCGTCTCCCAGTTCAACTCCGTCGCGAACCAGGTGCGCCACCGCCGGCGGCAAGGGCATCGCCAGCGAGCCACCCAGGTGGACCGAGCCGTCAGCCATGGAGACAGCGGCCCAGGCACAGGTGCGCAACGCACCGTTCTCATCCACCACACCACCTTCGATGCCAATGCCGAGATCTGCATCGAGAGCAGCACGCGCCGCCACGCTGCGCGCGATCGCCCCGCGTTGTGTTTCGTCGTCCCCCCACGGCTGATCGGGCACACCGGAGGCAACGGCGACCGATTCGACGATCGCATCGGGCCATGCGTGCCTAACGATCGCCGTCGCGGCGGCAATCTTCACCGGATTGCGTGATCCAACTGCGACGCGCAGCGGGCGCTGAGCCGGTGCAAAGGTGGGGACGTCGGTCACGATTCCAATCTACACAGCGGGAGGTGCGCTCGGGGTGCATCGGCGCGTTTCGACATCGCGACCCCACGGCTTGCCGTGTGAGCCTGTGGCGCGCTATGGTAGCGAGGTGTTCACTCCCCGAATGGAATCAATAGCTCCTGCGGCGGCCTCAGAGGAGGACGGCGCGGCCAGAAATCGGCTGTGGCTGGAGTTTGTCAATTCGGACGAAGACGCCGACGGGACAGCAATCGACCTATTGCGGTCTTTTGCCGGACTCGTTGCCTTTCTCGAGACCGCCGGGGTCATGGATGCCGAC